>CAXTDB010000443.1:2693-3711 GCA_964242045.1 uncultured Leptolyngbya sp. | reverse complement strand
ACGTCGCGCCATTTCTTCGATCGGTAAACACGCTTCAAAAAACTTCGCCGTTTCGCGCTCAAAATCCTTTAATTCCGCTTGCTCTGCTTTGCACAGTTCTTGCCAAAAGTGGAGATACCGCGCTTTATCCATTGGGCAGTTAAGATACGCGGCTTCGCCTCGATCGTAGCGAGAAGCGAGAAATGCCGTTTCAAAGTTGATCGATTCTCCCACAACGATCGGGCTTGCCGCGTCGAAAAAGCTCATGTACGCCATTCCGGTAAACTGGCGCAAATCCTCAGCGAGCGATTCACTGGTTAAAGGTCCTGTCGTCAGCACGACAATGCCTGATTTTGGAATTTCCGTAATTTCCTCACGGCGCAACTCAATGAATGGATGCGTTGCCAAAGTTTCGGTTAAATCCTGGCTGAATATGCCTCGATCAACCGCTAATGCGCCGCCCGCTGGAACCTGATGTTTATCTGCGGTTTGAATCACGATCGATCCCAATCGCCGCAGTTCTTCGTGCAGCAGTCCCGAAGCGCGATCGGTTGCCTGTGCGCCGAATGAGTTGCTGCACACTAGTTCTGCAAGATGCTCTGAGTGATGGGCGGGGCTTTGTCGAATAGGGCGCATTTCGTGCAGAACGACGGGTACGCCTGCTTGGGCGATTTGCCAAGCGGCTTCGGTTCCTGCTAATCCGCCACCGATGACGTGAATGGGAGTGTTGTCTGTCATGGTCAAAACTGCGATCGAGTCCTTATTCAGAATAAACGGTTCCGCCTGAAGTCGCGGATCGAAGAAAATCGCTGTTCTATTATGAGAGTCCGTTTCACTATGAGAGTCCGTTTCGATATCAGAGATCGCGTGAGCAATCTATAAAATACTGACAAATTTATCGATGCTTCACACTTGCATTAGACTTCTGTAGAATCACCAATATTCATAAGACTGCCTTTTTCGATCGCTCAATTCAACACAGGCTCTTTTGCTGACGTTAACTCTAGGGCGAGTTTCAGCGATATTGCTTCAAAGTTAT
>CAXTDB010000443.1:1571-2683 GCA_964242045.1 uncultured Leptolyngbya sp. | reverse complement strand
AGCGTACGTCGAGAAAACTGCACAATTCACCGCGATTGAGCGCTGAAAGTCTAGTAGATTCCCGACTTCTCTGTAAAGAAAATATAAATCCTCCGTATTAATACTGGATCTTCTTTTTCCAATGCCCTAATATTTCGCACAGAAACCGAAACAGATTATCTCTACTCAGAGCCGTTTAAGTCAGGTTGCTCTACTTTTTTTGATTCACCATTTTCAGAGGGTTCAAAGTGCAGACTTTATTCAGGGCATTAGATTTAATATCAGTTGATGCTAGAAAGCAACCGAAGTAATTTCGCGAAAAAGTGACTTTCTTCCCCTCATAAAGGCATTGTCTAGTCTGGAACTCTACGATCGGAACTAGAATTCAGAAAAGCAATGCTGGTTTGAATGTATGCGATCTTCTCGTTCTTCGCGTCGAAATCTTTGGTTTGAGCGATCAATGGCGTTGCTGGCATTGGCGAATCTGGGATTGGTCGCGTTTGATTTGGCGTATGTACCGTGGCGCGATTTCTGGTATCGTAACTTTCCGGGCGTAACACGAGTGTACGATCGCGTCAAAGGCATCGAACCGCATCGAGATACGGAAGCCTATCTTGCCTCGGTGGATGCTTTACAGCAAGAACTTCAACAATTTGGCTTACAGAGTCTGCAAGTGCAGGCAAGATTGCAGCAATTGCGCGATCGCAGTGCAGAAATGATCAGCACGAATCCATTTGCTGTTTCTGGCAAGAGTGGAACGTTAGAGAAGATTAAAAATCGAATGCGAGAGCATGTCTATGGACAACGCAGGGGAGAATCAGCGACACAAGCGTTTAACAAATTTTGGAGTACAGCAAACTTATCGCGCGGATTAGTTCCTGAAACGAAGTTTTTCACTCAACAGATTCGTCCGCTGATTGCGTTGAACTATTATCGATCGATCGGTGAGAATGGTGAACTGATCGATTGGTTTTGGTTAATCGATGCGCCATTCGTCGCGATCTTTGCTTTAGAATTCATTGCGCGCACATTTTATCTCAGTCGTCGGTTTAAGAGTCTAACCTGGCTAGATGCCGTGCTTTGGCGATGGTATGACATCTTTTTGCTACTGCACGGCATCTAGCCAGGTTAGA
>CAXTDB010000443.1:0-1561 GCA_964242045.1 uncultured Leptolyngbya sp. | reverse complement strand
CTGCCGTTTCTGCGATGGTTGCGAGTGATTCCGGTAACGATTCGACTTGATCACTCTGGAATTATTAATCTTGATCGTGTTCGCAATCAAGCCAGTCAGGGCTTTGTCGCCAACATTTCCGAAGACATGGCAGAAGTGGTGGTGATTCAGGTGATTGAGCGATTGCAGTCTTCGATCGAGCGCGGTGAGTTTTCTCGCTGGTTTGTTCAATCGGTGAATCGTCCTTACATTGACCTAAATCAGCGCGATGAGATTCAAGAACTCACTACTCATTTAGTTCAAACCACGGTCTACAAGGTTTTACCAAAAGTGAAACCTGAGTTAGAGGCAGTATTAAGACATAGCATTGATACGATTTTGAGCCAATCGCCTGCATACCAAGGGTTAAAGGCAATGCCATTAGTCGGAGATTTACCGCGACAAATTAATGAACGATTAGTTTCTGATGTGACGAACGGTGTTTATGATGCGATCGTGCTGGCATTTGAAGACAAAGTTGGTGCAGAGTTGATTAGTAAGCTGGTAAAAAGCTTTGGTCAGAACTTAACCGCAGAATTGCAGCAACAGCGATCGCTGCAAGAGCTTCAATCTTTGGCAACCGATCTACTAGAAGAAGTCAAGGTGAACTATGTGCGGCGACTCAGCAATGAAGATGTAGAAGGCATCTTGGAAGAAACCCGCCAAATTCGCAAGCTGAAAAATTAGATCGATCGACTAAGCTTTGCTGTTCAAGGTAATCACGGTCACTTCAGGCGAACAGAACAATCGCCCCGGAAAATAAGTTCCTAATCCACGATTAACATAGAGCCGATTGTTTCCCACTTGATGAAATCCTTTGACCCATTCCCAGTGTTTCATCACGCGGTAACAAGCACGCAATGCGGAGATTCTATGCTTCATTTTGCTTGGCAGCGTCCGATATAGATAGGCACACATCACCGAAACATTCAAAATTCCTGGAATGATGATCTGTCCGCCGTGGGTATGTCCCGAAAGCTGTAAATCAACGCGGTACTGTTGTAGCGAATCAGCACAATCAGGATTGTGAGCGAGAACAATTCGCGGTAGATCTGCGGGTAATTGCTCGATCAATGCGCCAGATTGTTTGTAGGCGGAAGACCACAGATCCGCTAAGCCGACCAGTGCCAGTCCTTCCCCAACTGGATAAGCAATCTCATTCCACAGAATTTGAACATCTACCGCTGACAAGGCATCAATAATAATTTGCTTACTCTCTCGACGGTACAGATCATGATTGCCCAAAATTCCATAAATGCCCGTACCGCATTCCACCTGTTTCAATCGCTTAGCTAATTCATAAATCGGAGTTGGATCGTCGGTGACAAAATCACCTGTGATCACGACAAAATCCGCTTCAGCTTGATTCGTTGCCCCGATCGCTTGTGCTAAAACTTCCTCAGACAATCGCTCTCCGTCGTAGTGTAAATCAGAGAGTTGAACGATCGTTGTACCCTCTAAGTGAGCGGGAAGATTGTCGATCGTTAAGTTTAGAGTTTCGACTTTCAAAGATTGATTAAAGAGAGGCTGCATATCGTCTTGC
>CAXTDB010000442.1:0-3727 GCA_964242045.1 uncultured Leptolyngbya sp. | reverse complement strand
TTACTTCCAGAGCTTATTTTCTAAATCGCGCAGTTGACGCTCTAAGCGATCGAGTCTTCCCCGGAGTTCGTCCATTTCGGCTTGGCGCGGTACACCCAGATCCATTAGCATGTTGCGAAGCTGCCGCTGCATCTGCGCTTCAAACCCGCCTTGTTCGGTTTTTAACTGAGTCATTAAATCATCGACAAAGCCCTTCGCCTGATCAGGGTTCAGCTTGCCTTCTTTGACCCACTGATCGCCTACTTCCTTCAGCTTTTCAGCGACTAGAGAAGTCGTCCCCACACCGAGCATGAGCAATTGCGAGATCCAATTATTGTTATCCATGATGTTTTGTGTAGTCTGATCGATTCAGCTTATGTCCATTGTGGCAAATCTCGATCGATCCACGATAGGACGGTTTCCCGTCTCCAGTTGCCCATCGAATGAGACACTAGATCTATCTCGGCTTGCTGTAATTTTTCGTGAACCATGTCAGACCCTCAAACGATCAGTGCGGCAGTGGCTGCACTTTATAATACTTATCCTTTCCCGCCAGAGCCTTTGTTAGATGAGCCGCCCCCCGGTTATAACTGGCGCTGGAATTGGCTCGCCGCTTATAGTTTCTGCACCGGAAAAAAGCCAAAGCGCCAAAATGTCCGAATTCTCGATGCGGGCTGCGGCACAGGCGTTGGAACTGAATATCTAGTGCATTTGAATCCTCAAGCTCACGTCACAGGCATTGATCTGAGTTCGGGAGCGCTCTCTGTAGCGCGAGAACGCTGTCAGCGCTCCGGAGCCGATCGCGTCGATTTTCATCACCTCAGCCTTTACGACGCGGATCAGTTGTCAGGACAGTTTGACTTGATTAACTGCGTGGGTGTTCTGCATCATTTACCCGATCCGATTCGTGGGATTCAATCGCTAGCGACGAAACTTGCGCCGGGTGGATTAATGCACATTTTTGTGTATTCGGAACTGGGACGACATGAAATTCAACTCATGCAGGAAGCGATTGCGCTTTTACAATCTGATCGCTCAAACTATCGAGAAGGAGTCGCGATCGGGCGACAAATCTTCGCATCATTGCCGCCGAACAATCGATTAGTTCGACGAGAACAAGAACGCTGGTCGATGGAAAATACGCGCGATGAATGTTTCGCCGATATGTACGTGCATCCGCGTGAAGTCGATTACAATATTCACACTTTATTCGAGTTGATTGATGCTTCGGGATTAAAGTTTTTGGGCTTTTCTAATCCGCGTCAGTGGGAAGCAGCGCGATTGTTTAATCATCCTGATTTGGTCGAGCGGGCAGAGAGTTTGAGCGATCGAGAAAGATATCGCTTGATCGAACTGCTCGATCCTGAATCAGTCACACACTATGAATTCTTTCTCGGTCGAGGCGAATTACCGCGATCGGATTGGAGTTCTGATGAAGCGCTGTTGAATGCAATTCCTGAACGCAGCCCTTGTATGGATGGTTGGGAAAGTCGATGTTTGTTTAACTACGACTATCAAATCATCAACTTAGCAGAGGACGAGTTTCAATTTCTCAAAGCCTGCGATGGGAATCAAACGCGATCGGTCAAAGAAATTCTTTCTCAGGTTTCAATCTCAATCGATCAAGTTCGATCGCTGCAATCACAGCAATTAGTCTTACTCAACCCATAAGGCGCGTCGATTCGGGTGAAACTAGCAGAGCTTCACCCGACTTGGCACGACTACGATCGTATCTTTTTAATGTTTGTCCAATTAAGGTGAAAGATTCACGGAAACTGAACGAACAGCGATCAGAATTTGCGGGGAGTTCCTCCGCTCCCTCGGTCTCTACACCGTCTACGGAATCTTAGAGGGCAGAGAGGATTTCGATTAAGCGATCGCTGATCCGCTCTGCTGCTCCCGGTTCTCCCATGCGTCGTCGCCCATTGTCTGCGATCGCTTGAATCCGATCGGGATTTTCTAACAGCGATCGCACTGCACAACTCATCTGAGCAGGCTGTGAAACCAGCGTGACCGAAGCCCCTAACAATCGAGTTTGAGCTTCAGCAAAGGCGGGTGTGAATTGAGGTCCTGCACCCGGAAGGATAAAAGCAGGTTTGCCCAGTCCGATAAATTGTTCGGTCGCGGTTCCTGCCATTGCGATCGCGATTTCACTGCGCTGAATACATTCTGCAAATCGTCCCGGCATTAACTTTAGTGTGGTTTGAGTTTCACCGTAGCCATTCACATAAGTATCAGAATTTATAGAACGCCATCGGTAACTGACTAACAATTGATGTAGTTGATCTAAATCGATTCCAGGTGCGATCGCGCTTAAAAACTGCATTGGACGTTTTAGATCGCTCATTTTGTCGATCGCTTGCAACATCAATTCCCAATTCGCAAAACATTCAGGCGGACGAGAACCGGGAATTAATGCGATCGTCAATCCATCAAAGCTTTCTGATCCTGACCATTCCAAGCCATCCATCATGGGATTACCGAGATCAAAGGCAGGCACATCAAAGCGCTTGAGAATTTGGGCAGTGAAGCGATCGCGTGGAAATACAGCTTTACATTGCGGTCGTTTCATCAGCCAGCGATCCCACGGTTGGAAAATACATCCGGTTGATCGCTCTAATCGATCGTCCCACCAAGATTTTCTCGGCAACCAACCTTTCTCATCGCGCAGGTAATACTCTGACTTTGCAGTTGCAACAAACGCAAACGGCGCACCACTAACCCAGGCAAACACCATCGGCACAATGTCGCCGACCGCCAAAATCAGACCGTCTTCTTTTGCCCAGTTTTTGATCGCTTTGATTTGCTCTAGCGTTAACTTTACTAATCCTCCTTGTATATCTCTTACCAGTTGCTTGTTGTCCATGTAGATGAATCCACCGGATGGCATCACTTTTACAGATCCAATCACCGGAATGTTTGCGTTTCTATAAGCGTGACCTTCCCCGACGATCGGTAAAGCTTCGATCGTACAATTCGATTTCTGCTGCAACGCTTGAAGAATGCGAATTGCGATCGTATCTTCACCGTGACCGTTACTAAGACAAAGCAAGCGCATAGGGTTTAGAAAGAGAAAGGCGGAACTGGTCTAGGTCTGAGAGGGCACGATCGCGATATTGTCCATACCGCTCTTGTTTGTTGCGAATCTTCTGCGGCAGTTCCGGTAGAATGCCGAAATTCGGGGGCATTGGCTGAAAGTGTTTCGGAGAGGCGGAACTGATAAAGTCAAACAATGCGCCCATCATTGTATTCACTGGAAGGGTCAGGGGTGATAATCCTAACGCAACCCGCGCGGCATTTGTTCCTGCAAGCCAGCCGCCTGCACAAGCGGCAGTGTAGCCTTCGGTTCCGCTGAGTTGTCCGGCTGCAAGTAACGTCGATCGACCTTTAAACTGCAAGGTTGGTAAAAGCAGTTCGGGTGAATTGATAAACGTATTGCGGTGCATCACGCCCATCCGGATAAATTCGGCATTTTCTAAGCCTGGAATCAAGCGAAATACGCGCTTTTGTTCACCCCAGCGTAGATTCGTTTGAAAGCCGACCATGTTCCAGAGTTGACCGGATTTATCTTCTTGGCGCAACTGTACAACTGCATAAGGGCGATGCTCTTTGTTTTCGCGAAAATCACCTTTTCGCGCATCAAACAGTCCCACAGGCTTAAGCGGGCCGTAGCGCATTGTCTCTTCTCCACGTCGCGCCATTTCTTCGATCGGTAAACACGCCTCAAAAAACTTCGCCGTTTCTCGCT
>CAXTDB010000441.1:0-3730 GCA_964242045.1 uncultured Leptolyngbya sp. | reverse complement strand
ACTCGCCTTCTTCATCAAGCTGAATCACGATTAAAAAATCTTCTAAATTCTCACCATGCACCCCGGTTAAAATGCGGCAGCCTTCTTCGTCGATGCGATACTTCCAGTCTTTTTTTTCGAGATAGCCTGCAATTTGTTTTAAAGTGGCTGCCATATGGAATTCTTTTTAATCGCCTTGCTTAGTCTAGCGGTCGTAGATGAGCGATCGTCAACTTAAAGCTCGATCGACTTGCGCGAGTAAGGCTTCGAGCGTGGTGGAATTGTCTAGCACGATATCCGCTCGATCGCGCTTTTGTTCGATCGGCATTTGGCTCTGAATTCGCGCTTGGGCTTGCTCTAAACTCAGCTTTTCTCGCTGAGTGAGTCGTTGAATTTGCTGGACTTCTGGACAAGAAATCACCCAGATTTCACTGACTAAATCGCTCATGTTTGCTTCAAATAACAGCGGAATCACAAAAACGATCGTGGAATGAGTTTGAATTAGGCGATCGCGCTCCGTTGAAAGTGTTTGTCTCACAAACGGATGAATTTGCTGTTCGAGCCAGAAACGTTCAGCGGGATTAGAAAAGATAATGCCGCCGAGTTTTGCTCGATCGAGTGTGCCATCGAGCCGCAGGAGATGGGAACCGTAGCGATCGACAATCTGAGCCAGAATCGCTGATCCGGGTGCGACCGCATCGCGCGCAATCAAATCCGCATCTAAAACAGGTAGATGTTGCGTGGTGGCGAGATAGTTTGAAACCGTTGTTTTCCCCATACCGATCCCGCCTGTAATTCCGATAATTCGTGTTGAATCTGCCATCTGAAGTGTCCCGAAGTTCCGCAATCTAGTGTAGAGTTCAAAGCTGATGTCTCGATCGAATGTTCTCTTGTCTCAGTGGCTTGGTTTAGTAACGGCTCTGCTGATTGGCGCGGTTCTGCGATTTTGGGATCTCGATGCCAAACCGCTGTGGATGGATGAAGTGATTACCGCCGTTTTCAGCATGGGGCGGAATTATTTTGAAGTGCCCGTCGAGCAGTTTTTTAGCGTTTCTGAGTTAAATCAGCTTTTTCAATTGAAGTCTACAAGCTGCGCGAATATTGCTCACACGGTGGCGGTGCAATCGGTTCATCCACCGCTATTTTTCTGCTGGTTACATCAATGGCTGCAATGGGTTCCGGGAGATTGGGTGTGGCGATTACGATCGCTGAGTGCGATCGCGGGAATCGGTGCGATCGCCGCTGTGTATGGATTAAATCGAGTTGCGTTTTCTCCCGGTGCAGGCACGATCGCGGGGTTTGTGATGGCGGTGTCGCCGTTTGCAGTCTATCTATCTCAAGAAGCGCGACACTATACGATTCCAATGCTGTTTGTGATTGTGGCGATCGTCGGATTGATTCGGATTCAGCAAGATTTGCTAGTGGGAAAGCGATCGCTAAAAGTTTGGATTGGCTGGATCGTGGTGAATGGTGTTGGATTTTATGTGCATTACTTTTTGGTTTTAGCGATCGCGGCTCAATTCTTTGCGCTATTGGTCTTGCAGATTCGATTGCGTCATCCGTTCAGATTTTGGTGGCGGACTTGGGGCGCGATCGTACTTTCGGGTCTAGGAATCATTGCGATCTGCTTACCTTGGCTTCCGATATTTATCAGTCATATCAGTCGTCCTGAAACCGATTGGTTAACAACTTCTGATGCTGCATGGTGGAGCTTTTTGATTCCGCTGTATCAGTTTGCGGCAGGATGGCTTGTGATGGTGGTGTCGTTTCCGGTGGAGCACCAGCCGATTTGGATGATTGTGCTGTCTGGTGTGACCATGCTGCTATTCGCAGGTTGGATCATTTGGTGTGTTCTGAAAGGGTTAAAGCTGTTGTGGAATGATCCGAAAACGCACTGGGAAACGCTGATTCTCATGAGTTTTGTGATCGGGGTGTTACTGGAATTTTTTGCGATCGTCTACGTTCTCGGCAAAGATATCACCCAAGTTCCGCGATATAACTTTATCTACTATCCAGCGGTTTGTGTTTTGATCGGAGCAAGCTTCTGGAAATTGCAGCCTTCTAAGTTTGAAAACCCGATTTTTCTTTATTTTATCGGTGGTTTAAGCTGTATTTTTGTTGTTTCTAATTTAGTGTTTCTCAAGCCTTATACGCCCGATCGCGTCGCTCAAACTATGGTGTCTAGGGACTGTAGCGCGATCGTCATGAGCTACAAAGATTTTCAAGACATTGCTTTAGGGCTAGGTTTTGCTTTAGCAGTTCAAACTGAAGAAAAACAGCATCCAGAATACTGTCAGCCTTCAAGGTTCGCGCTGGTTTCTCGATCGCAAGGATACAGCGCATTCTGGAGTAAGCTGGCAACATTAAAGATTCAGTCTCCCGCAGTTCAAAAATTTTGGGCGATCGCTCCTGGTTTGAAACTGCGTGATTTTCCGGCTCAAGTCACCATTCAAGCTGAGAAGTGCGATCGCAATTCAGCGCAGCAATATCGTATCGGTATTCCCTATGTTGGCTATGACTGTCGCCGATCAACTTAATAGTGCATGAAAGATGAATTAACCCTGAGCATGAAGCTGCCCCGCTTTTACTTCTAAAATCTGCGCTGAATCAATCCACTGAGCATCGAACGATCCTAAATGTGTCGTAGTAATCAATGTTTGGAATCGATCCTGAATCGCTTCTAATAATTGATTTTGTCGGTTTAAATCTAGTTCCGCTAACACATCATCCAATAGTAAAAGCGGCGGTTCTCCGATTACATCTTCGATTAGTTTCAGTTCCGCTAACTTTAATGCTAAAACTAATGTTCGCTGTTGACCTTGTGAACCGTATTGGCGCGCAGGCGTTTGATTGATCAGAAACTCTACTTCGTCGCGATGCGCTCCAACCAATGTAGTTCCTTGATGTTGTTCCGCGATCGCTTTTGCTTGAATCTTTTCTAAAAACGCCTGCTGCAATGCTTCTGGAGTGTCAATCTCAGCCGTAACATTCGGCGCGTAGTGAATCTCTAGCTTTTCGGTACTGCCGCTAATTGCTTGATGCCATTGTTCCGCGAACGGAGATAATCGATCAAGAACTCTAGCCCGTCGTCGAATTACTCTTGATCCAGCGATCGCGAGTTGTGCATCCCATAGCGCTAAATCCGGTGCTGCGACTGTTCTTCCTTCGCTCTCTTCTCTTAATCGCGTTCTGAGTAAAGCATTGCGCTGCCGCAGTACTTGATTGTATTGTTGCAGCACATAAGCGTAAATCGGCTCTAGCTGAACAAGCAGCGCATCGATCCAATGTCGGCGCTGATCTGGGCCTCCCCGCACCAAATCTAGATCTAAACTCGAAAATTGCACCATGTTGAGTGTGCCAAGAAAATCGAGCTGTCGGCGTAGAGAAACCCCGTTTTGCGCCACCGTTCGTCGTCCGCTTTCTCGCAGCGTCATCGTTAGTTCACTTTCTCCGATTTCGCGCTTTAGCTGTCCGGTGATTTGAGCCAGTGTTTCACCGTCGTAGATTAAATCGCGATCGCGCGAAGTTCGATGAGATTTGAGCGAAGAAAGTAGCTCAACGGCTTCGAGCAAGTTCGACTTTCCTTGAGCATTGTTGCCGAGCAGGATCGTTTTAGCAGACGTAAAATCGATGTGCTGATCTTGATAGTTGCGAAAGTGGCGAAGATGCAGAGCGCGCAAATACATAGCAAAGGCGGAATTGGGAATTCGGAATTCGGAATTTGACCGATTCACGATCCGAATTCCTCCCA
>CAXTDB010000440.1:0-3739 GCA_964242045.1 uncultured Leptolyngbya sp. | reverse complement strand
AAGTTCCTGAGTACTGGGCGATCGACTATCGCGGACAAATTCCAGAGATCCACTGCGAGCGCGGTAAAGGCATCAAGACGATTGTGTTTGCGTTGGATGGCTATCAGTTCAAGCGGCAAGAATATCTTGTAGATGAAACGATTGATTGCAAGACATTCTCTGATCTAACGCTCACGACTGGAATGATTGTCAACTTGGGGAATTTAACCGCTTGATGCTCCTAATTTCCCAGCCAGGGAGGACGCTTGCCAATATACTGACTTTGGGTTTTTCCGTCCTCACTCCAGTAAGCGTACCAGTACGGTCCATGTCCCACATCAGCAACCTCTCCACCCATACAATCGCAGCCAGCACGACCACAGCGACGCTTTTGCGGCACATACGTCTTGCCGTCGTAATTCCGTGTCGCTAAAGTGCTGCTCGAACTTTCGCTTCCGGTCATTGCATTCTCTTGCAAACGCTTGCCGAGCCAGTTATATAGCTGTTGTTGCTCTTGATGACTGAGACGATTAATAGAGGCTTGCAGAGACTGGACCGTTGCTCGGCGCGGCATAGTTTCTTGTGTAATTCCTACGTTATTTTACCCTTATTACACAAGAAAGCAGGAACGTTTAACACAACGATAACAACCTCTACTATCTTTCTTGTGTAATTGTGGGCTTATTACACAAGAAAAATGATTTGCTGATCTCGTCTTCTTTGCGAAATTTTGCACTAGCTTATAGAATTCAGAGCACTGCGACTGGTTTTAATCGTATCGCTCTGAACTCTTTGGTTTGCCGCTATGCCTAGAAAGAAGCTGAAGCTAGACACCGACGATCGCCTCATCGAGATTGCTCCGACGACTTCTGTTCAGCCGGATAGCTCCGTATCCACCGAACCCAAGAAGCAGCGCAGCCGTAGTCGCACTGTACAACGTCCAGACACAAACACTGACTTGTTTCCAAGCGAACCGATTCATCGCTTGGCATCGAGCCGACTGATATGGGAAGGCGCAAATATCTTAACTCAACGGCAAGACTTGCAGTGGGAAGACTCTGAGGATGGACTGTACTACGAAAGTTTGATTGCCAAGGGTAAGGGTTATTTGTCGTTCTGGCTAACGCAGGATTTGTTTTCTAAATATCCCTCTGTCTTAGAGAGCGAGGCAGCCCTAGCACTGATTGAGCAATTCGATATTCGAGCGGCTTGTATGCATCTGATTCATTCAGCGCATGCCACTCAGCTTGCTCGACCTTGGGAACAGCAGTTTGTTTTGAACGATCGACAACTCGAACGGTATTTGGGGCTAGATAAAAACAAGAATCTCAATCGACAAGAAAAGCTGCAACTGATGCTGGAGCTTGCCAAGCAGCCTTGTCATCTGCTGGTTTATGTTTCATATCCCGATCAAGGACGAGTTCCCAGCTTTACGGTTAGTCGCACTTGGCTTTGGGAAATTGCAGAACCGATGCTGCACTTTCAAGAATGCTTGCAGGACGATTCAGGCAGCCTAGTTGGGGAACAAACGCTGGTTGGGTTTACATTGAGCATTCGTTGTGGAAACTGGGCGAAGTACTTTCTCAACGAAGAAATGCGTCGCAATCGCGAAGGCTACTACGAATATGGCATCCTATCGCAGCAGATCTTGCAGGACTTGATGAGTACATGGCATCACTACGAAGGGGCTGCCCGACTGATGACCTGGCTATTGTTCAAAACCAAAATTAATCGGCACAGCCCTATGACCGTTGAAGGCTTGATGAAGGTTGCTTTTGGTGAAAAAAATCTTCAGCTTGCTAAATCAAACTACCGCGATCGCGCCAAGGTCGTGCGATTATGGTTAACCTCGCTAAAGGTTTTAATCGAAAAAGGCTGGAAAATCACCCGCGATGAGGCTTACCCGATTCAATACTGGGTCAATACAGAAGAGTCGGAGCTATTGTCTCAGATTCCAGATGACCCAGAGGAAGCCGCAGCATTTTGGGCAAAAGATGCCCTGAGTGAAACGCGCTTAACCGACCGGACAAAGCGAATGCGGGGTCAGTTTGATCTGCTGTTAGCAAGCAAAGTTTGGATTCAGCCACCGCAAATTATTGCGGACAAGTTAGATGAAATTGACGAAGCACGCAGACTTAATTCCAGACTAGAACCGAAGCGTTTGAGCAGCAGCGCAACTGCTAGCGACTCCTCAACTGCTTCATCAGATAAATCACTGCTACGCCAGATTGAGTCAGGGGCACAATTCAAACAGCTTCGACTAGCCAAAGGCATGACTCAACTGCAAGTCGCACAGGTGATGGAGCGCACAGAAAGTTGGGTCAAGATGATCGAAGGCGGAAAGCGCAAAATTCAGCCACAGTATCAAGAAAGATTGATTCAATTATTCACCTGAGCAGCACAGAGCCTACAAGGGACCGCCTACCTAAGATAAGTTTCACTCGATCTCATCTCTTCTAAGCGCTTAGGTAGGGTCACAGACTTGAAAAGTATTCCCTTCACCTGTGATGAATGTCACCAAAGAATCAACTTTATTGCGTCACACCCCTTCGAGTTTTCTCTTTTAGCCTACATGAACGTCACATATTTTTGTTAAGACTTCTTTCACTTACGATGAAGGTCACTCAAATATCGCTGCTTTCAACGTCACTTCACCTTGATTTATTTCTTTTACATTTGATGAACGTCACAGACTCGAACAACTGCGATCGTGTCACTAATCGAGCAGTAATTTATTTTGTCTTTTACATCCGATGAACGTCACACTTCACAGGGCAAATTAAGCGGACACCTTCAGCGAGCTAAGCAACGGGAGCTGCAATGCTTCCAGTCCGATTTCAGCGTCACACTGCCTTGAGTTGCTGCTTTTACCTTTGATGAACGTCACTAACTCAAATTTGTATTCAATTGCGTATAGAGAGCGAATTTGTCTTTCACCGCTGATGAACGTCACATCTTGAAGCAGTGAATCGAATTCAAGTAGGGTCACACGGCAAGCGAAAAAGCCGTTCACTCAGGATGAAGGTCACACCTTCTAGCCTTAATCTTCATTTACCTCAAATGAAGGTCACTTAGATTCGGTGTAAAACACCGCTCACCTTGGATAAACATGCCGTTCACCTTGGATAAAAACACCATTCACCTTTGATGAATGTCACTTTTAGATGCTGCAAAACCAGCAGCAGCAAGCATTTCAGAAAAGGTCACAGTGCTGATCACTTTGATCAGTTTGATCGGTAGGGTCACAAGTTGACCTCTAAGCCGCTTGCTATGCTCAGTAGCCGAAATGAGTTTTTCAAGCGAGGAGTTGTCAATTGCATGAGCAAGTATCGATGCTGCAACTAGATATCAACCACAAATCAAATCGATTCAATTCAAATTCACCTGTTGAAGATGCTTTCTTCACACTCTTTCCACACCGTTATGACTTTATTTGGGCAGAGCACGCGAGTCTAGCAGACTCTGTAGAGTGGCAGACTGAGCGACGATACCCCTTGAGCGATCGTCACATTGATCAAGGCTCCTATCTCTACGGTGTG
The DNA here is from genome assembly GCA_964242045.1 of uncultured Leptolyngbya sp. Taxonomy (GTDB): domain Bacteria; phylum Cyanobacteriota; class Cyanobacteriia; order Leptolyngbyales; family Leptolyngbyaceae; genus Leptolyngbya. The sequence continues at coordinate 221 of CAXTDB010000440.1, read as the reverse complement.
CGCTTTGGAAGCAAAACCCAATATGCCATGCTTGATATCGATCAGGGCAGTCAATACCATTCTCAACGAGATCCGTTTGCGATCGCACGAATCATTGCTGCTCTAGAACCATTGGGACTCGTGAGCTATGTTGCCTGCACCTCTAGCTACAGCGGCGGACTACATCTCTACCTGCCGTTTGAAGAGCCACAAAGCTCCTGGCAGTTGTCGATCGCGCTCTC
>CAXTDB010000439.1:0-3810 GCA_964242045.1 uncultured Leptolyngbya sp. | reverse complement strand
TGGATCGCTCTTTGCACAAAAAACTGAGGAGTCACCGTGAATTCGATCGGAGACTGCGGCAAGACATTAATCTCGCGCTCGATAAAGACTCCACCGCGATCAGTTCCGTCATATCCGAAGTTAAACAATGCAGGCGATCGCTGACTTCGATCGAGTACGATCGTGCGGCTTGGTAAGGGCAGCGTGAATCCTTGATCAAAGACTAATCGGTTTCGCGTTGTCCGAATTTCATCTCGCAGCGGTGAAACTCGTTTCAATACAGCGCGATCGGCTCTTAGTTCCAATTCTGGTGGCGAGAATGGATCATTGGTGATGCGAATATTTTGCGCCTGAAAGCCTTCGGGGTAGAACTCAATTTGTGCGGCTTCAAATCGTAATCGCCGAACGGTTCCGCCTGCTGGGGAAACGACTGTAGCACCACTAGCATTTTGCTGTGATCCGACGTTAATCCGCACACCGCCCGCTTGAGACACATTATTTTGGGCTGCACTGACACGATCGCCAACCGACCCAACCGGAACAACGCCCGATGTAATGCTGGTCGGCAAATTCGGATTCAAATCTGTTCCCGCTGATGGGATAAAGATTTCGCCGCTTGCTTGTTCAACGGTTCCTTCTTCTTGAATTAAGTTGTAGCGAAACCGCTGTCCCCGCAGAACTTGATCGCCCCTAGTTAGCGTTACGTTTCCGTCTGCAACGGTCAATCGATTCACCAAATTTACCTGCAAGCGATCGCCTGTCAACAATGCGCCCCGAAACCGCAGCGACACCCGACCCTCAGCCGTAAAAATCTGGCGCAACTGGTCGTATTCTTGGCGATCGGCTTTGAGTTCTAGAATGCCTTCGGAAGTGAGCCGCCCGGTCGGAATATTGCTTGGCGCGGGAGTCGGGGTAGGGGCGGGAGTCGTCGGGATGGGAAGCGGAGCAGAAGGCAGTGGAGACGTTTGGGCGGTAGAACGGGGATCTGGGAGCGGAGCGATCGCAAAATTCCATTCTGGTTCTGAAGCAGAAATCGGCTCGGTTCCAGCCAAATCATCTGCGCGGTGCGAGTCGGTTTGTTCCACTGGCAGTTTTTCGGGCGGTGCGGGTTTCGCAAGCTCGACCTTGGGCGCGGGTGCTTGGGTAGGCTGCACGATCGCGGGCGGTGCAGGGGATGGAACCAAATAGGGCATATCTTATAAAAATCCGACTCGAAGCAGAAACCAGCGGGGAGCATCGCAATTGTGCATTAGCGTCTCTCCGCCCTCATCCCCAACCCTTCTCCCCAGGGAGAGGGTTAGGGTGAGGGCAATCTTGGATTTTTGCACAATTGCGATGCTCCCAACCAACGTAGGTACTTTAACGGGTTGACGGGTATTGAAGCAAATTGATTCCAATTTGATATAAAAAAAGGGCAGTCATCTGCCCTCTTGTTCTCACAGCGCGAGAATCGATTATTCTAAGTCGCGGCGGTTGGGGTTGCGTGAAGGGTCGTTTGAAAGGAACCCGAAGACGAATAAACCCACAAAGAAAGCAACGGTGATATAAACAACGATTTTGAGCGTGATCATGTGAATAACTCCAAAGGCAATGGCGACGAAATTTTGGGAATCGCCCCTTTATCTTACAGGAGTAGGGGATCGTTTTTAATTGCCGCGATCGAGCCACCGCCACAAGCGAATCAGTCGCCGTTCGATCCACAAAACGCCGGAATCTAACCACTTTAAAAATTTTTGCCAAGGTGTTAGAACGTATTCCACATGAGTTGCAGGCGTTTCGATCCAATCAAAAGCGGGTTCAACCTCGAAGCGTTCTGGTATTTCTACGCTGAGTGCGTTTTTTTGAGTGGCTGTAATTTCAGCGGATTCGGTGCGGACGAATTTCGACCCGAATTGCGTTACGAGATCTGATCGAGGCACAACGATCGAAGTTTGTTGCCGAATGATAATTTCCGCTTTTGGTTTTCTTAGAGCGACGATCGCGCCTGAAAGCTTTCTCAGAGATTCGCGGATTCGCTGACGCAGTGAAGGTGCAAAAGAGAACGATCGAGTTTCCCCAAATCCAACCGCTGTGCCTTCTAAAATTAAGCTTTCTTGCGTTTCACGTCCCGAAAGCTTACCGCGAAATAAAGTCGCAAATCCGAATCCTGGAGAAGCTTCTGCCATTCCTGCCACTGAACCTTGAGCCGGAGCAAATCGGGTACGATCGCCGAAGAAGTAGTGAATTGCAGCCCAGATCAACGCTTCGAGATCTGAGAGGTTCGGGAGCTGAGCAACCCAAGCGGTGATATTTTTGGGATTGGGAGGAGTTGGAATTAATGTTCCAGGGTTCCAGGCGGAGAGCGGCACAGAAGGAATAAACCAATCGAGGTCGTTCGGTTGCGTCACCAGTTCCGATTCTTGAAATAGATTGGCTGCGATCGCAACCGGACTGGCTTGAATCCACGCCATCAGTTGTCGAAACACTCGAATCGGCGGCAGTAAAGTTTCTCGATCTTCCGGTAGCGATAACGGTGCAGAGCTAAGATACAGCTTGCGTTTCCACTGCCAATAGCGCGCCAGCTCTAATCGAATGCGGTGTTCGATTTGTCGCTGTTGACCAGGAGTGAGAACGTCGAAAATGACATTACCGTCAAGGATCAAAACTAGTTTATGAGTGTCAACGGCACAAGCGATCGCTTGAATTTGATATGGATTCGAGGCAATCAAATCTTGATCATCGCGACGCATCAAGAATCGCCCAATCAAAACCAGCGGATGACGTTCTCTTAAAATGGGCAAATTTCCGCTGCTGACTAATGCCCGTTTAACTGCCGTGAGAACGTTTTGAATCGGGGCATCACTTAAATTCGTGTCGGGGTCGATCGCGATTTCTTCTCGACTCATCCGCAATCGCAATACCGATTTTTCTATGGTTCGCCCGATCTGCCTTCCAATCGATCGCGTTCCCTGAAACGCCGCGTAAATCGGGTACAGCAAAATCTGGGTTGTCCAAATCGTGGTGACTTTAGCATGTCGCAGGAGCGTTGCGGTACTGTCCGCAATCTTCTGAGTTTGCCGATTGACAAAATTAAAGAATTGGCTTTGATAGCGTCGAGAAGTCATACACTGATGACGATCGAGTGCGATCGCATTTTTTCACACCCTCATCATATCGGTATGACTGACGTTCTAACTGCTTCTTTTATCGAGCGCTTACGGAATTTAGTACAAGCAGATGCGATCGAGCATTGGTCGGTTTGCGAAGATTGCGCGAACACGCCCACGTGCGCCATAGGCATCGAGGAAGTTCCTACACAGTCGTTTACAAAAATCGAACTGAATGAAAAGCGATATTTAGTGTGGGAAAAAGGGCAAAAAGTTCGCTGGTTTTATCAAGAATTTGTGCTGCCTGAAACGATTAATAATTATCCAGTAGCGGGATTAACGCTAAGGTTGGCACTAACTTGGTGGGCGGAATTCGCTGAAGTTTATGTGAACGGTGAAAAAGTTCAAGAAGGTGATTTATTTGATCATTCTTGTCGAATTGTTTTAAGTTCTCATGTCGTTTCAGGTGAGAAAGTTGCGGTTGCGATTCGATTAGTAAGTCCAGGGCATGACATTGGGGGATTAATGCGATCGCGCCTGATCTACGAATCGGATTACAGCGAAATTGATCCGGGATTTGTCGCAGATGAACTAGAAGTAATTCAAAGTTATACTGATGCTTTTGAGCTAGAGAAAATTGAAGTTGAGTTTAATTGGAATGTTAGCGACCGCGTTCAATTTCATCAGTCTCTAGAAGCTTTAAGAAATTCACTTTTACCCCTTAGTTCTCAAATTAAAACACACA
>CAXTDB010000438.1:1584-3813 GCA_964242045.1 uncultured Leptolyngbya sp. | reverse complement strand
CGTTTTGAAATCTAATGGAGATTGCCCAATCGTATTAAATAGCAATCGTGTCATCACATCACCTGTAAACAGTGAAACCGCGATCGTTAATACTCCGAGGTAGATTTTTTGTCGCCGTGACAATCCAGCTTTCACATCCGAGAATTCAGATCCGCTGAGAATTGCCCCTGTAAAATCACAGCCGCGAATATCTGCGCCGCGAAAATTTGTTAAAGCAAAATTCTTGTTTCTAAACGATCGATTTCGTAAATCGCGATTAATAAAATGAGTCATAGTGGGAAAACGTCACCCCCACCTTATTTATACGTATGCAGCGGCGCGATCGAGAAATTTTTAGGAAAATGGTCAGTGTTTTAATGCTGATTTTGCTAATAATCCCGATCGTGCTGTACGGAATGGCTCAACATGCTCGACCACCGCGCACCGATGAAACGCGATCGCTGTTCCCCGGCATTGTTTACGAGCGGCAGGCTTTATCTCAGCCACGTCCGGTGATGCTGCATAAAATCTCGATCGATCTGACTACGCCAGGAATTCGTCCTTTTGTGACTCCAGGTGTCGTTGCTATTTCTGCAAGTAGTTTAGAAACGACTGCTCGAACTGTGTCCGAATTCGTTGACGAATTTGATCTTCAACTGGGAATTAACGCGAGTTTTTTCCATCCCTTTCGTGAAGAGACACCTTGGGATTTTTATCCGCGTCATGGCGATCCTGTCAATAGTTTCGGGCAAGCCACCTCAGACGGAAACACTTATTCTCCAGCACAAGAAGGCTGGTCTACGATTTGTTTTCTATCTCAAAATCGCGTTGAAATTAATGAACGAGGTTTCTGTCCGGCAGGAACAAAGCAAGCCGTAGCGGGGAATGACTTACTCGTAAAAAACGGGCAACCGTTGCCGCCCCCTTCGTATGAATCCCCGAAAGATAAGCCTTATCCTCGAACAGTGATTGCGATCGACAAAACTGGCAAAAAACTCTGGCTCGTCCTAATCGATGGCAAACAGTTTCAATACAGCGAAGGACTCACCTTTGTCGAAACAGCAGCTTACATGGCGAAGCTAGGTGTAGAAACCGCGTTGAATCTAGATGGAGGCGGTTCTGTAACATTAGCAGTTCAAACGCCAACCGGAGCAAAGGTATTCAATGCTCCGATTCAGACGCGAATTCCGATGCGAGAACGTCCTGTCGCGGTTCAGCTTGGATTCTTTGCGCCAAAAAGTCAGCTATAACGATGGCAACTCTTCGAGAATCATGAATCGAATGTGATTCAAAGCTAAATCCCCGATCGAGACATCCGCCAAATCGCCCACCGGAACGCCTTGACTCCTGAGCGATTCAAACGAGATACCTTTACCGATTTCCGCGTGATACCAAGGCAATCCCATGAAAAACCGAGTCGGATAGGGTCCGCGTTCTACAATGTCATCGGGATTCGATTCCATTGGGAGCCAGCCATATCCCGGAATGTAAAACTCGATCCAAACGTGATTGTAGTCGGGTTCAAGCGGTACCTTTTGACGATCGGCAAACGGCGGACATTTGTATCGTCCTACAGTGCGGCAGGCGATTCCATTCAAGCGCGCCAATGCTAACAACACCCCGACGTATTCACCACAAGAACCGATACCGCGTTCAAGCACAACATCGGGTGAATCAATGTGAGGTTTAATCCCGTAAGACAATCGATCGTAAACATAATTACGAATCTTCAGCATTTTACGCAGCAGATTTGTTTCTGTCCCGATCGCTTCTCGCGCGGCTTGCTGAATCGCAGGAGTATCCATCGCTAACTCATCATCGTCGACTAGATAGCGATCGCGAAATTCAGATGTGAGAGCGGGAGCTTTCTCGACATCTTCAAAGGTGAACTGATACTTAATGCCGCGCACTTCTAACAACGCTTTCCAGCCAAAAATATGTCGCTCTTGCGGTTTGAGCGAGGCGAATTTGAACACGGCGACTCGTTGCCCTTCTTGAATGTCTTCGGTAAAGGGAATCCCGATCGCTTCAACGCTGCGAATTTTTTGACGATGCGTTTCAGTGGGTAATGCAATTCGCCATTCTAAATCGTGTAATTCCACTTCATCGAGCGGCAGTAATTCCTCAACATACGACATTTCAATCAAATATCCGTTCGATAGCGTGTAGCGATCGTCTGGATAATAACGAAAATACAGCGGATGAATAAAAGTACGATCACGATACGTTAACTCTAAATTGGGATCAGCA
>CAXTDB010000438.1:0-1574 GCA_964242045.1 uncultured Leptolyngbya sp. | reverse complement strand
GCTTCTTCTCCCGCATACGATACATACAGCGTGGATTGATCTGTGTTTGGAACGTTCAGAAAAGCGATCGCGGTTGGATTCTCAAACGGTGTCAATAGATTAAACTGAAGCTCTCCGGTAGCACGATCGAGACAATACACGGTTTCTTCAGTGCGATCGCACAGCCACAATTCTTCGCCGCGCACTGTCAAGTTAGTTACACCGACTCCGGGCAGCGGAAACTGTGTAATCTTGCGTTTAGTATTGCGTTCGTAGATCACGATATAGCCCAACTTCTGAGAAGTCACATAAATCGTAGAGTCCCAAACTCCAACTCCATCGATATCGTAGGGCAGTGTGATAAACAGTTGCGGCTCAAACGCCTCAAACGTGCAGAAGTAAACGCTGTTATTTTTTGTAAACCAAATCGTGTTTTCCCAAATGGCGAAGCCGACTGCATCGATAAACTGATCGGTGTTGCAGGGATTAAGAACGATCACATCGTCGTTGGGTGGATTCATTTGCAGCAGGTAGCCGCGTACAGTATCGAGCGCCACGAATTGATCGTGCCACACGGCTAAACCGTACAAGGCATAGGCTCCAATCGGACGAAGCGATCGTGGTTTCAACCCCAGAAGGTTCTCCGGGGTGGGATTTGATTGCTGTGTTGTAGTGCCAGAGTCAAGCATTCAGAATGTAGATCGCCATAAATCAATACTCCTGATTCTAGTAAAACTCTGGGTGGATGAATGTATCGCAGCCAGCGAGATTGGCGATCGTATCGGTTCAATCACGCTAAACCAAGGTGCGATCGGTCAAAATCTCGTATCCCGTTTCTGTAACCAAAACCGTATGCTCAAACTGAGCGGAGATCGATCGATCAACGGTTACAGCAGTCCAGCGATCGGGCAAAATGCGCGTATTTTTTGACCCGGCATTAACGATCGGTTCGATCGCTAGTGTCATTCCTGCTTTCAGTTTCACATTCGGCATTTGATACGTTCTGAAATTGAACACCGAAGGTTCTTCGTGCAAATTCCGTCCGACTCCGTGCCCAGTGAAATCTTCCACAATTTTGCAGCCATTCGCCTCGACGTAATCTTGAATCGCGCCTGCTAGTTCAAGTAAGAACGCCCCTGCACGAACCTGCTCGATTCCTTTGTAAAGGGCTTGTTCTGCAACGTGAATTAATTTTGCGGCATCGGGAGACACTGCACCGACTGCGATCGTAATGCAAGAATCGCCGTGAAAGCCCTCGAAAAATGCGCCTGTATCAACCTTGAGTACGTCGCCTGTCCGAATCACCTTTTTCTTATTTGGAATGCCGTGAACAACTTCGTGATTGAGGCTCGAACAAATCGAAGCCGGAAACCCGTGATAGCCCTTAAAGCTCGGTGTCGCACCCATTTCGCGAATTCGCCGTTCCGCATGAACATCGAGATCCCAAGTCGTCATTCCCGGTTGAACTAATTCTGAAATTTCTTTCAGCACCGTTGCGACAATGCGCGATGCTTGCCGCATCGTTTCGATTTCTCGATCGGTTTTAATTTCAACTCCGCGACGTTTTTTGGGAGAAGGCAGAAGATTGCTGAGAA
>CAXTDB010000437.1:0-3813 GCA_964242045.1 uncultured Leptolyngbya sp. | reverse complement strand
CGTGATCTTCGATGCCTTGAGACAGCAAAATCAAATCGAGATTTTCGGGAATGGGGCGATCGTGCGATCGCATTCCCTTAAACAACCATCCCGCATTGCCAAACGTCAGTTCACCAACGAGCCACGGATCAAGCAGAATGCGTTTTTCTGCTAATTCGATCAGCCAAGAATTACTATCGAGCCAAGTGAGATACATCGTTGCTGACCAGAATGCTACTTGACTTGATTTTAAGGGAGATTAGACCTGAATCGTTTCTCCGAGCGTCGTTACGCGATCGCCTTTGATCAATTTGCGTCCGCGCCGGGTTTCCACTGCTCCATTTACCCGCACTTCTCCAGATTGAATCAATAGTTTCGCTTGTCCGCCAGTTTGCACCATGCCTTGAAACTTGAGAAACTGATCTAATTTGATGATGTCGTCCATTGTCGTATCGTTTGTCGTATCGTTGATCTTCATTCTGATCCTATCGAATTTAAAAAAATAGCGCAGAGCGATCAGGTACGCTCTGCGCGGGTGCTTGATATGGAATTTTTAATAGCGATCGACGCTGCCCGCAAAGACTGGCTCAACTCGTAAACCAATCACTCGCGCTGGACGCACGACCATATATTCACCCTGAACATTTTTAATCGGGACGCTGATAAAGTCTTCCGAAGCCGCTTTCGGCATCAGTTCCCCGCTGTACCACTTCTGAAATTCTTGAATCGTCGGAAATCGTACTTCTTCGCGATGTCCGCCTTCCATCAGGATATGGACTGAAAATTCGTTTGGCGTTCTAGGCATCTGAGTTTACCCCTAAACAGGACAGATTCAGTATGGGCGAACCGATAACAGAACTATCATTTCGATCGCAGCGGTAGACAGACGGTGAAACGAGTTCGACCCGGAACAGAATCAATGCCGTGAGAGATTGCGTGCTGGATCGAGCGCACATCGCTATCCTGCCCCACCGTGTAGACAAACGAGGTATTCCGTGAAAAGAGATAAAAAACCCTTTGCTGTTGCGGCAAAGGGTGAGTTTAGAAGAGAGAGTAGTCGTAACAATCAAACGTTAAGCATTCGGCAGCATTGAGCTTGCGTAGGCATCTGCCACATCAAATGCAGGAACGCGAGTACTGTAGTCGATCGAGGTTCCAGTGATCGATTCTGATAGCTGCTCAAACGACTCAGATCGCCAATTGCGCTCGTGAATCGGCTTGGATTGCTCCCCCAGAAAGTAAGCCAATGATCCCAGCAAAGCCACCGCGACCCATCCGACGATGAATAAACCGATAAGAATGACCATTGGAACCTCCTGTAAAGTTTTGTCTCGCTATGTGAACTAATGTAACAGAAACTTGTCAAATTAAGCAAACTATCCACGAGTCGTGAAAACCGAACCTCGTACTCTAGCAAGATGCAGAAATTGCAGAACGGGCTAGATAATGCGAATCGCTTGCGACTCACTCTGGTATCTCTTATGACAACTTCTATCGAATTCAACTTATTCGCACCCTACAACGAGAAAGTATCAATTGTTGGCTCGTTTGCCGATTGGAAGGAACTCCCGATGAAAAAGGGAGAAGATGGATACTTTCGGATTAAGGTCGATCTCGAAGATGGAACTTATGAATATAAATTCCGAGTGCAGTCGAAAAGCTGGTTTTTTGAGCCGAATCAATGGGTTGATGTAACCGATCCTTGTGCGGCGAACGTGAACGGAAATAGTGCCTCAGAAAATGCGATCGTTCAAGTCAAAGACGGCGAGCGTGTGGTTGATACCTACGTCTGGCAGCATGACGATCAGCCGTTGCCCGCTGATCATGAATTAGTGATTTATGAATTGCACGTTGCAGATTTTTCTGGTGGAGAAGACGATCCACTGGTGCGAGGCAAATATAAGCATGTGACCGAAAAGCTCGATTATTTAGCGGAGTTAGGAATTAATGCGATCGAGCTAATGCCCGTAAAAGAGTATCCAGGCGACTACAGTTGGGGCTACAACCCGCGTCACTTCTTCGCGACTGAAACGAGCTACGGTACAACCGCAGAACTTAAGCAGTTTATCGATGAATGTCACGGGCGCGGAATTCGCGTAATTATCGATGGAATTTATAATCATTCGGAAGCCTCTGCACCATTGACGCAGATTGATCATGATTATTGGTATCATCATCAACCCCGCGATCCCGATAACAATTGGGGTCCTGAATTCAATTACGAACTTTACGATGAAAATCTAGAAGTTTTTCCTGCTCGTAAATTTATTGGTGAAGCGGTTCGCTTTTGGGTTTCGGAATATCACATCGATGGCATTCGCTACGATGCTGCGCGTCAGATTGCAAACTATGATTTCATGCACTGGATTGTGCAAGAAGCAAAACAGACCGCAGGTGCAAAACCGTTTTATAACGTTGCCGAACATATTCCCGAAACGCCAAGCATTACGAATGTTGATGGTCCGATGGATGGCTGTTGGCATGACAGCTTTTATCACTGCATTCTCGAACATATCTGCGGCGATACCTTTGATTTAGAGCGGCTCAAAGATGCGATCGATGCCAAGCGCCAAGGCTTTATGGGCGCAACCAACGTTGTGAACTATCTAACAAATCACGATCACGATCGCGTTTTGGCAGAATTAGGCGATCGACAAATCCTAGATGAAGCAGCATTTCGGCGGTTGCGGTTGGGTGTAGCGCTCTTAATGACGGCAATGGGCATTCCGCTAGTGTGGATGGGCGAGGAGTTTGGCGAATACACGCACAAAACAACTGATCCCTCGAAAATTGAGTGGACGCTGCTTAGTGGGGAATTGAATCGAGGATTGTTTGAATATTACAAAGGACTGATTGCACTGCGAAAAAACAATCACGCGCTCTACACTAAAAATGTAGAATTCTTCCACGAGAACCCAGAAGCGAAAGTTCTCGCTTATAGCCGCTGGAACGACGAAGGATCGCGGGTGGTCGTTGTCGCAAATTTCTCGGATCAGTTTCTTGCAAGCTACGCAGTGCCTAACTTTCCAGAAGATGGAACCTGGCATGAATGGACAGGAAACTATGATGTTGGCGTGAGCGATCGCACTTTAGTTTTAGATATTGGAGGCTTTGAAGCGAAGGTTTTTGTTTGGAAATAGGATCTTATCAGGCAATAAAGCTTTTGTGACAAAAGCAAATGAGCATGACAATTTCAAGCCAAGCTCGATTCAGCCAACGCATCCTTTGGGTTGATGCTGCGAAAGGAATTGGTATTTTTCTTGTTGTTCTTGGGCACACCCTAAGAGGATTGTCTGATTCTGGCATTGTGCAACGCGCGGGTGGTTTACAGGCGATCGATACGTGGATTTATGCGTTTCACATGCCACTATTTTTCTTTTTATCCGGTTTGTTTGCATCACGCGCTAATTCTAAAACTGTTCAGCAGTTTGTGACTGAAAAAGTACGGACGCTTGCATATCCATACTTTGTGTGGTCTTTTCTCGTTGAGGGCTTGAGAGTAGCTTCTGGACAGAATAAAGACATTACTTTATTCGCTTTTATCGCTAATTTTTGGAAAACAATCTATCAACCACTAGGGATATTTTGGTTTTTATATGCTCTGTTTCTGATTTCTTTTTTTTACTTTCTACTCAGCAAACTGAAACTGCCGTCTGCGCTGATCTTCTTCGGGTCTATTGTTCTTTATAGTATGTTTCTCCTGCGTCCAGATGTGTTTTTATGGAAGCCTTTAGAGCGAATAGCGATTTATTCGCTGTATTTTACAAGCGGCGCAACATTGAGTGTTCGAGTCCTCAATCAAGAATTGAATCAAACCCCATTTTTACTGATTGG
>CAXTDB010000436.1:0-3813 GCA_964242045.1 uncultured Leptolyngbya sp. | reverse complement strand
TCTACCCGCTTTTTGTTGTGTTTCAGGAGACCCCCGAACGAATTAAGCGAGGATTGATCGGAGCACATTTACCGTTTGCAGTACAAGGTTTGACTGGGCAAGTGACTGAATCAGAAGAAAAAACACAAGCTGAAGAATAAGTTAAAAGCTCCAGGCAATCTAATGCCTAGAGCTTTTTATTGACTCAATCTAACTCGGCTTGCGCTTTGCTTTAGATTTCTGTTTCCGTCGGTTCACAGTAATTAGAGCGTGATCAACCGGAAATCCACCAACTGGAATAACCTGATATTTTCGATCGTCTTCTAATTGCTTCAACTCAACATAATTCACCCAATGAATACAATCCACTGGACAAGTCTCGATCGCTTCTTGAATTAATTCTTCAGAATCACCATCCTGCCGAATCACTCGCGATCGACCATAATCTGGCTCGATGTAAAACGTATTTCTCGCAACATGAGCGCAGTGCTTGCAGCCGATGCAGGTAATCTCATCGACATAAACGCCACGCTGTCGAAACGCTCCTCCCAACTCAGGTTCAAGACCCGATCGCCCTTCAGCTTCACGCAGGAACCCACCTAGCTCAGGCTCCAAACCCGACCGTTCAGGAGCAAACTCAGAGGAAGAGTGATCACTTTCAGACAGGGAGTCAGACATTACGCACTCCAGCGCTGTAGAACTAAACGAATTGAGCCATCTTCATTTTTCTGCTGCTCGGAAACCTGGAAGCCTTTTTGAGCGCTTTCATTGACGATCGTGTGATACGCATAGCGCTGCGTCACCTTGCTCAAAAAGCGATCAACTGAGTTGTCAAGATTCCAATATTGCAGGTCGGCGACCAATTCGTACTCGTGACCGTTCCAGGCAAAGCCCACATCGTAACCATTATTTTGTTCGATCACGACTTCCGCAGTTTGAGTCTGTCCACGATAGCCCCGGACAGGACAAGGACCAGATTTCCAGTCCATATCTAAATCAGACAAGGCGGACTGCAAGGAAGTAAGATTACGGATTTGAGTTTTGATTTGGCTAAAGTGTGACATGGTAAATGGTTACGAATCAGATTGTAAGGAGTCTAAACAAACTTACCAAGCGCTATAGGTGGCTTGGGTCTTCACGGTTTCGGACGATTGAACCGTTTGGGCAAAGTATTCGGAGGTGCGCTCTTGGGTGATGACTCGCCCTAGTTGAGCCTCGATCGCAGCAGTTACTTCCTCGCAGGAAGCCCCCACAATCCCGGTCACTTTTTCCTGCACCCGACCGTCTGGATAAATAATGAACTCTAACGTTTCCATGCGCTTTGCCCAAGGTAGAAAATGTTTAGCAAAACAGCGATTTCGCTTTAGAGGTAAATCTCAATGAGCGAATCAAAATTTACCTGTATTTAAGAACCTAGCTATTTCACTTTAAAACGTTACAGAACTTCGCAGTTAGTAGGAGTAGTTTCTGATTAACTGTCAGTTTCGCTTAACTCCAGAATAGAGTCAAGATAAAAAATTGCGAAAACGCTTTACATAAATATGTATTTCTCTAAGTCTTGTATGCTTCTATCGATAGACTGATCCCCATACAGTTGCAGCAATTATTTCAATCTGAGTTTGTAAAGTATGAGCGCAACGAACGAAGAAAACCCTTCTTATGAAAATTCAGCCAATAAATACATTAAACATCTATCTAAGTAATAACACTGAGATTATTTGCTGAGGGGTCTAGCCCCATAGGAGTATTTATGAAGTATGAGTGACAATTGCTACAGTAAGTAGTCTCTTGTTCTAACTTCAGGACTCTGCAATTCATCATGGTGTCTTCTATCACGTCAGGAACTCTGTTACGGCAGCGGTATTTAGTCAAGCAAGTCCTTGGTCAAGGAGGATTTGGGCGAACTTATCTTGCGATCGACCAAGAGCGCTTTAATGAATTGTGCGTAATTAAGGAGTTCACCGTTCCGTATCAAGATGACGGTTTAGTAGAGAAAGCAAAAACGCTGTTTCAACGGGAGGCAAGCACGCTCTACCAGATTCAGCACCCGCAAATTCCGCGATTTTGGGCAGCGTTTGAAAGCGAACAGCGACTCTTTCTAGTTCAAGATTTCGTGCAAGGGCAAACTTATCGAACTCTGCTGCAAGCGCGTAGACAGCAAGGACAAGCGTTTTCTGAAGTCGAAATTCTACATCTGCTGAATCATTTATTACCTGTTCTGACTTATTTGCACGATCGAGACATCGTTCATCGAGATATTTCGCCTGAAAATATCATTTTAAGAACGCGCGAAACTCGTGAGTTAGTGATTCCCGCAGAAGTGACCACTAATCAAGGCTTACCTGTTTTAATCGATTTCGGAGCCGTGAAAGAAGCGGCAAGCCATTGGCCGATCATTTCAACGATTACTCGTGTGGGTAAGGTTGGCTATGCTCCACCGGAACAATTGCAAACGGGTAATGTTTCGCCGCATAGCGACCTATATGCGTTGGGTGCGACTTGTCTAGTGCTGCTGACTGGACGAGAACCGCAAGCGTTATTAGATAGCCAAACCTTAGCTTGGCAATGGCAGGCTTACACGCAAATTAGTGACGGATTGGCGATCGTCTTTCAGAAAATGCTGGCACTGCATCCGAACGATCGCTATCAATCTGCACGCGAAGCTTGGGCAGATTTGCAGCCGTTGATAGAAGGATCAGTTAAAAGCACGCTGCTCAATCCAATGGTACAGCCTCCCCCAACGATCAACCGAGAGATTGCACCTGCGGCACGAGACATCAGTCTCAAGCGAACCGCCACGACGATTAGAACACAACTTTTTATGAGAAGTAATGCTGGTGGAACTTCAGACACTCCAAAATCTAGTCTTTCGAGAAATCCTGCAAGAAAGGCGGCAATGAACCGATGGACTGTACCCGCCGCGATCGCGACCAGCCTAATGGTTTCGACTGGAATCGGCTTGCACTTATTTCGGATGACTGAGCCATTAGCCAGCACTCAGCAAATCAAAGTTGAGGCACCGTTTCGTAATACAGGAGCGATTAGCAACGGTAAGCCACAAGGGATTGTGTTTGCACCAGGAGAAATTTCGGCAGTGGTGCAGGGAAATCTGCTTGAGCAAAACTCGCAGCCGTATACAATCGAGGCATCTCAAGGACAAATCATGACCGTGACGATCGAGGGAACGGGTGTGTTTATGAATTTGCTTCAAGAGAACGAACAAGCGATCGATAGCTCGTCGCATCAAACGCGAAATTGGACGGGTCAACTCCCGAAAACAGGGCGATATACGATCGAGGTGACGGGAACTGGAGCATATTCATTAGATGTGGCGATTACTCCGATTTCGCAGTTCACAGACTCGAATGTGCAGTACGTTCGGTTCCCTCGTGGTCAGAGTCAAACCACAGTGACTGGAGGAATTCAACCGAAACAGGGACGGCGATATTTGCTTAAGGCATCTGCTCGTCAGGTAATGTCCGTTCAAGCACTCAAAGGCGATGTTTCTGTGATGGTGCTTGCACCAACCGGACAGCGCATCGGAGGCAGCTCGGCAGAGTCGCGCAACTGGAAAGGGCGATTGCCGATGGACGGGGAATATACGATCGAAGTCACCTCGAAGCAAAAGCAAGATTTTGCTCTAGGCTTCGAGATTTACTAAGACCTTGGCATAGCGGACAAGGGATTGCTACTGCGCTTCTAGAAAAGTTTGAACCGTACCTTTCGGAGTTAGCCGTAGTCGAATTATTGGTGATCCACCCCCTTTAATCGGAGATACAAATTTTTCGCCAGTTAACGGAAATGCAGAATCGAGAAAGCGACTCGCAGATTCGC
>CAXTDB010000435.1:0-3820 GCA_964242045.1 uncultured Leptolyngbya sp. | reverse complement strand
GCGATTCGATCCAGATGACAGATTCACCGGAACTCGCGATCGCAATGGAGAACTTCCCGGAAATCTTCCACGAGCCGTATTACCGTCATTACACAACCGATGATTTGACTAAGCGGCTGACTAATGCCGGATTTACCGAAGTTTCCGAACAGGTTCACTTTATGAGCAAGTACCTGATTGCGAAAAAACCGATTAAGGTTCGTCCAGAAGCCGAAAGTGCTGCAACTGGAATTGCGATCGATTAATCGACTAACTTTAAGACTTCATTTCTACCCTTCCTTCAATCCGAAAGAAGGGTTTTTTGCGATTAAATTCGTCTTTATTAATATGAAGCTACCGCGAATTTTTCTATTAAATTAATATGTATTGACGAACTTCTTCGAGTTTAGAAGTGTTTATTCTTCAGCAAATTTCTGTTTTTCCATACGTAAACTTTAAATTTGTAAAACAGCGCTTTACCAAATGCTACTGAGTTAAATCATAACTTTCAGATCAATAAAGCTGTGCCTAATAAGAACTACGCAAATTAGCTTAGAAGGTTGAGAGTCGTATAAAGCAGTCAAGCCAAGCCTTATGATTCAATTGTTCGTAACCTTTAACAAGCTTCATACACCCTGCATATGTTCTTTAAATTAGCTTGTTATACCGAGTTCAATTCCTACGTACAATTGCTGAGATAAGAACTACGATTGGTATAGTATTTTAATTGCGACCGTAATCCTAGATTATCCACAGTTCCTCAAGTCGCTCTATTCATTGTCTCAAAATCAAACCATTCTTTTTGAAGTGAAGATCTTCAGTTAGGAGTGTAAGAGTTTTCCTGGTACTCTACTTCGCTTTAGTTTTCTCTGTGTTTTTTAACCGCAGTTCATTACTGTTAAATTCGCGATTCGATTGCTGAGAGATCTTTCATTTGCCCAACTTCATTTCTACTGCCTAAAAATATGACCCCCACTCAACTTTCTCGTGTTGTTTGTAGTTTCAGTTTGTTAATTGGAATTCACTTTGCTTTGGGAATTCATCCCGTTCGCGCTCAACTCGAACCCCCACCTGGCACACCTGCACCTAGCGGAACTGTAGGCGGCGGGTCGCGTTTGTAACACAGCTTTTCTGTAGACAACTCCATCACACTGCCCTAAAGTTTTTACAGACTTGTAATACAACAGATCAAGGGTAGAGAGCAGTTGAAACCAGTGCGGCAGTGGGTAGGGGTTGGACTAAGCGCGATCGCGGTTGCGACAGCGGTGTTCGGGTTACAGCTTGCAGGTATCTTTCAACCTCTGGAACTCATGGCGTTCGATCAGTGGTTTCGGATGCGTCCACCTGAAGCGGTTGATCCTCGAATTGTGCTGGTGACGATCGATGAGTCGGATTTTAATGCGATCGGACGTTATCCGATTCCCGATGAGCGACTCGCTGAGCTACTAATCAAGATCAAACAGCAGCAGCCGCGTGTGATTGGGATGGATATCTATCGCAATCTTCCCGTAGAGCCAGGACATGAAGCGCTTCAGCGCGTCTACAAAGATACGCCGAATCTGATCGGAGTCGAAAAAACCTTGAGCGGAGCGAATTTGCCATCGGTTGATCCGCCTCCGATCTTGCGAGAACAAGGTCAGGTCGCCGCAAGCGATTTGGTTCTCGATCCCGATGGAAAAATTCGGCGAAATCTGTTGTCGTTGCGGGTGGCTCCGATTTGGGGCAAGCAAGGACGGACCGTTGAAACTTTGGGAACGCGATTGGCGTTGGAATATCTCAAAGCGGAAGGAATTAAGCCGCAGCCGATCAAGGGAGGAACCTGGCAAATTCAGCTTGGCAAAGCGCGCCTTGAGCCGCTGAGCCACAATGCAGGCGGCTACATTCGTAGTGACATCGGCGGATTTCAACTGCTAGCGAATTTTCGGAACTTGCAGCGGCATTTGACTGCGGTGAGTTTTAGCGATGTGTTGCAGGATCGGGTTCCTGCACGATTGATGCAGAATCGAGCTGTTTTAATCGGTTCAGTGGCGGAAAGCTTGAACGATCGCTTTTTCACGCCTTATTCGAGTGCCGCCAAGTTGACTTCGCCAGGAATCGAGGTTCACGCGGATTTTGCTAGCCAGTTGATTAGTGCAGCTTTGGATGATAGACCGATTTTACGCGGCGTACCGGAGTGGATCGAATTTGGTTGGCTATCGATATGGTTCGGTCTGGGTGTGATGCTGGGCGCGCGATTTCGCTCTCCACGTCGTGCGTTTGCGTGGATGATTGGGATTACGATCGCTGGAGTTTGCGCTGCGTATGGGATATTTCTCTCAGGCTGGTGGATTACGATCGCTGCACCCTTAATCGGAATGACGCTGGTTGCGGTAACAACACGCGGACATTTGGTCTGGAAATCACTGGCGCGATCGCATGATGCTTTACAAGATTATGCAAAGACGCTGGAACAAAAAGTACAAGAACGCACGCAAGCGCTAACACAGCAGAACATTGAGTTAATGCAGGCAAAACAAGAAGCGGAAGCTGCTGATCGCGCGAAAACGACGTTTCTTGCAAATGTAAATCATGAACTGAGAACGCCGTTGTCGATCATCTTGAGCAGCAGCGAATTGATGAGTTACGACAAGACGCTTTCACCGAAACAAAGAGACCGTTTGGCTCTGATTAATCAAAGCGTGGAGCATTTGCTGGATTTGATTAATGAAGTGTTAGAGTTAGCCAAACTTGAAGCAAAAGCGGAAACGATCGAGGTTCAGCCGATCTCGTTGAAACAACTGCTGCAAAACTTGGTCGAGATGTACCAGCCACAAGCGATCGAGAAACGCATCGAGTTCATTTTAGATTGTGCGATCGATGTTCCAGACTGGGTGAAAACGGATGAACGTAAGGTGCGGCAAGTGTTAATCAATCTACTCACGAATGCGTTGAAGTTTACGAATAGCGGAAGTGTAACTTTACGAGTGTTTTGTGTGAATACGAATCTGTTGCGATTCGAGGTAGAAGATACTGGAATTGGAATTGCAGAGTATGAGATAGAGTCGTTGTTCAAAGCGTTTATGCAAACCGAGTCTGGACGTAAATCTGGCAAGGGAACAGGGCTAGGATTGTCGATTAGTCAGCAGTTACTTCAGCTTCTCGGCACAAAGCTTCAGGTTCAGAGTACGCCCAATGTCGGAACGATTTTTTGGTTTGATTTGTTGATCGAGACGGCGATCGCTCCTTCTTGTGAAGCGAGTTTGATTCATTCGGTGATCGATTTTTGAATCATTCGCTCGATGCCCGGATCAAGTTTGAGAGTGTTTAAACGATCGAGTGAAAACCATTCTGCTCGAATCGCATCGGTAGCAGGCTGCAAAGGTTGAAATTCAGTGATGCAGAGATAGCGAAAATCGAAGTGTAAATGACTTGGATATTTTTTGGTTTCTGGAATTCGATGCACATCAAGATCGAGAAGAGATGGTTGAGTGCGATCCAGCATGATTCCAAGTTCTTCTTGGGCTTCTCGAAGCGAAACGGTAAGTAAATCTTGTTCTTCTGGCTCTGCATGTCCACCGGGTTGAAGCCAGCGATCGAGGGTTTTGTGATAAATCAGCGCAAATTGCCCTGTGTCTGCCATCACCCACGCGCTTCCAGTGGCATGTCCTGGTTCAAAGCAGAATGAATCCATTGGATCGCGACTGTGGACGAAATGGTCGAGAATAGTAGCTTTGTGAGCGGCTTCGGTCGTGTTGATCGGGCAGTGCGCTTCAATCTCTGAAATGATAGCTTGAATGGATCTCATCGGTTAAAAAGGAGTAATGGTTTCGAGCGCGATCGTGTTGCCGTGAATCGGGTGGAT
>CAXTDB010000434.1:0-3851 GCA_964242045.1 uncultured Leptolyngbya sp. | reverse complement strand
GCTTTTGCATTGTTGCGGTAAATCACGGTTTCTGGATCGTTGCGCTGTTGTTGCAATGCTGCTTCAAATTGTTCAAGTGCAGAAGAATAATCTTTTTTAGCATAAGCTTCCGCGCCTTTCTGTTTTTCTGGGGTTGATCCGGATGCAATCAAAGTTCTTTCACCGGAACTGATGCGATTGCTCTGAGAATCAGAAGATTGAGAGAACGATCGCTGAAAGATTGAAACCGCTTTCGGAACCGCGAACACTAGAATCAATCCCAGCACAATCAATACGATCGGCGGTGGACTCGATCGCTTTTGAGCTTGCGTCATGATGAAATCTCCGAGTAAATTGGAATGTTGTTAACGCTTAGACGCATCATCGAGCGACTTTAACCGACGGGTAATTTCGCTATCTAGCGTCATAGTGTCGAGATCGGCTGCAACCTTTTCAACCGGATTGTCTGAGAGTTCCGCCAAAGCCGTTTTTTGGAGATACTGACCTTCGATCGCGCCTTGAGCCTGCTCGAACTGCGATCGAGCGGAATCAGAACTGATATCACTGTTCACGGTTGCGATCGCGGCTAAGGCTTCACTCACCACAGACAGGTCTTTGAGGTTTTGCAGTTCGATCTTGTAAGCTTCGAGGCGTTGCCATTCGCGGCTGAGTTTTTCTTGATTGGTGTTCAAGATAGTTTCTGCTTGAGTCACGCGATCGGCAAGTTGTGGCAACAGTCGTTCTAGCGCGATCGTTCGACTCATCGCTAGTCGGGCGGCTTCTGCGTTGCCGTTACGATGTGCTAAAAGCGCTTGTTCTTCTGCTTGCTTTAGTTCCTTTTGCTTGTTGTCGTACATTCCTTTGGCTTTTTGATGGCTGGCTTTGATTTGCGCCACGGATTCAGCCAATTGCTGCACCGATTCCTGCATCGCTTGCAGTGAAACTTGTGCGACTTCGACCGCAACTTTACCCCCGGATTCGATCGGGATGCCCCACAGCCAGTTCCAAATCGCGGTTAGCGTTCGACTTGCTCGTTCACCGAGTAACCAAGTAGCGACGGTTCTCATGCTTCTATCCTTGCTTGTGATACTTGCTTATCGGCAGTCTCACACTGATCAAGCAAAGAAGTTACAAAGCGTTACGGAGTACGGTCAAGCGAGTTCAGCAACCCAAAACCAAGCGCTTCTCCGGAGTTCGCAGTGTTTCTACGCTGCACTTGCACTAACTGAATTGGCAAAGTCCGAGCGCGAGATTGATCAAATCTCACTTTGTTTGCTGCTCCTTCTGCTCCTTCTACAGCAAGCTTAGGATTGATCAAAGCTTGCTGAATTCCAGAGCGAAATTGACTTTGCTGTAAAGCTGCAATCAAAACGATCGCGGCATCGTAGCTCGTTGCAGTTCGCCAATTCACGAGCGGAGTGCCCCATAATCTTTGTGCTTCTGCGAGAAAAGCAGTCTTCGGATAGGCTTCAGGATGCCATGCTGCTGGAATAATCAGACCCTCGATCGCTTGTCCTGCCTTCAAGGTTTCCTGAGTGTAAAATGAGGGGGTTCCAAACAGCGGAAACCGATACCGAGTCTGGTTCGCATTTGCGACAGCAGTAGTATCACTAATGCGATCGATAAACGGCGATAAAACTAATGCTTGTGCTTCTTGATCATGAGCTTCATCGAGCGCTTCATCTGCATTAAACTGTGCTGCACTAACATCGCATCGGGTTGTCATTACAACTTTACTGCTAAATTTGCTCAACGCCTTTTCAAATTCTGCTCGGAATGTTTCGTTATCCTTTGCTCTTGGATCAAAACAGACTGCAACTTTGGAAATTCGTTTGACTTTACCAATGTACTCGGCTAATGGTTCTGCTAATGCCTGAGCTGTCGGAACAGTTTGAAAGATATAGTCCGCATAGTTCGTGACTGCCCTTGCATAGCTAGTGGGTGTGATCATTACCAAACGGTTTTGCTGATAAGTTGGAACTGCTGCCTCTGAAGCATTGCTGGCATTGTGTCCAATCACTGCAAGAATGCTGCTATCTTTGACAAATTCCTCAGCCGCGCGTCGAGCCAGATTTGGGTCATTGCGATCGTCAGCAATCTCAATTTCTAGCTTTGCTCCATTGATACCTCTTTGATCTTGGTTAATTTGATTTTGCGCTTGTGCCACTCCGCGCAACATTTCAGAGGCGACATTCGCGTTTGTTCCAATCGGAACACTAACGGCAATCCGAAGCCGATTCGGGCTGAGATTGGCGATCGCATTGTTCTTATAAATTAAAGCTTCTGGATCATTGCGATTTTTTTCCAGCGAGGCGGTAAAGGCAGCGATCGCGTCTCGATACTTTCCAGCCGCAAATGCCTGAATGCCCTGCCGTTTCTCGTCTGATGCCTCTGAAGTCAGCAGCGTTTTACCCAAACTGAGGCGCAAAGAATCCGGTGTTGCTACCGTCGCAGTAGTAGGTGCTTGAGATATTTTTTGTTGGGTATAGAATCCTAGAACAGCGAGAAGCAGCAATCCAACGCCAAGCAGCGCAATGTTCTTCCAGCGAACTCGATGCGGTGGCGGAACAGAAATCGGTGGTTCAGCAACAATGGGAGCCAATGACCAAACTAATTCGGGTTGATTTGGATTTTGACAGACGATCGGAAGCCAGCTTGCGGCAGGACAAGGATTGAGATGATCATCTTCTTGAGCTTGCAGGCGTTTCCGGGCTTCTTGAACCGCGCGATACAGCGATCGACCTTCAGAAAAATATCTCAGAAAGTACTTGAGAAATTTTCGAGCAACCAGATCGGGAACGGGTTCGCGCATCACGACCATGCTTGGAACCCTTAATCTTGTCAGTTCGCTCGCGATTCCTAGCCCGTCGCAGGAATTAAAGATTGCAAGCTTTAATCCCCGCTGTACTGCCTGTCTTAAGTCTTCTCTCAATCGCTCTAGCGGAATCGTTTGATGATCAGAGATTTGAAGATAGCCTTCTGTACATTTTTCGTTACTGGCACTATGTCCAGCAAAAAAGAGAATGTCCCAAGCGTTGTCCCACAGCACGTTATGGAGTTCTTCTCGCGTCGGCTGATTTGAGCAGTAAATCTCTGCGCCCAACTGTTCTAACTGTCGCAGCATTCTTTCATCATGACTCAGTTCGAGTCCACCTTCACTACTGCCGAAAATTGCCAGAATTTTAATCGGGCTAGTCAACGGATGTATCTGAGTATCAATCTTTGCACCGAGAACAGGTTCGGCGTTGGGAAGCTCTGCAAAAAGTTGCCACAAATGCCAAGGAAGCTTTTGAAGCTGTGTGTTCTGCTCGTCGATCGAGGTATCGGCATCAATGATGATCGGAATTGCTTGATCAGACGGCACTTGAGCCGTTCTAAACAGAATCTTTGTGAGTAGAATTTGAAACGATTGATGTTCAAACCAGCGCTCGATCGCGGTTTCTAAATCCCGGATTGCGGTTCGACAAGCTTCTAGGTCTTGGTCATACGCTGCATGAGTGGTTTGATCTTGAACCAGTTCAAGCCCGCGAGTGTCTCCCAATCGATTGTAGGGCAGTCGAAAGGATTCATAGTAATTAGGAATTTCAGGAGCCGCAGGAATGCGATCGCTCTCCTGATGAATCAGTTGTCCATTCGCTATGACTTGAAGCGAAACCGGAAACCCATCTCGCTCAAAATTTCCCTGACCGAACCGGAGAACAATCGAGATACTCATAGAACTAGCTAAGCATGAGGAATCGGAATTTTACAAGTGATAAGTAGGTGGGCGCAATTAAACCGAAGACCCTCATCCCCTAGCCCCTTCTCCCTGAAGGAGAAGGGGAACTAGATTTCTTGCTCCCTCTCCTGCGGGAGAGGGTTGGGGTGAGGGC
>CAXTDB010000433.1:0-3856 GCA_964242045.1 uncultured Leptolyngbya sp. | reverse complement strand
TAGTCGGTCGATCGTTTGCATACCTTATCTCACTGGTCCTGGGTTGTTGAATTGATTGAAAATCGAAACGACGGTTCGGACTCCTGCAATAATGCCGTTGTAGATGCCAAAGCCCCCCCCAGCCGCCATTCCTGCCGCTAAAAGCGGCGCAAACAGTCCGAGCACGATCGAGACCGCAAAGATATCCGCAGCGCCGCCGTAATAGGTATAGGTCGCAACGAGTCCGGTGAGAATGTTCAGGCAGAATTTATATAGCCCGATCGCGACAAACCCTGATATCCAGGTATAAAACAGTCGCATCCCATTCGGCAGCATAATGCCAACGATTGCCAAAGGCGCAATACAAGCGGTTAACGTGAATGCGATCTCTCCCAGGTATTGCGCCGCTCCGTGTGAAGCCATTAGTACCAGTTGTGCCAGCAATAGAAACGGACTCTCAATCGTTTGTAGAACCGCCAAAGCAGCTTTTCCAGCTAAATCCTGAGCTTCTTGAAGCGGGTTTTGAATCGTCTTAGCAAGCACATCTTGGAACTCTTTTTGCCAATTCGCAGCCATATCGCCCAAGTTGATTTGGCCCATCAGCGCCTGCGCCTGCTTCTCAGCGTTTTCAAGGCATCGTGTTCGCTGGTCATTGCGAACAATATTGTTACATTCAGTCGCGAGTCCTGCCGTTTGTCCATTGAATTTCTGATACTGTGATAGCACATCGAGTTGATGCTCAATGTTCACTTGCGCGTTGATCGCGTTCAAAGCTTGAGTGTTCGTCGCGTTCCACGCAAATCGCACTAAGTCACAGAGCTTTGCCGCACCTGCACCTCCGCCACTCAGCATCAGAATGACTAAGACCAGAGGCAGTACCTTATCTAGATTGATAATCTTGCGTCCCTCATCTTCCGCGAATTCTTTAGCGATCGACACAACATAAATCGCGATTAGAATGCCCGCTAACCCAAGTGCTAAGCGAGAAACCTCTTGAAATAATGCGCCGTGAACTGAAATTTGCCATACTTGGCTCCACGTTTCAGAAATCGCTTGACTCACGGCTGCTGCACCGTTACCAACCACATCAGGAGTCAACTGAAGCAGTAACCTTTGCATCTGTACCCTCCTTAGCGACAGTACTCAAATCGACTTGGATCAGGAGCTTTCCGGCGTAAGCACACCTCTGCCCGTTCTTTGCTTTTGCTCAGCTCTGCTGCTACATACTCTAGGTTTGGTTGAAGAGCAGTAGCGTTGGGGTGCTGTGCTAGAAAAGCCAGCCCTTCTTGGCTAACTTGCAGAGCTTGAGCATACTCTTTGTCCTGTAGAAGGACATCAGGCAACCTCGCGTAAGCTAATCCAAACTGGTAGGAATCGGGAAAATCTTTGATGATGATTCGATAGCTTTGTTCGGCTTTTTTGTAGTCTATCCACTTCAGGGAGAAGAAATCACCGCGCTCCATTTGCACCGCCGGATCGTGAATGGACAGTCTCTCGTTCTGAACCCCAGGCGCAAAGAGTGCATTCCCGATCATCAACAAGATTCCCATCCCTGGCAGAAAGCAAATGAGCGCCAGCAGCGCGAGCGAACTTTGCGATTCTTTGCGCTCCTGTTCTGGAGTAATCGTATATCCCGTGTTGATTAAGTGAGCCAGTCTACGAATGTCAGAGCGTCTCATTGGAATCCCTCGAATCTAAGTCCTATACGTTCTACTTCAATCGCAACGATCGCTAATGCGAAAAACGATAGCCGATTTGCCCGTCAAGTTGTGAATAGTCGCGCTTTTGCTGCATCGCCTCTTGCTGAATTCGCCCTTGTTCGGTTGCAGCAATCTGCGACAAGTTCATATTGGAAACTGCATCAATGGTTTCGATCGACCGCATCGTTTTATCTTGATCGCCTAAGACCGTACCGATTTGCTTTAACTGCTGCGAGGATTGAGCTGTTTGTTTCGAGAGTCCACTAAGCTGTCCTGATACTCCTGCCAACTCTGCGGCAGTCTGCACTTGTTGGTTGGATTGGTTAGCAAGAATGCCTCCAATTCGAGCATTTTGTGCCCCCAAGCCTTTGATCGCATCCTGAGTTGATTTTGCCGACTGAATCGTTCCCGCTTGCTGAGTGATTTGAGCAGCAGCAGTTGCCGAATTCTGTGCTAAAGGGACAGTTGCCTGTGCTGAAGATGAAACGCTTGTCGCAGTTTGTGTAACCGCAGTTCCAGTCTTGTCAGAAGCTTGGCTGAGCAATCCCAGCAGCGTTCCGGCATCTAAGACCCCTTGAAAGGCATCCGCATGTTCTTGCTGACCTTGGAGACTCAGCACGTTATCGCTGATGCGATCTGAAGCTCTCATCGGAATCTCTCCCTCAACTAACACAATGGGATTCAGGTTACTGTTTGTGCGAGTGTTGGGAAGTGTCGTGAGAATTTGGGCTTCTGTCTTGAAGGGGTCAGGAATGCCGAGCTTGCCAGAGTTTTGCTGAATCGCCGATTTCACAGGGTCAAGGCTATCGATCACTTGAGCATTCAAGTCTAGATTGTTGGTCTGTCCCAACCGCCCAATTGATCCTTCAAGCGTCGTGAGAAGAGAGTTGACCGACGATTTCAAATCATTCGTGATTTGCCCAGGCAGGTTTGTGATTGTCGAAATCACATCATTCACGCCGCTGGCTGCTCCGGTGACATCGCCGATGGTGGACTGAATGGGTGAAAGGACATTGTTCACTGCATTCTGTTCAGCAGTGGAAACGGCTGAAGGCGTATCCCCGTTCACGAAGCTTTGAGCAGATGCGATCGCGGGAATCAGACAAAGCGCGATCGAGCAGAGAACAAACACCTTGCGATGATGGGACTTCGGTTGCTTCGGTCGCATCAGTTTAGCTCGGTTTTTGTAGGTAGATAACATTGTCGGTTGCATCGTTTACCTCTTCTAGTTGAGTAATTTCGGTTCCGTCTGGTCGCTGTAGCGGACGGGAGTTCTTCAGAGCGCTCACTAGCTCATCCGCAAAGTGAACCAGTGCCTCATATGGGTCAGAATACTTCTGCATAAAGGACTGTCGACAGGCAGTCTCGTTTGGATTGTTCGCAAGAAGTGCGAACAGAATTTTGTTGGGATAGAAGCGCACAAACGACAATAAGCCACCATTGTCGAGTAACCACTGAGAATACATTTCAGACTTCTGCGGATAAAACTTTTTACTCGCATTCACGGAAACCACTTCGCGAGGATAGTCGAAAAAGCGGCTCAGATCATTGATCGCTGTTGTATCGATGCGCCCCAGAATCTTAGTCTTGAGGTTTTTGATGATGGTAGCCCCAGAGCTAGAGTTGATGATTGTGTTTGGCTCTTGAGCAGCGATAATCGTCTGGATTCCAACTTTTCCACCGTTAACGCAGAGGCGAGACACCAGTTCGCCGATGTCATCCCATTTCAGAAGAATGCTGGCTTCATCCAAGAAAAAGTTGCTGCGTCGGTGGGAGAGAGTCCGTCTGAGAGCTGCAACATAGGCGGAGAAGGAGAAAATTGCGGCTTCTTCGTTCTGGTCGCTTAGTCCAATCAAGCCAAAGACAAGCAAGGGATTAGTCGAGTCGAAAGTTGAAGGTCGAGAGATACAGTCTCCGACACGAGTATCGAGCCAGTACTTCAACTGCCGCTCAATTTGGCTAAAGGCAACCTTGGTCGTCGGGTCTTCTTTGGTGTCCTGCGAGAAGTGACTGGTTGCATTCTCCTTGAAGAATTCTAGGAAGTCTCGCAGAGTTGGCGTGTTTGCCCATTCACGACTTCCTAAACCGTGTTGACGAGCTAAAGCATAGCGCTGAAGCATCGGTTCATGTTTGAAGAATGCTCGCACTGTGGGTGAAAGTATCGACTGAATCGTGCG
>CAXTDB010000432.1:0-3860 GCA_964242045.1 uncultured Leptolyngbya sp. | reverse complement strand
AAGCGATCGAGTTCTCGCCATCGGTTTGCGATCGCTTTGGCTCCTCTTTGATTCTGTGGATTGCGAGTGTACCAATACGCCCAAGCAATTAATACAGGTTGAAACGGCAAGCGCAGCCAGTAAAACAGCGGACTGTGAGGAATTCCGTTCAGCGTAATCTCACTATGCAAGGCTAAATAAATATTTGCGGGAAACACTGCGACAAATAGCGCAACAATCCCCCAGGCTGCGGCAACACTCAAGTATGGAATACATAATCCAATGCCACCTAAAATCTCAAAGAATCCGCTTACGTACACCGATGTAAATGCTGGAAAGATAGGCGGCACAATTTTTGCGTACTCTCCAGGCACAAGAAAGTGAGTGATTCCGACAATAACGAGTGCAACAGCAAGAATACCGCGTAAAAGTTCTTTGTGCTTGAGAGGATTCATAGGGAGATCGAATAAATAGCAAACTTAATTTAGCGCTTTGGTCGATCGCTGGCTTCTGCCTAAGAGAGAATCATTTCTAAGCAACCTCTAACTTGTTCCTCTAAAGGAAAGTTAGTCACTGAGCGACCTCTTATCGGTTTCAAAGCCATTGGACACGATCGATGTCCTAGTTTTCAAAGCTGATTTCGCGCTTTTAGCTGCAGATATCGATCGACGAGTTCACTTGTAATCTGATTTGCAGGCGCATCCAATACCAAAACGCCGCGCTGCTTTAAGGTACTAAACGCAATTTGCCGCTGAGCAATCAAATCTAAAGCAACTGCTCTTTCATAGGTTGAAGGCAAATCTTCCGTTACTGTATGCGCCTGTTGATCAACTTGTGGATCACGCAACGTTACACAGAATGGTAAATACCTCGGTGTTAATCTTCCCAACGCTGCGACTAATTCAGAAGACGCAGTATTGTCAACGATATCGGTAATGATCACGACTAACGCACGTCGCGCCTGTTGATTGACTAATGTAGTGACTGCACCAAGATAATCTGGCTCTAGAATTTCCGGTTGAATCGGAGTTAAGCGCTCGATCAAATGATTCAGATGTGCCTGTCCGCGTTCGGGTGGAATCCAGGTTTGCACTTGTCGATCGAATACCCCAACGCCGACTCGATCGCCTCGATGTAATCCCGCTAACGCTAACGCTAACGTGGCATTCAATCCCCAATCGAATCGTGCGAGTCCTTTTACTTGCGAAGTCATCAATCGACCGCGATCGAGCAAAATAATCAAAGTCTGCTCTTGTTCTGGCTCTAAAACTCGAACTAAAGGCTGTCCCCGTCGTGCCGTCGCTTTCCAATCAATAAAGCGCAGATCGTCACCGACACCATATTCTCGCAGTTCGGAAAACTCGGTTCCAATTCCTAATCGACGCGCGCGACGAATTGAGCCAGATGATTCTAAAGTGAGTCGGATTGAAAGCGATCGTAGTCCAATCAAATCTGGATAAACCGCAACTTTTTGATCCTGTGGAATCTTCCAACTGTGCCAAGCCAATCGCCACGGACTCAACTGACGCACCTGAATTTCTTGCCAGTGATATTCACCGCGCTCCGAAGGATTCACTGTGTACGAAAGCTCTTGTTTAAGATTCGGTGCAAGCTTGATCGCTAATGGCATCAATGAAACTGAAAACGCGATCGGATATTTGTCATAAATCCGCACGTCTGCCGATTTTGCTCCCGATTCAACCGTAAGGCTTACCAAGTTATCTCGCCCGATCGATAACCTGGATGCAACTTGTCGATCGACTTTTACTCGATGTGGTTTGACTCGTGAACTATCCCAAATTGTCAGTCCAATCACCATCAAATCGAACAGTAACAATGCAGCGATCGACCATCCAGGATTGAATAGGAAAATCACAGCAGCGATCGCACCACCAAGCAACAATAATCCGTAAGTTCGACGCGAAGGAATCATAGTTAACGAGGCACAGGAACTTGATTGAGAACCGAATTAATCACCGCATCGACTCCAACACCGTCTAACTGAGCTTCAGGACGCAGAATCAATCGATGTCGTAACAATGGAGGTGCGACTGCTTTGATGTCATCCGGTGTGACATAGTTGCGACCTGCTAACCAGGCTTGTGCTTTACTGACATTCAACCATGCGACCGCCGATCGCGGAGAGGCTCCTAAAACTAAATCGGGATGTTGACGAGTTTTTTGCACCACAGAGAGTAGGTAATCGAGAATCGGTTCTTCCACGGTTAGCGATCGTACTAGCTGCCGTGCCTGCAAAATTTCCTCGACCGATGCCAAAGGTTTAATTCTATCTAAATCGAGCCGTTTTGCCTGAAATCCTGCTTGATGATTCAGCAGCATTTTCTTTTCAGCCGCCGGATCGGGATACATCGCCATCAGCTTGAATAAAAAGCGATCGAGTTGCGCTTCGGGTAATGGATACGTGCCTTCAAATTCGAGCGAATTCTGTGTCGCAATCACCCAGAAGAAGTCAGACAGCGGCAGACTTTCGCCATCGAGCGTGACCTGCTGTTCTTCCATTGCTTCAAGCAGCGCGGACTGAGTTTTCGGCGGCGTTCGGTTGATCTCATCCGCTAATAGAATCTGAGTGAACACCGGACCTTTTTTCAGCAAAAAACTGCGAGTGTTCAAGTCAAAGATATTCGTTCCTAAAATGTCTGATGGCAGAATGTCCGGTGTCAGTTGAACGCGACGAAACTCCGATCGCACCAGTTGCGCCATCACTTTGACTAACAGCGTTTTTCCAGTTCCCGGAACGCCTTCGAGAATTACATGACCGCCCGAAAGCAGCGCGACTAAAAGCTGTTGCACTAACGCACTCTGACCGACCACAATTTGATCGAGGGCTTGTCTGAGTCGAGAAAACGTCGCTTGAAGGTCGGACATAGATCGAACCGGGTAACTAGGGCACAACCATCGTAGTTCAGAAATTGAAAATTAGAGATCTTGCGCGATCGCAGAATCTTGCATTAGCGGTTCGCGAGAAATGGCTCACTTAAGCTCGAAGGCTATGTGCAAACAATCCCACAAAATCGAAGATTGCATGAGCAACCATTACTGACCACAATCGATTTGTCTTGGCATAAACGTAGCCAAAGACAAGACCGATCGAGATGATAGCGACGATTCCCCACAGCGGTTGGTATAGGTGGTAGGCAGTTCTAATCACTGTACTAATTGCGATCGCAAACCAAAGATTCTTTGACTTCTTGAGGAAAGTAATAACATATCCACACACAAAGATTTCTTCGTACAACGGATTCAGAATTGAGACAAGAAAAATTTTCCAAAGGGCGAGATTTGATACAGAAAGCGACTTGCTTTGGCTAATTTGCTGGACTTCTGGAAATAGTAGTGCTAGTGCAATCCAAGCCAGAATATATGCAATTTGAGCAACTAGAACGAGTCCAATCCCAATCAGAGTTGTCTTCCAGTTTGCTATCACTCCTAATTGCGCTAACCTCCAACCGCGTTTTCTTAGAAACCAGCCCAGAATAAGCAGCACAACACTCTCATATACCAGTAAAGAAGTGATGTGGTTTCCGGTAATCACGGCTTCACGAGAACTGGAGAAAAGAGAAAAGAAAGAACGAACGCAGAAATATCCAAACGCAGCAAGAATTACAATCAAGAATTCAAGTTTCGGAGAAACATTTTCTGCCCAGTTCTCAACTCTTCGCAACATAAATTTCTCTTAATACTAATAGCAATCTCAAAGTACCCTTCTTGTTGCTAAATTCGGCGATCAATCAAGCAACGACAAATTTGAGACTCAGTGAGATCGTGCTCTATTCCTATTAGGCAGATAACAGCATCAGGTGTAAGATACCTGAGTTGTAAAATGACTTGCCTTATGCAGCCGCATGAATTCCAGATCTGCG
>CAXTDB010000431.1:3484-3872 GCA_964242045.1 uncultured Leptolyngbya sp. | reverse complement strand
CGCTGTAATACGAGAATGTAGCACCGCTGCAACCATCGCTCCAGTATGGCTTCGAGCCACAGCAGTACAAACCAAAGAATCGACTCTCACTCGTCACTCCGATTAATTGCGGCAGCATCGGAGGCAGTGAAAGATTCAGACGAATCAAGTCTTTTGAAATTGTCATAGACAGAATAGTGACAACGTGAAAGCTTGTTTTAGAAACTGTTGCGAGCACGCAAGCGTGTGTCAAAGGCATCGTGCAGAACAATAGAAGTCAAACTCTGAACCAACTATAAATCACCTGTTCGGAGCGTTGGACATCCCATCCTTGAGAGAGTCCGCGATCAGAGTGTGGGTTGAAGCTTAACGAACGCTAAAAATTACGGCACTCCGAGTCTCAGTCATT
>CAXTDB010000431.1:2273-3474 GCA_964242045.1 uncultured Leptolyngbya sp. | reverse complement strand
TGACGCTTGCAAGGGCACTTGCTTGATTTGCGTGATCGCATCTTGCAGTAGAGGAGAGCAAAATCGATTCCTCCAGTCCACCCGCACGCATTTGCTCGGATGGCTGAAGTGCCGATCGTCGTTTTGTTGCAGATCAACTTGAATCACATCGCCGGGAGTCAGATCGTCAGACCAGCGACCAGCATTAATCCATTCAATCGGCGATAATTCTTCACCTGCGTTGAGGGGAGCAAGATTCGCCAGAAGAACTATTTCCCGCGACGGGTCATATCTACGTCGTCCAAGTTGAACGACGGTTGCCAAAACCGTTATTCTTTTCATCACTTTGTCCAAACTAAAGCAGAAGAGGTTGATTGGAAGCTTAAGCGCAAGACCAATGTTCACCGAACGGGTCAAAGTAGTCAGAATCACCGGGAATCGGAACAGAAAACTCCTCGATCGGCGGCTCTTCAATCTGATCGTTAAACCGAAGTTGGTCAAGTTCTTCCTGAGCTTGTGCCTGAAAGTCAGACAGGTTTAATATCAATCGCTGAATGAGTGCGTCGGCAACAGGTCCAACCTCTTCAAGAGAAATTGGCTCTCCTTCCGAGTCGATCGCGGATGCTTGGATCTGTTGCAGTAAGATTTGATAACTCATGGTTTCAGTCCTGAGTTTGTAGAGCGTTAACAATCCTCGTTCTTGATAACGTGCGGAAATTCGGTGGCATCTGCCCAATCTGGTACACAATCGGGAGCTTCTGTACGCTAACTGTCCCCATGTCGGACTTCTAACAGAACTTCTTCTACAGGTCGATTCTGAAGATCAGCAAGCAGTCGTGCTAGCGGTTCAATCGAGCCAACAAGAGATGATGAGGTAGTAATCACATTCAGGTCTAAATGCTCAAGTAATCCTTCAAAATCGAGCAGCGCCTCATAAACAAGGCTACGAATTTGATTTGATAATTCAGCAGCAAGATCAGGATCAAGCTGCTGCGCCTGTGCGATAGAAGCAGGAATTGTCATAGGTGTTGAGTCTGTAGTGGAGTAGAAGGAATAACCCATTCCTTCTACTCAGGGTCAATCTAAGTAGACGGCGAATCAACAGAAGCGGGACAGAAGATGACGCTGAGGGGATCGGACGTTTGAGACACTTTGTACAGAAATTCTGGATAAACAGCTTCGTTGCTACTACTTACTTCTACAGTCTGCTGCAACCGCTCGA
>CAXTDB010000431.1:1882-2263 GCA_964242045.1 uncultured Leptolyngbya sp. | reverse complement strand
GGAAACGTGGCATTGTTGCAAATGCGAAATCTGCCGCACCCTCCTGAAACATAGCAAACTTGGACATTTCGACTGTGACAGGCGGTTTGGCATCAGGGGTCTCGATCTCTGCACCAGGGGCTTGAATCATAATTGACTCCATACGTATTGAATGGGTGCTTCAGAAGCACCTTTTTTTTGCGAAATCAAAACTTTGTATTCTGCGGTTCCGAAGCTCGGCATCACCGTCCGTCCACTAGGAATTCGCTTCCTTTTTCCACGGGTCATGCTCGATTCGAGCGGTGGGCGCGTTTGCGGCAGTTGCGCTATCTGCTTTTCTGTTGTTACTCATATTGTATGTGTTTTTAATAGTATTTGCAATACCGAATCACTAAAAACACT
>CAXTDB010000431.1:912-1868 GCA_964242045.1 uncultured Leptolyngbya sp. | reverse complement strand
CCTCAAGCCACTTCCTAGCAATGGCGACACCGACTTTGATGGCGATCGACGAATCTGAAAAAAAAACATCCGGTAGAGGGGCTAATCCAAATTCCCAGAAAGCTTTGTCGCGCCGAGGCAAAGGTAGACCGTCATTGCCAGAAGACGCAAAGCGTTCGCAACGTAATCTGAGTTTAAGCAACGATGCCTGGAACGGCTTGCTAGAGCTAGCTGAGGCGGTGAATCTCTCAGTTTCAAAACTTGTAGAAGTCGTTGCGCTCAGTCAACAGACCTTGATTACCCCAATCCGATCGCTCATCACAAACGAAGTCGGTCTGACACTCAATCTTACGATTGCAGAGTTCCTTCAACTGTCTGCGATCGAGTTTGTCTGTCGAATCCATAACGTCAAGCGCAAATCGAATCCGCGTAAGCCCAAAGCGCGTCTAGAACCTGGACGGCAAGCCGCGCAACATATGCTAACGCTGAGCGCAGATGGGTGGACTCAACTTGAACAGTTCGCCAAACAACAGGATCTAAGCCGTGAAGAACTCATAGAGCGCGTTGGGCGAAGTCATGCTGTTTTATCAGGAACGCTCTACGACTTGACCAGTTCTGCGATGGTCGATCGACTGCAAGTTACGCCCGCTCAGCTTGTAGATTTTTCAATTTTTGAGATTGTTGAAACAATCGCTGTTTAATTCCTCTCTTCGTGTTCTAGATATCGACCAAGGTATCTTGCCGATCCAACGCTTGTAAAACGAGCTTTCTCAATTCTGTTTGTCGATCGCCTTGATCGGCTGGCTTGTCTAGCTCATACCACTGAGAGCCGATTCTCCTGCTGCCTGGAACCTAGACACTTCCACTGGGTGCGTTTGGTGATGCGACCAGACCTACTTAGGAAGACTTAGGAAGGACTACGTGAATCTCTCAATTCTTCTAGGAGATGGTCTAAGCGATCGTTGGCATCTTTGGCG
>CAXTDB010000431.1:0-902 GCA_964242045.1 uncultured Leptolyngbya sp. | reverse complement strand
GACAACACAGGGCACTCGAAGCCGTTCCGCCTGTCGTCGCTAATGCCCCTTCAGGAACTTTACCTGTAAATACCCAAAACCAACCGAGAACACTAACTCCCATCGCAATCACAGCAGAGCCGTGGGCAATATTAGAAGCATTGCGAGCTTGGCGGAGGCGTTCTTGAAAGATCTTATGTTCGATGGCAAGATGACAACGGCGATTGGAAGGTGGTGTAATCTTTTTCATGATGGATTTAGAGAGTGGAATAAGGTTTGAGGAAGCACTCCTGACTCACTATGAAAATTGAGAATCGCTGAAATTTGGTCAGAGCGAGCGTTTGGCTTCGGTGTAAAAGTTGTAAGAGTTGTAAGAGTAAGGCACTATGGCACGACGATCGCTGCAAGCTTCTCCAGACAAGATTGATTTGATTAAGAAAACGCTGAAGCGCAAAAAGCTATCGCAGACAGTTTTAGCAGCGAAGGTACATTGTTCTCGTCAAACGATTTGGAGTTTGTTAAATGGCAATGCGATCGATTGCGATGTGTTCCTAGAGGTTTGCAGAGAGTTGGGGCTGAATTGGGAGGAGATTGCTGTTCCAGAGTTACCCAAATTAGAAAGTAGTCCTGAAATTGACGCTTTAGTAGAGCGGGCACGTCAGCAAGGATATGCAGATATCGATCAACGTTGTGGCTGGATGCGCGTGTTAGATATGCGGCAGCCGATCGGAATTGCGACAATCTATACCGATGTCAATATTTTGGAGAAAATCAGCGGCAAGACTCGACGCGATTTGGATGAATTGATGCGGGGCTGTACGCCGGAAACGTTCGATCGCTTTTTTCTAGGGCAAGTCCGAGAACAGCGAGTGGATGGGTTGCAAGCAGTTCGTGAACAAAAGCAATTGATGATTTTGGGACGA
>CAXTDB010000430.1:0-3903 GCA_964242045.1 uncultured Leptolyngbya sp. | reverse complement strand
CGAACAACTTCCCGCTGTCGGAGGCGTTTCGGCTCAGAAAAACGCTCAGTTTCCGGTGGTTTACGGCAGTCGTAACTCTTCTTCGCTGATCGTCGGAGCGACTCCAGAATTTCTCACAGTTCGTAGCTTTGATGTGGCAAAAGGGCGCTTTATTTCAGACATCGATTTGAAGCGAAATCAGCGCGTTGTCACCTTGGGCGCTGATTTGGCGACTCGATTTTTTGGCGATAAAAACCCGATCGGTGAAGAAATTCGCATCCGAAATGTCAGCTTCAAAATCGTCGGTGTGCTGCAAGCCAAAGGCTCGTTTCTCGGTAGTAACCAAGATGATGCCGCTTATGTTCCTTTAACAACGATGTCGAGTACGCTGACCGGACGGACTTCTCCGTATGGACTAGATGTTTCTTTTGTTTCGATTTCTGCAAGAGACGAAGCAAGTATTCCAGCGGCTGAGTTTCAAATTACAAACTTGCTCAGACGACGACACAAAATCGTCAACGAAGATGATTTCACGGTGCAAACTCAGAAAGATATTTTGCAGATTGTCGGCACGATTACGAGCGGATTAACCGCGATGTTAGCCGCGATCGCGGGTGTTTCTCTTTTAGTCGGCGGCATCGGCATTATGAACATCATGCTGGTTTCTGTGACTGAGCGCACTTCAGAAATCGGGTTGCGAAAAGCGATCGGGGCTTCTGGAGACGATATTCTGACTCAATTTATCATCGAAGCGGTGATTCTTTCTGCTGCGGGTGGCTTGATCGGAACAATCGTTGGAGTCGGGGGCGTTGTGATCGTCGCGGCTATCAGTCCACTCCAAGCGATCGTTTCTCCAGTTGCGATCGTGCTTGCGGTTGGCGTATCGGGTTCGATTGGTCTTGCCTTCGGTGTGATTCCCGCGCGTCAAGCTGCCAAACTCGATCCGATCGTTGCCCTCCGGAGTGCTTAGTCATGCCAAAATCCGTCATTATCCGTTTAGAAGAAATCACCAAAGTCTACGGCATCGGAGAAACGATCGTTCATGCTTTAGCAGGAGTCGATCTGGTTGTTGAACAAGGCGAATACTGTGCGATCATGGGCGCTTCTGGATCGGGCAAATCGACGATGATGAACATTATTGGCTGTCTCGATCGACCCACTGCCGGACGCTACTATCTCGATGGCGAAGATGTCGCGCAGCTCGACGATCGCGCCCTCGCGCACATTCGCAACCAGAAAATCGGCTTTGTGTTTCAGCAGTTTCATTTACTGCCGCAACTCAGCGCGTTAGAGAATGTCATATTACCGATGGTGTATGCCAACGTGCCGCCGCAAGAACGACGCGATCGAGCTACCGAAGCTTTGATTCGAGTCGGACTTGAGCAGCGAATGCAGAATAAACCGACTCAGCTATCCGGCGGACAACAGCAGCGAGTTGCGATCGCACGAGCGATCGTTAATCGTCCGGTTCTGCTCTTAGCCGATGAGCCTACAGGCGCGCTCGATTCCACGACAACTCAAGAAATTCTCAGCATCTTCACCGAGTTGAACGCGAGTGGCATGACAGTTGTGATGGTGACGCACGAACCGGAAGTCGCGCGATGTACTCGTCGTGTGATTTGGTTCAAAGATGGGCAGGTTCTCACGCCGTATCTTGCACCCGAAGAAATCGGAGTAGCGACAATTGGTGAATCAAATCGAGGCGATCGCAATCTGATGACTTCAGGCTGAGAGTTTCACTCGGAACATCAGAACTTTACTCGCTCGATCGCGCGCTAAAATATGGACGTTCTTTACAAGGATTCACTGTGGTAGAGCGACCCATCAAAAAGTCTGAACGTCAAGCAAGCGAGGCATCAGACGCGACTTCAGCATCGACCGAAACCCAACCCTCGCAAGTCGAGGGTTCCACCGCTCTTCCAGACGGAATCAAGCCTGCCTCAAGCTCCCGTCCCGTGAAGAAAGGCGATGCCCCCAGAAACGATGTACCCAGAGGCGATGCGCCCAGATCCGAGGACAAGCGCGGTAAACGAAACGATCGAGGCAAAAAATCGGAAAAAGCAGATGCTCCTCCGATCAATCCTGCCTTGATGCGAGGTCCAAGACCGCCCAAACCTTCTGCGGCAAAGCCCGAAGAAACCCCATCAGAAGCAGAGACATCTGAGGCTGAAGTCGAATCTTAAAGCGGAGCTTGAGCGGGAATGCCGATCGCTCTTGGAAATTCAAGCGGCGTTGATGCCGTTTTACGCAGGTATAAGCAATGCCGAACACCATGCGTCAACGGAGTTTCAAAGCGATCGCATTCTTCTACGACTCCGCCTAATTTTTCCACGGTTTGATCGAGGGCGATCGCTTCTTCTTTTGTCCATTGCCCCCGATATAAAACTGCTAATCCGCCAATTTTCAGTAACGGTAACGCATACTCGGCGCAAACCGGAGCGGCAGCAACCGCGCGAATCGTTGCCAGATGGTAAGCGGCTCGATGCCCAGAAGCTTGTCCGATTTGTTCCACGCGATCGACCATGGATCGCACATTGCTTAAGTTCAGCGCTTTCGTACTGTCTTGTAGAAAATTAACCTTCTTCCGAGTGGAATCGAGCAGCGTAACTTTCCAATCGGGACGCGCGATCGCCATTGGAATTCCAGGAAATCCGGCTCCAGTTCCAATATCGATCGCGCTTAAATTCGCTTCGGTCACTTTTGGAAACACGCCCCTGAGCGAATCCCACAAGTGCTTTTCCCAAAAATCAACAGGTTCAACAATGCGGGTTAAATTCTGCTGCTGATTGCCTGTAAGCACCAATTCGTAAAACTGCTGAAACAGTAATCTCTGTTCTTCAGTTGGACACCAATTCGTTGTTGATCGCCAAAGATCAATCATTTCCGGTAGCGCGACTAGCATCCAACCTGCTCCAATCGTTCCGGGGCAAGTTCTTCGCGGCTGACTTCTTTGAGTTCGCCGTGACGCAGCGACCAACAGCGATCGGCAATTTCCAACATATCGCCCGCATCGTGCGACACCACAAGTAAGCTCCAATGCGTTTTCAGCTTGGCAAGCAATTTCACCAACTGCCGTCGAATCGACCAGTCTAAACCAGCGGTCGGTTCATCGAGTAAAAGAATGCTCGGCTGACGAATCAACTGAACCGCTAACGCCAATCGTCGCTGTTGTCCGCCACTGAGCGCATGAGGAGCCATCGACAGCGGCAAATGATCTAAACCGACTTCTCGCAGGGCTTCGTGAATGCGATCGGAACTCAATTCTGGATGTCCCAAGCGCAATTCTTCTAAAATCGTGCCGCCGCAAAAATGCCGCTCTGGGAATTGAAACACTAGTCCGCACAACTGCTGCATGTTGAGAAAATTTAATTCCTGTTCGCGCCAGAGAATTTCTCCGCTTGTATGCTCTGCCAGTCCCGCCAAAATCTCCAGAAGCGTACTTTTTCCAGAACCACTTGGACCCACAACTAAAGTTAATTGCTGAGGAGCGACCTCTAGGTTAATCGATTTCAGAATTGGTTCTGGAGTGGCTGTCGGGTGATAAGACAAATCGCGCAGATATAGCATGAATTCAAACGGGTTATGGCAATCCTCAGTGTAACTTGCGTTTATCCGGGCGGGCTGATTTCTGCTGCGTCAACAGAGATGGAACCTACGATCGCCTAAGATCGTCTCGCAAAGTTAATGCGTCAAAAGAATTCAAACTTATGGTGAAGTGGCTGTCTGGCAAGCTGGCTCAACAAGTGAGTGCAGCCGCGCTAATGGTGGGAATGCTGGCGAGTCCGTCGCTGGCGAAAGATCCGTTTAGAACAACCAATCCGCGTCCGATTAGCGATCGTACCGAGCAGGCATTTCGCGCCATTTTCGAGCGAGGCAATTATCCCGAAGCTCAAAAACTGCTAAATCAAACGGATTCAAACGAGC
>CAXTDB010000429.1:0-3914 GCA_964242045.1 uncultured Leptolyngbya sp. | reverse complement strand
GAATTGCTCGTCGTCCAGAAAACCAAGCGATCGTCGCATGTCCAAATTCATGCACACAGATTTGCAGCGGAAACAATAGCCGAGCAAATCCGATCGATTGCAACAGAATTGAAACACACATCGCGATCGGAAACGCTAAAAGCAACACATAACGATTTTTGAATGAATACGGATCGCAATCCTCTTGAGAGATTGCATCCAGCTCAAACTGTTTTTTCCAACTGATTAATTTTGACGATCGCATTCCATAAATCACGATCGTTTTAATCTCAGGTAACTCTAATCGGCTGAGATGCTGATAAATAAAATCGGCGTAGTTTTGTTTTAAATCTGTTTTGAAAAAAATCTGAAGCATTTCGGCTCGAATTTTGACATGATACGGTTCTGGATTTAATCGTTGTAAAAATTCTGTGATTCGATCGCTTAGTGAATTTGATTGAGTTTGAGCCGTTTGATAACGATGTTCTTTTATTTGTTCGTAGGCAGCTTTGAGTGAAATTTTCTCTTGCTTTGCACCCTGTTGAATTTTCTCCATCACCTTCTTCGAGTAAGCGGCATCGATTTCAGCGATCGAAGCCTCCGGATGCAGTTCTAACAGCGCGTAACATTGCTCAAGTGATAACGGATTCATCTCGGAAAAATGGCTAGTTTTCTCAGTCAGAATTCCCGATTTATCGGTATCAAATCAGATTCAAATGTTGCGAAATGTCAGAGAAGCCAGTTCAGTCTCGCTGTATAGTAGTAAGATTTGAAACCGACATCTCAAGACTGTACACAAGACGGTACAAAGTGCTGAACGAGCTTGAATCATGTCTCAAGCGATTGAAAAATTACCGGGTGCGATCGGACAAACTTGACCTTAAATCCTCAAGATGTGATGCTGTTCTGGATGTTCGATCTATTTCATCTATCGGGTTTAGTGCGGACTCTAAATTAACCCCAGTGCGATCGTAAAAAGAGGAAATTGTGAATGTTTTTTAGGTCTAGCCGAAAGTCCTCCTGGTCTAGCCGTTCGCTATATCAGAAGAAAAAGGCGTTCCCAAAACGGTGGATTCTACTCTCGATTCCGCTGGTTTTGATTGGGCTAGAACTGCTGACTCGATTAATCGTCAGCGCCACAGGCAAAACCGCTGAATTTAACGCTTTTCAAGGCGAACCGCTGAATCTCACAGCCTATCGATTAAAGTTTCTCGATCAGAGCGGACAGCCATTTGACGGACTTCCAGATCACGGACAGCTTACGGCGAAACGTAGCCCACTGCTCGGTTATCGGCTCGTTGGCAATCAGCAAAGTTCGCTCTGGAAAATTAACGAGCAAGGGTTTAGAGGCGATCAATCTCTCAGCCAAGACAAACCAAAAGACGAAGTT
Source organism: uncultured Leptolyngbya sp. (assembly GCA_964242045.1). Classification (GTDB taxonomy): domain Bacteria; phylum Cyanobacteriota; class Cyanobacteriia; order Leptolyngbyales; family Leptolyngbyaceae; genus Leptolyngbya. The sequence goes on along the minus strand of CAXTDB010000429.1, from coordinate 2,545 downwards.
CGGATTTTTCTACTCGGTGGCTCAGCGGCGTTCGGACAACTGAGTTCAAGCAATCAAAGCACGATCGCGGCTCAGCTTGAATCACGTCTTAATCAACAAGTCGCTGCCCAGAAAGCCAACCCGAATAAATTTCGACCCGATACGCTGCCCTATTTTGCCGATGAGTTAGAAAAAGCGCTGAAACTGCCGCCCCGGATTCGAGAAACGCGCTATCGAGTGGTAAATGCCGCCGTTCCGGGCTATGCGTCGGGAAATGAACTCGCACAATTAGCGTTTGAAGTCCTGCCTTACAAACCCGATGCGATCGTGCTGATGAATGGCTATTCTGACTTGCTCTTGCCAAGTACGCACGAAGGCGCAGATGTTCCCGGTACAGAAGCGCTGCTTGCAAGTGCGCCTCAGCATTTGATTACCAGTTGGGGCAACCAGTTAAACAACTTCTTTCATCAGTTCTATCTAGTCAAAGGGGTTGAGTACTGGATATTGCGTCCTCAGATGGCATTTAAGCAATTGATTCCTCCAACCGAGGAGTCGGTGCAAGACCGCTTAACCACCGATGCCAAAGAGCTAGAGCTTCGCACCGATCGCTATCGCCAAAATCTTCAACAGGTTGCGCGGCTTGCCTCTGCTTCTAAAGTTCCGCTGTTTGTAGCACTCCAGCCTGAAGTCTCTGCTCGCGCCACAAAGCCTGCGGGACGAGAAAAAGAAATTCTCGATCAGTTAGGCTCCCGCTATCCAGAACAAATTAAAGCAGGCTACAGCAAGCTACAAAGCTCGATCGAGCAAATCAAACGCGATGCACCCGGAGTCTCGACGCTGAATCTGACTGAACCCGTGAACAATACTCAAGGTGAAGCATTCCAAGATGCGATTCATCTAACAGATAGTGCGAATAGTGCGATCGCGAATCGATTGTTTGAGACGATCGCGCCTAAACTGCACGTTCAGCCGAAACCGTATGCAGGCGGAGATGTTCCGCCCTCGTAAGCCTAGTGCCGCTCCTCAGTCACTCAAAGCCCACTCCATTGCCCGGAGTGGGTTCGTTTATTTCTGACTCAAGATGAAATTGAATCACTCTTGAAGGAGAAGAAGCCGCGATCGTAACCGCTTAAGATGCCAATCAGTTTATCGCTACGGATGACAAGAGGTTCATTTATGTCAGTGTTTTTAACGGCATTGCAGCGCGTGTTGCGTCAAACAATTGCGATCGTGACTTTATTTGCGTTGCTCACAGTATCAAATCTTGTATTTCTAAATCTACCAAGTATCGCTGCACCGATGTCTTCATCCTCTTCTAGTACCGCAGATCAAGTCGATCGCGCTTATGAAGAAACCGAAGCCGCAGGCATTCAAGAAGACATTTACCAACAGCGCCTGCAAGAAGGACAAAATCCTGAGAAAATGCCCAAGCCGTTCAAGCGGATTGTGGATGCTCAAGGTAAGGAAGTGCCTGAAACCAGTTTGATTGAAACCTCAGTGAGCAAAGTGCGAGAACTGACGAAAAAAATCGCAGGCGAATAGCAAACAATCGATAGCAATCGAGGAAACACTCATGGATATTTCTAAGATCAGAGCGGATTTAGCGGTTTATGCCGAAGGTCCTGGTGGATTAGATGGCGCGTCGGACGTGCATATCGGAACGGTCGATCAAGTCGAAGGCGGAAAGTATATCAAACTCAAGAAGCTTGATTCTCCGGACGGGCAGCATCACTGGTTTCCGCTCAGTTGGGTACGCGCAGCCGATGAAAGCGCAGTGTTTTTGAATAAAACCGTTGATCAAGCGCTTGCCGAGTTGATGAATGAGGCTCCGGCTGAAGGGTAAGGATGAATTCGCAGCGGCGCGATGTTTGACGATCGTGCTGCTGCAAATTTACCGGATTCAAGTCACGCTAGTCTCCACAAAACCGTGGAACTATTCTGCGTCTGGGTCGATTCCAAGCGCTCTTAGGCGTTCTGCGAGTCGATCGGCTCGTTGGCGTTCTTGCTCGGCTCGTTGGCGTTCTTGCTCTAGCTGTTGTTCAGCTTGTGCTTTGGCTTGCCCTATCTCTACAAACGTTAAAAAGCGATCGCCATCAGGACGATACAACTCCAACGTTTCAGGCTGCAATTCAAATCGAACGCCCAATCGAGGGCTTGTCCATCCATTCATTTCTTCAATCACTTCAAACCGACCCTCTGAGCGAATCCAACCTGTTAGATCTACATCATCTGGATCGTAAACATAATATTCTTCAATACCGTAGTCATCGTAGAACTTGAACTTTTCGGTTATCTCTTTGAGGCGATTGCTGGGTGAAAGAATTTCAAACGCCACTTGCGGCGGTAGCTGATCTTCTTTCCATTGTTGATAAGAGCCTCGCGCTGCTCCGCAGATACCGCAAGGGTCGCCTTTCGGTCGTCCAAACACTACCATAACATCCGGGGCTTGACACAATGCGTTGTTTCCTTCGATCGGATACCACAGCAAATCGCCTGCGACAAAAACGCGATCGTCATTCGCAAACAGCAATTCTAGATTTTCCTTGATGGTGACAATCCAGCGGAA
>CAXTDB010000428.1:1972-3925 GCA_964242045.1 uncultured Leptolyngbya sp. | reverse complement strand
CACGATTGGTTAAACGCAGAATCGAAAATGCGTTCGACGATCGATCAATTTCTCGCACAAGAAACCGCTTTGTTTGAAGGCAAAGCCGCTTGGATTTTGTCGCAATCTCTGCCGCCTGAAACTCCATTGTTCATTGCTAGTAGTATGCCTGTGCGCGATTTGGAGTTCTTTTGGAAACCTGGAGATTTGAAGGTTCAACCTTTTTTTAATCGAGGTGCAAACGGCATTGATGGAACGCTTTCGACCGCTTTGGGCGTAGCTCATCATCAAACCGCAGTCATGCTTACAGGCGATCTAGCTTTGCTGCATGACACGAATGGATTTTTAATCCGATCGCACTTTCAAGGACATCTAACGATTGTTCTGATCAACAACAACGGCGGCGGAATTTTTGGAATGTTACCGATCGCCTCATTCGAGCCGCCATTTGAAGAATTCTTCGCGACTCCTCAAAACATCGACTTTGCAAAACTCTGTCAAACATATGACGTAAAACATGAAATCATCGAAACTTGGGAGCAACTGCGCGATCGCATTAATCCGCTTCCATCCAAAGGCATTCGAGTGCTGGAACTGAAAACCGATCGCCATCATGATGCCAACTGGCGCAAAACGAATCTAAAACACTTCGCGAACTCACTATGACAGACTGGACAAGCGTAAAATCCTACGAAGATATCTTGTATCACAAAGCTGATGGGATCGCTAAAATCACGATCAACCGTCCCCACAAGCGCAATGCCTTTCGCCCGAAAACAATTGTTGAACTCTACGACGCTTTCGCTAACGCCCGCGAAGATAGTCGCATCGGAGTAATTCTATTGACGGGTGCAGGACCTCACACTGACGGCAAATATGCTTTCTGTTCCGGCGGCGATCAAAGCGTTCGGGGTCACGCAGGCTACGTGGATGAAGCAGGCGTTCCGCGATTGAACGTGCTGGATTTGCAGCGATTGATTCGATCGATGCCGAAAGCGATCATTGCTTTAGTCGCGGGATATGCGATCGGGGGTGGTCACGTGCTGCATTTACTGTGTGATTTAACGATCGCGGCAGATAACGCCATTTTTGGACAAACCGGGCCGAAAGTGGGAAGCTTCGACGGTGGATTTGGTGCAAGCTACATGGCGCGAATTGTCGGACAAAAAAAGGCGCGCGAAATTTGGTATCTCTGCCGTCAGTACACTGCTCAAGAAGCTTTAGACATGGGATTAGTCAATACTGTAGTTCCAGTGGATCAACTGGAGGCGGAAGGAATTCAGTGGGCGCAAGAAATTTTAGAGAAAAGCCCGATCGCAATTCGCTGTCTCAAAGCTGCACTGAACGCTGATTGTGATGGACAAGCCGGACTACAAGAACTGGCTGGAAATGCCACAATGCTCTACTACATGACCGAAGAAGGCTCAGAGGGCAAACAAGCCTTTCTCGAAAAACGTAAACCCGACTTTCGGAAATATCCTTGGTTGCCTTGAATGCTGCTTCGATCAGACCAGTCTAGCGTTCAGCATCTTGCTTGTAGACTAGAAGTAACGAAGTCTTCTTGGAGATCTGGCTTGATGAGCGCACAACGAGTCGCAGATATGACAATCGAGGAACTCAAAACGTTAATTACGCAAATCGTAGGTGAACAATTATATGCGTCACCTAAAGACGATCGCGCTCTAGAAGAGGTTTTAGCTGCGATGGATCGAATTCGGTGGACTCCTCCTGCTGGATCAAAGACAACTTTAGAAATGATTCGCGAGGATCGAGATCTCTAATGACAGCCTATGTGGTCGATGCAAGTGTTGTCATTCAGTACGCAATTACTCAACAATACACACCCGAATCGAGAGTTCTAATTTCACGAATGTATCAGGGCGACAGTTTGCACCTGCCTGAGTTTTGCCTGCTGGAATGCACCAATGTTCTTTGGAAAGCCGTTCGATTTGATGGTTTACCGATTGCGATCGC
>CAXTDB010000428.1:0-1962 GCA_964242045.1 uncultured Leptolyngbya sp. | reverse complement strand
GCATCTCAAATCGTTGCATCGCTATTACCCGATGCACTGCAAACTGGCTTGACTCATCAACTTGCCGTTTATGACTTACTGTACATTGCGCTTGCCAAGCACCTAGACACGCCACTAATTTCGGTCGATGAGCGACAGTTGAGGGCAGCACTTTCGCAGGATATTACTATCAAATCCATCACAGATTTTTCACCTGAATGAATTCAAAGCAATCTAGCCAATGATGCCCCACCGTGGAAGCCGCAGGGCACATCAACACCCTTAAACGAAGCTTGAAGATTGCTGCCAGCGTCCGGTAAACACAAAGTCTTTTAGAGATTTGCGCGATCGCGGAGCCGATAGTCTTTGCTGCAATCGATCCGACAACTGATGAGGGTCGCCGAGATAACCGAGCGCGATCGCATCGACAGGTTCATAGCCTTGAGGAATGCTGTAGAGTTCTTTCGCTTTCTCGACATCAAAGCCTGCCATTTGATGAACATACAATCCAAGGGCAGTCGCTTGAGCCGCTAAATTCGCTTCGGCTGCTCCGACATCGTGAAAAGCATGGCGATTTTCATGTCCATTTCGCTCAAACTGAAGCTTCGCAACCGAGATCATTAGCACCGGAGCATCTTTTGCCCATTCTTGATTGCCTTCAGCTAAGCAACTTAACAATCGATCGAATTCTGCCGAATTGTCTTTGGTTGCAACAATAAAACTCCACGGTTGCTCATTGTAAGATGAGGCTGCCCATCGTGCGGCTTCGAGAACGCTACCAAGCTTTTCTGGTTCAACGGCGCGATCGGAAAAAGCCAGTGGACTCCAACGATTCTGTAAGATCGATTCGATCGGGTACTGCGTTTCGACAACCTTATCGGTTAATGAATCAGAACTGATAGTCATAACGGTTCATTTCCTGAAGATGTAGGATCGCTTAATCGTGATTCAACTGCGTTCTCATGCCCTCATACTTCGGATAGACGGAAAGATTAACGATCGCGCCAGTTTAAGCTATTTTGATTGAGTTGTTGCAGATAAGAATCGGGTTGAGCAATGATGCGATTTGCAAGTGCGATCGCGGTTTCTAGCTGAGCTTCGGTTAACTGCTGATAAGCGGGGATGCGCTTGCGCTCTAATACTTCGTACCAGCATTGACCGAATAGATTATCTAGAATGATTCGCTGAAAACAGTGATTGTAGCGAACCGGAAAATTGCGATCGCGTGCAAGTTCGGGTAAAACCTGGTTTGTTAGCTCAAGATACTGGCTGCGGAGCTGGTTCAGTCGATCCATGAGGTTTAGGCGTAGAAGGAAGCGGATATTCGGTATGCAGATGTTCGTTTCGCCATTGCTCTGCCTGTTGGCGAATTTGTTCGAGTTCTTCGGCTGAAATGCGTTCTAGATTGCGATAAATCTGAGTCATGCGCGGGTTATGTTTTAACTTCTCGTAGTGTCGTGCAAGAAAATCCCAGTACATAAAGTTAAACGGACAGGCTGATTCTCCGGTTCGACTGCGCGGATTGTATTCACAGTGTTTGCAATAGTCGCTCATCGTATTGATGTAGTTTGCAGAAGCAGCATAAGGTTTCGATGCCATCATGCCCCCATCCGCATATTGACCCATGCCAATCACGTTCGCTTGCATTACCCAGTCATACCCATCAATAAATGCCGTGTGAAACCAATCCTGCAATTCCTGGGGAGAAATGCCAGTAATCAATGCAAAGTTATTCAGCACCATTAGTCGCTGAATGTGATGAGCGTATCCGGTCGTTTTGACTTGACTCAGAACATGGTGTAAGCAGTTCATCTGAGTTTCGCCTGTCCAGTAAAAGTCTGGAAGTGGCTGAGTGTGATTAAACCAATTGCGATCGGGATAGTCTTCGCCCATGTAAACATAGATTCCGTGCATGTACTCGCGCCATCCAATAATCTGTCTAACAAAGCCTTCAACGCTATTGAGTTCCCACTGATCTCGATT
>CAXTDB010000427.1:0-3936 GCA_964242045.1 uncultured Leptolyngbya sp. | reverse complement strand
TACTGGTTGTGGCAGATTTTAGAACTGTGGACACCGTTTTGTGAGTTGGGAGTTGCATCGAGTTTGCTATCGCCGGACTACATCCGAATCGAGGGCTGGCGGATTCGATTGAAAGAGTTGGTTTTGGATGAAGGGCAGGCGCAGGAATCATTTACTCAACCGACATTCGCGAATTTGGCGCAGAGTTGGCTCGTTTTATTGTCGGATGCGAAACCTGCGATCGCGGAACCGTTACAAGCAATCTGCGCCTTGATGCAAACTTCGGAGGTGAGTTTGCGCGAGATTTCAACTCGACTGAATCAGCTTTTATTAGAACAGGCTTCTCAACTGCCGCTGAGAATTCAGGTGTACGGGGCAACCGATGTGGGAATGCGTCGATCGCACAACGAAGACACTTGTTATCCGATCACTTCAAAAACGCAAACGTTTGATGATTTATCGGCGCGACTGACGATCGTGTGTGATGGAATTGGGGGGCACGATGGTGGTGAAGTCGCAAGTCAGTTAGCCGTACAGTCGATTCAGTTGCAGGTAAAAGCGCTGCTGTCGGAAATTGCGGGGCAGCCGGAACCATTGCCACCGGATTTAATTTGCGATCAGTTAGCGGCGATCGTCAGAGTGGTTAACAATTTAATCGCGGCTCAGAATGATGCTCAAAATCGCACCGCTCGCCGTCGAATGGGCACAACGCTGGTGATGGCGTTACAAATTCCGCAGCGAGTCACATTAACAGGCGGCTCGATCGCGAATAATGCCCACGAAGTTTACATTGTCAATGTCGGAGATAGCCGCGCGTATTGGATTACATCCGAATATTGTCATCAGCTAACCGTGGATGATGATGTCGCAGTGCGGGAAGTGCGGATGGGTCGATCGCTGTATCGAGAAGCGCTCAAACGTCCGGATTCTGGCGCGCTGACTCAAGCGATGGGAACGCGCGAAGGACATCATTTACATCCGAGTGTGCGACGCTTCATTCTCGAAGAAGATGGAATGTTAGTGCTGTGTTCGGACGGTATGAGTGATAACGGCTTTGTAGAGCAATCTTGGGCGGATTATGCGGAATTGATTTTGCAAGATAAATTCTCGATCGAATCCGCAGTAAAATCCTGGCTCGATTTTGCCAATCAGCGCAACGGTCACGATAATTCCTCGATCGTGCTGACGCACTGCCAAACTTCAGCGGCTTTACCCGAATTGCGATTGCCTGTTTCGCTACCGTCCGCCAGCGTCAGCGAACCGGAACTACCAGAACCGATCATTATTCCGCCGACCGAAGTAATGCAGCCGAAACGCAAGAATCGGATCGGACTAAAACTGTTTCTCGTTTTGCTGCTTGGTGGTGCGGCGGCGTTGGGCACTTGGTACTACCGCGATCCGGTGGGCATGCCGCAGCGGGTTAAAACCGAGGCGGGACGGCTACAGCCGATGATTGAATCCTGGCATCAGCGCATCAATAACGATTTGCTCAAACGATAAAGCGATCGACACGCATTGTGCAAAGATTAAAAAGTTGTCTACTGTTGGACGTGCTGTGGTGAATCTTGCGGAGAGAGGAACACTCAAGGTGATGAATATTGGCGATCGTGTTCGGGTCAAAGAATCGGTGGTGGTGTATCACCATCCAGAGCACCGCAACGAGGCGTTTGATATCAAAGGGCAAGAAGGCGAAATTATGGCGATTATCAAAGAATGGCAGGGTCGCCCGGTAAGCGCAAATTTTCCATATTTAATCAAGTTTGAAGGCAAGTTTCGCGCTCATCTTCAAGAGTTTGAACTTGAACCCATCTAAATTTTGCGCCGAAACCAACCGAATACATTGACATCGCCGCGCATTTTTTCAAGTTCGCGGCGATTTTGTTCGGAAACTGCCTCATACCATTCGCAATAGCGATCGTGTGCTTCGCGCGACTGCACTTCTTGATAAAACTGATGCGTCGATCGGTAGACTTCAAATAGTTCTGGCTCGATGTGAACAGACGGTAAAAACCAGCGGTGATTTTGAATCGGCATGAGTTGAATGAGCGAACACGCTTTGTCAATCTAGCGCATTTTGCTGAAGATTCCTGTCGAATCAGTCCTCGCGATAGAGTTAAGAATCCCTAAAGTCTGCAATCATGCGAGTTAAGGCAATGATGCTAATTCACCTAACGCTAACTTGAATTTCCGTAAGCTGAATTATATTACGTTCCATTTATGCTCAAGACTGAAATATCTGGTCCCAATTGGGGGGGTAGTCAATTCGAGTTGAAATGTTATTAGAGTCATTCGATCGTAGAGTTATGAATGAACCAGAAAATATTCGCGATCGGCAAAAGCTGATGAAACAGTTAAAAACCGTCGATCAGCAAGTTCACCATCTATATCAAACCGTTGATAAAGCGCTTTCACCTTCACCGGATGCGTCGTTTGCAGACTATTTATCTGCCTTGTCAAAAGCTTTAGAAGAATTAAAATTAATCGAGCAAGAAGTTTGCGAACAAAACCAACAGCTTTCAGAAGCGAGACAAGCGCTCGAAATCGAGCAGCAGCGCTATCAGGAACTGTTTGAATTCGCGCCCGATGGATATTTAGTTACTGATAGACACGGCAAAATTCAAGATGCCAATCGCGTTGCTGTCGAGCTATTAAAGATCGAGAAGAAATACCTTGGCGGTAAAATTCTAATTAATTTTGTTGCCGAAGAACATCGCAACGTTTTTCGATCGCTCTTACTGCAACTGCAATCGATCGATCAAGTCCGCGAATGGGAAATCCCATTTGTTGCTTACGACGGAACGCGATTCGAGGCAGCATTAACGATCGTTGCTGTCAAAACCGAAAGCGGAGAAACGATCGCGCTTCGCTGGCTGCTACGAGATATTACCAATCGAAAGCAGATCGAAGAACAATTAAGAAAAATCCAGCGGCAGAATATGGAACTGCTCGAAGCCGATCGTTTAAAAGAGCAATTTATCGCAACGATGTCTCACGAACTGCGGACACCTTTAACCGCAATTCTAGGATTTTCGGACTTATTACTGCGTCAATTTCACCGCCAATTTCCACCCCACCAATCAAAATTAATTGAACGAATTTTTGAAAATGGGCGACATTTGCTGGCTTTAATCGAAGACATTTTAGACTTTTCTAATCTGCGCGCTAAACGAATTGAACTTCGGCTAGAAGATTTTGATCTCAACGAATTAGTCGCGTCAACAATCGAAGAAATGCGATCGCTATCTGAACAAAAAAAACTCACGCTCCAGGCTCAATTTGCCACGTCGAATTTGAGTGTGACTAACGATCGCGCTCGCGTCAAACAAATTGTCGTTAATCTCCTTTCTAACGCCATTAAATTCACCGATTCCGGCTCTGTTTGTATTCAGGTCAGACCTGGAAAACTGGGGAAAATCGCGATCGTTGTTCAAGACACTGGAATTGGAATCGATGATACAAACTTCGATGCGATTTTTCAGCAATTTTGGCAAGTGGATCAAACTTCGACGCGGCAGCACGGCGGCACAGGATTGGGACTTGCCATAACCAAGGCGCTCACTCAACTGATGGGCGGTGAAATCTCAGTGCAGAGTAAACTCGGACTTGGCTCTACGATTACCGTCGAACTGCCGCAGCGCGTAGCCCCTCTCTAGACAGAGTACGATCGCGCAAGCGCTCTACCAGCGTGTAGATTTAGAGGCTCGTTCAGATGTTCTAAAGTAATGCCGACTAGGATGGCGCAGGAGCGAAACATGCCGGACTTAGATGACCAAGCGATAAGCAAGGTTGCAGAACTGGGAATAAGAAGCCAGCTTGACGAAGTTGAAAACTTAAACGTTGAAATTGATATTGATCCGCTCAAGATGCTTACAGGCGCGCTAAATTCTGTGTCGATCGCTGGTGAAGGCATGGTGATGAAGCAAGATCTTCGCATCGAACACATGGAGTTTAACACTG
>CAXTDB010000426.1:0-3948 GCA_964242045.1 uncultured Leptolyngbya sp. | reverse complement strand
CCGTCCCCTTGCGGGGAATTAGCGATGAATCCCCTCGTCCAGGAACCTAGATGAGGAGCGTAATTCGGCGGACAAATCGACGCAGTGCGTCTTGATTTGCAAATTGGCGCTTCAGCCAAGCAAGATTACTCCTCCTCCGGAGCTTGAAACGCTCATGCAACGCCGCATCGACGGAACTTAACGAAATTATTCAATTTTCGAGGTTCAGTTGGGATGTGTCGAAACTCCTGCAATATTAACGGGAGTTTCGACACTCGTCAACTAAATAATATATGCGCTCGGCGGAGCTTCCGGCATCGCACTCCCGATCGTCAGCACCTTGGGCAGCGCATCCGACGGAATCCAATAAAACCGCACATTGTCCTCTTCAGCCTTCACCCGCTTTCCGACCTGCTCATACAACTTTCGCATCTCCGGCAGCGTCACAAAACACTCAAACACACTCTCCTGCACCCGCCGACCATACCCCTCTAACAACACCGCTAACTTATGCCGACGACGATCGTTCGTCACATCGTACACCACTAGCAGCAACATCAGACCGCCCTCAAAAACGGCACATACGACTCAGAGTCCGTCAAACAGCGCCGATATCGCCGAATCTGAAGCTGAATTGCGTAGCGGTAAGACACCTGATGCTTCACACTCGGATGACTCACCAGCATTTCCATCCGCTCCTCAAAATGCTTGAGAAACGATCGCCTTGCCAAATCTGTCAGATACACCCCTCCTTCAGCAGTCGGCTCTTGGAAATCGTCTGGCTTCACCATCCGACGATTCACCAATCCCAGCACCAAACTATCCACGATCGCAGACCGAAACTCTTCCATCAAATCGAATGCGAGATGCGCCTCTGATCGCTCATTTCGATGCAAATTCCCCAGATACGGATGCAACCCCTCCGCCAGAATCAAACTCAGCACATTATTGAACAGCAGTGTGTAGCCGAAACTCAGCAGCGAATTGAATCGGTCTAGTGGCGGACGACGGTTACGATGACAAAAATGAAACTCCGCATTTGTGATCAACTGCCCTAACGCTGAAAAATATCGACTCGCTGCTACTCCTTCATAGCCTCGCAGTGAATCCAAATTGTCCACCTGTTTGACCGCTCTCAAATCCGCCCCAATTCCCGCGATCGCAGTTGCAACCCGTTCGGAACGATGCTTTCGATTCAGACGCAACAGCAATTGTTTAGAATTCAGCAGCTTGCCTCGTACAATCGATCGAGCTGCTTCCAACTGAAATTCAGCACTTCCATACTGGCTAAACTGAGCCACTTCACTCGCCAGGTTAGTCTGCTCTGCACTCCAGAGATGCCCCTTATACTGCCCAGTTTGTGTCAGAAATAGAATCGGAACCTGTCCTTCCAAACACGCTGAAATCGCCGCAGTTGTGAGATGAATATTGCCGAACAGCAATAGCTGCTTGACTTCTCGAATCGGAACTTCGATCGCCTGATCCAGTTGATTTTGCTCTCTCGATTGAATGACAAATCGCGCCTGCTCTCGACGAACAGTTGCGCCCTATTGAACAAGATACAAAGTTGACATAAGGGATAATTTTTCAGAAACGTAGGCTCAGCCTGCCCGAAATGCTTCCCCCAAAATTCGGTAACAGCACTTGCCAGTACGTTTGCGCCTCCGCAAAATCCGCCTTGTCGCTTCGAGAATTCTAGAGATCCTCTAAGACTTTACGAGCGCGTTTTGTATACTGTTTCACGGTGTCGTAGGACAAATCTAGCGCTGCGGCAATCTCTGGCAAACTCTCGCCGAATTCTTGTTTTGCAATAATGGTTGCCCACATCTCCGCAGCTTTCTCGGCTCGTTCTCCACCTTGGCGTTTTTTGCGGCTGAAAAAGAAGGCTTTGAGTTCTGTGTGTCGATCGACAAACTCAGAGCTAGAGGGATTAACGATCGGATCAGATAAAGGAGCGATCGTTTCTTCAACCTCATTCCTAGCACCGATTTTAGGCTTCGGAATCGCATCTAGCGCTACTTTCGGAGTTGAACCCTGCGCGAATTGCTGACATTTAGGTTCAACAAACCAACCGGGCTGAGACTGTCCTAATCCAAAGGTGACTTTGTGTCCGGTTCCGAAATAAGGCGCACAAGCAATCAAGGCACGAACTAGTTGAACATACTCAGGCTCGGCTTTAGCTTTGGGCGTGAGTCCAAACTGCACAGCACCCACGAACCCCGTGACAGAGCCTTGCTTTCCAGCTTGTGTTTTCTGCGATCGGATCTCATGCCGCAGAATCACCACACACTCATTCACCCAATCGAGAAATTCACTCTGGTCGAACTCTAAATGAGAAAAGATGTTCCAACGTCGCAAGTAGCTATGAAACACATTTTCAGGAATCGGCAGTGGCATGTGATTGCTACGCTTACGAAAGCTAGTTGGAGTCGTAAAAGTGAGGCTGAGATCTTTGTTATCGGCTTCAGCCTTGTCCCAAATCGTTTCATAGGTGATTGCCGGAAGACTAATGTTCCATTGCTGAATGTTAAAGGTTCCGCTGCGGAGGTGCATTTCTGAGGGCGGGTTGCATAACCACTGCTGCAACCAACCACATACGCTGCCAGACAAAGCAGAAATCGACCACTGATAAAGCGCATCTTTTGAGCAATAGAGCGTTGCCTTTGGCACAGCGAAAGCTGCTCGCGCTTGAGTCTGGATGTTGCCGATGAGCGGTGCGATCGTGAACGCTTTTTCGGATTGTCCATCGTGGAGATAGGCAGAGAGCTTGGGATCGGTGAGGCGAACTTGGTTAAGAAACCAAGAGTGGAGTTCTGTGGTGTAGTGAGTGGGAAACTGGAGGTCGGTTTGGGGTTGCAAAGTCAGAGTGAGAGCAACCAGATCGGTATCAATTGCCCAACTAAGGATGGGGGTTGATCGAGAAGGGCGACGGGGCATAAATGGTAGCGGATGTCAGGATGGATGAGGCAAGAAGTTAGCGAATGCGATCGCCTGCGACCACATAGGCGGCATCAGCGACCATGCCGATCAGAGTGACGGGATTGTTGACGGGCGTGATGTAGCGATCGCGGGGGACGGAATAGAGATATTTTACGACAGAGCGCACGTAGACGACTAACACGGCGGAGCGGGGGAGCAGGTTGAGTAACGTCTCGATTTGGTCTTTAGCAGCAGCTTCTTGTTCTGCTTCGGGTAGAGTGGTGAGCCAGTTTTCGAGGTCAAGGACGATGACATCGGCGACTGCGGTTTGAAGTTGTTGCAAGTCTTTGGGAAAGCGCACGTCTCGGAAGCCGCGAGCTTGCAGTAGTTTGAATTCGCGCGGGGGCTGGGTTTGGTGGGGAAGGTAATAGTTGACCGTGGTATCTCCGATGATGCGTTCGCGCTGGAGGGTGCGTTTGACGTTTTCGATTTCAGCGTGGACAAGGGTGGTGACGTAGCTATCAACTTCTTGGCGGATGGCATCACGGGCAACTTTTTTGGCATCGTCGAGGTTTTTGCCGAAGATGAAGGCGAGGACGGCTCCGAGGAAGCCAAAGACGACGAGGACAAATTTCATCGCTTCGACGAAGGTTTTGAAGCTTTCGTTGAGGTCTTTGTTGGACTGGGTGATGAAGTCGAGTTGTTTGCGGAGGAGTTCGAGATCGTTCGGGGTTGGAGATTGTGAGGTTTGAGCGAGGAGATGAAATGAGTTGGAATCGAGGGAAAGCCAGTTCATAGATGGGAATGTAGTATGAAGTCTTCGAGATTATAGTCTTGGATAGCTGTGGGTGGAATGCGATCAGGCAGAAGGGGGTTCGCAAACAATCGGTTTCAGTCCCCCGTTGCCGGGATTAAAGAGTCTGATCGCGCTACTTCGCGAAACTTGCAGTGATCCGCAAGCACTTGTTTCAGTCCCGTTGCCGGGATTAAAGGGTCTGATCGGCTATACATTCCCCTTCTGCGCGGAGCTTGTATATCTGTTTCAGTCCC
>CAXTDB010000425.1:0-3953 GCA_964242045.1 uncultured Leptolyngbya sp. | reverse complement strand
TCTCGAATGCGACTCAGGGAGACTTACGCGGAAGATATAACTTTCTGCTCGATCCGAATAAAGGACAACTTGCTCCTGGCTCAACCTACATCATCGTCGTTAATCCACCCGCAGATTCGATCTATACACAAAGACGGATCAGAATTCAAATTCTTGACAGTACCGGGACGAGCAGAAATAGCATTATTCGCTATATTGCAACATCGTTAGATGGACAGCCGATTAGTGCGACTGGAGATACGCGCGTTGAAGATACGATCGCTCCGGTTGCAAATGCCGAATTGATTGGACTGGATCTATTTGCATTCCGGTTCACCACACAACTATGCCAACCTGAGCAAGCACGACTGGTTAAGACTGCCGATCGTGCAACCGCTGAACCGGGTGACTCTGTGATTTACCGTCTCTCAGTAAGAAACCAGGCTGATACTGCCTTAGCTCAAGTCGTGTTGACCGACACCTTACCCGTCGGATTTCAGTTCTTGCCTGAAGCAGTGCAAGGGGAGATTGATAATCAGCGGGTTGAAGTCACCGCAGAAGCGCGCGGTTCTACGGTCATCCTCCGATCGCAAGCACAGATTCCGACTGGAAAAGTCCTTAATGTTGCCTACGCTGCTCGTTTAACCCCCGATGCCATCCGGGGTTCTGGGCGCAACTCTGCAACGCTGAATGCGCGACGCTCAGATAATCAATTTGAGATTACAGACGGACCCGCAACCCATCAACTGCGAATTCGCAAAGGCATTGTCTCTGATTGCGGCACGATTATTGGTCGTGTATTTGTGGACAAGAACTTTGATGGCGAACAACAACCGGGAGAACCAGGCGTTCCGAACGCTGTGATCTTTCTGGAAGATGGCAATCGTGTAACAACCGATGCAAAAGGCATGTTCTCCGTGATTAATGCTTTACCGGGCTACCGGACAGGGGTGCTGGATTTGAATAGTCTACCGGGTTACACCCTTGCACCGAATCGATATTTCAGTGAACGCAATAGCCAATCTCGCCTGGTGCATTTAGCGCCCGGTGGCATGGTGCGAATGAATTTTGCGGTCACGCCTACGTCTGGAAAGGCAGTGCAGAAATGAACAAAGTCTCTCTTCCCTTAGCAAAATTTCTCAACGTGATCCGGCGAGATGCTTACTTCGCGATCGCGGGTAGCGTGAGCTTATTGGCGCTAACTTTACCTGCCCAAGCTGAAACGGCGGTTATGCCAAATTCATCAGCAATAACGGCACCGATCGAGAAGCAGGTAACAAAACCTCCTTCAGCACCAATCCCAATCGTAGTCCCAACGCCACCTCAAGAAAGCGTTTCTTCGGCACCTGTAGGAATGCCTTCAATTCAGGTACTTAGCCCTGCGCCTGATGCGGTGTTAGATGTCCCTGCGGCAACGGTGGTACTACGATCGCCCATCGATGCCAAGGTGGAGCTACGGGTGAATGGAACGCTAGTGGATTCATCCCTTATTGGGCGGACTGAGACAGATACAACAGCGAAGACCGTGACTCAGACTTGGTTCGGTGTCTCATTCCGAGAAGGCGAAAACACGATTACTACAAGGGTAGCGGGAACATCAACGCCGACTACAACAATCAAGGTGAAGGTGCGCGGTGCAGCAACAGCCCTAAAGATAAGAACTGTAGAATCGAAAATTCCGGCAGATGGGCGATCGATTGCAACGATTCAAGGAGAATGGCTGGATCAGCAGGGAAATCGATCAAATCGAGACGGAGTAATCACGTTAAGTGCGACATCTGGAGAATTCGTCGGGGATGATGCCTCGCTAGAACAGCCTGGATTTCAAGTGAAGGTGCAGCAAGGTCAGTTCAACGCTCAACTGCGATCGGGACTCGAAGCCAAAACCGTGAGAATTCGAGCAGTCAGTGGAGATCTAGAAGCCTTTACGCAACTCAACTTTGAAACGAATTTGCGTCCGTCGATCGCGACGGGTGTGATCGATTTGCGCTTCGGGAAACGAGGGACGGATTTTTATCGCAGCTTTCGGGACTTCCTGCCGATTGATCGTGATTATTCTTATCAACTCGATGCTCGTGCAGCCGTATTTGCGACCGGAAGAGTCGGAGAATGGTTATTCACGGGAGCTTACAACAGCGATCGACCTTTGAATAAAACCTGTGATGACACTGTTCGATTGTTTCGAGAACAACAGTTTTGCGATCAGAATTACCCCGTTTATGGCGATAGTTCAGAATCAATTGTGGTTGCGCCCTCGATCGATTCGGTGTTTCTCAAATTTGAGCGTAACTCGCCCGTTCCCAACGCGGGTACAGATTACGCGATGTGGGGCGACTTTAACACTGAGGAATTCGCTCAACGATCGCAAGAATTCACTTCAACAATCCGCCAGCTGCATGGGTTTAAGGCAAACTACAACTTTGGGAATTTACAGATCACAGGTTTATTTTCCAATAATGTCCAAGGATTCCAACGCGACACGATCGCGCCTGATGGGACAAGCGGATTCTATTTTGTGTCTCGTCGTTTGTTAATAGAAGGCAGTGAAGATGTCTTTCTGGAATTAGAAGAATTGAATCGTCCAGGGACTGTCATAGAGCGGAAACGGCTCAATCTCGGTACGGACTACGAAATTGATTACGATCGAGGTTCACTCCTATTTCGCCAACCGATTCTAAGAACAGATATCGCCCAAGACGGTACGCCCTTAGTTCGTCGCATTGTTGTCACTTACCAGTACGATACTCCGGGAAGCGATACCAGCATTTACGCAGCGCGAACCCAGTACCATTTCTCTCGCGAACAAAACCGAGAAAGCTGGGTTGGAGCAACTTACTTGAAAGAGAATCAGGGCGATCGCAATTTTGAACTGTATGGAGCTGATGCCCTCGTTTCATTCGGTGCAAATTCTCGATTGACTGCGGAATATGCACGGTCGAATCATGTCTCGGACTTTTTGGGTCCGATTGAGGGATCGGCTTACCGTGCGGAACTCGAAGCAGAGATCGCGCGAGGAATTCAGGGGCGGGCATATTATCGATCGGCAGAAACCGGATTTGCGAACAATGCTACGGTCAGCTTTACGCCTGGACAAACTCGTTACGGAACGCAAGTGACCGCTGCAATCTCGCGAAATACCAGTCTTCGATTCCAGTACGATCACGAAGACAACAAAGGCATTGCACCCCAACCTCTACTCACGTTAGAAGAGTTAATCACCCCTCGCCAAGAAGCAGTTCCAGAGAGTGCGGTTGATAACTCTCTCACAACCATTTCTGCGGGTGTTCAACAGAGGTTTGGAGCTTCAGAATTGACCGTAGATTGGCTGCATCGCGATCGCAGCGATCGACTCAATCCTGCTATCTTCAATACCACTTCTGATCAACTGCGATCGCGCTTCACTTTTCCGATTAATCAACGCCTCACATTTCTGGCACAAAACGAAACGACACTATCCTCGCAAGTCGATGCAGTGTATAACGATCGTACTTTATTAGGCTTAAATTGGGCTTTGATTCCGGGTGTGAATGTGCAGCTTGCTCAACAGTTTTTCACACGCGGACAGTTTGCTGGACAAGCGATCACTAGTCTTGGAGTGACGGGTGACTACAAACTGGGTCCAGATACGACGTTAAGCGGACGCTATTCAATTCTGAATGGCGCAAATCGTTTGACCACTCAAGGCGCAATCGGACTCAACCATAAACTCTCGCTTTCGCCAGGTTTGCGGATGGATTTTGCCTACGAGCATGTATTCGGCGATTTCCTCGGCACAAATGCTACAGGAGTGCAGTTTCTTCAACCCTTTGCGCCAGGACAAAGTGCTGCTTCGCTTGGACTTCAGGGCGGTGATAGCTACAGCGCTGGGATTGAATACACAGGAAGCAAAGCGTTTCAGGCAAGCGCTCGCTTTGAACACCGCAATTCTACGGCTGGGAGCAACACTGTTTTTTCAGCAGGTGCGGCGGGTAAAC
>CAXTDB010000424.1:603-3956 GCA_964242045.1 uncultured Leptolyngbya sp. | reverse complement strand
CCAGCGGATTTACAGTCCGCCCCCATTAACCACTCGGGCATCGACCCTTGCTATTCACAGATATGTATCGTAGCACAGGATTGCGTACAGAATAAACTAGAAATTTAGTTTTTTTTGGGCGCGATCGCTGGAATTAGAAATTGGGTCAACGTATGAGCGTCAACCCCAAGCTCTGTCCGGGCTTGAGCCGCAAGAATGCCCGCTTCAGCGTGCCACCAAGCAGCAGTCTGCGTCAGGTCTAAAAGCGGAGTTTTGCGCTGTGTCGCAAGATTTTGTGCTAAGAGTCCGCCCAATAGTCCAGTCAAAACGTCGCCACTTCCACCACGAGCGAGTGCGGGTGTACTTTCTGGATTGATTCTGACTTGTCCTTGTGGAGACGCGATCGCAATTCTCGCTCCCTTTAACAGCACGATCGCATCGGTCGATTTGGCGGCTTGTTGAACCGCAGTCGATCGACATTCAATTTCGAGATCAGGAAACAGTCGCTTAAATTCGCCCACATGAGGGGTCAGAATCGTTGCAGCTTGGCGCTTTTGCAGAGTGGGAACAGTTCCAAACTGAGAAAGCGCATTCAATCCGTCAGCATCTAGAACGATCGCGCGATCGCTTTTTAAAACTTGCTTGACCACAAGAGCCGCATCCAAGGTTAGACCAGGGCCGCAAGCGATCGCATGAAATGCACTCAAATCGAGATCGGTAAGGTTTGCGATCGCGCCCGATTCGGTTTCCGGACAGCCAAGGATTAACGCTTCGGGGATATGAGATGCCATCATGAGTTTGAGCGATTCGGGAACGGCGATCGACAACATGCCAACGCCGCTTGATCGCGCTCCTAATCCAGCGAGCAGTGCGCCGCCTGCATACCGACTTGAACCACAAATTAACAGCAAATGCCCCATTTTATATTTATGCGTCGAGGCAGGGCGCTTGAGCGGTAGAGCGGACATTGCCCAAGTTGGAGTGACTCGTTGGCGTTGAGGAGGGTCGCCTAAAACCGCAGTGATGTCAGCCAGCGGAATATCAAAATCAAGCAGTTCAGCTTGTCCAACAAATTCTAATGCCCAGTCTTGCAGTAAGCCGAGTTTCCATAAGCCGAGACAGAAAGTATGAGTTGCTCGAATCGCAGTTCCGAGCGCATGACCTGTATCAGTGTGCAAACCAGACGGAAGATCGATGCTGACGATCGGTAAATTCCATTCGTTAACGCGATCGACCGTTGAAGAAATCGGCTCTTCGAGCGATCGCGCTAATCCGAATCCAAATAAGCCATCGATCAGAAAGTCCGACGATCGCAGGCTATCCACTTCTGATTCACAAGGAATTCCCAAACTTTTCGCATATTGTAAGTGATTGGCGGTTAACTCTTTGAAGCGGGAAAAAGGACAGCACAATCGCACTTCATAGCCGCGAAAATGCAATTCTCGCGCCACAACTAGCGCATCGCCGCCGTTATGCCCTGAGCCGACGAGAATTCCGACTTTGCAAGGAGAAGGATATAAGGCGATGATACGATCGCTCAACTTTCTCGCCACTTTTTCCATGAGTGCGGCAACAGGCATTCCCGCATCGAATAAGCGCTGTTCGATCGATCGCATTTGTTCAGCCGTGACAATAACGCGCTGAATCTGCTCTAGCCTGATGTCTGACATGATGCGTGGAGAACTCACAGCTTTAATTCCAATCACAGCACTTTGAGGCTATCAAGCAAACGCAAACTCTACGAGCTTTTTCGAGGTTCCAGCAGTCGGAGATACAGAAAGGTTGTGGCGACAAAAAAGGGAACGAAAAACCAGTTGGGTGAGTTGCGGTACACCCAGACCATGAGAATCAGCCAACACACGAGACTGACTAAGGCAAGAACCTCACGCATTGAATACCTCGGTGATTTCCACGAGAATAACTCTATCTTTAGCACTTTCACTGAAATGTCAGGCAAAGTCGATCGCAAAATCGATTAAGTCTTCGTGAAGATTGCCGTAATGCCCACTCCTCTCACCCGGAACTTAAGCTTTTACAGAATCACCGACCCTGTATTTCCTCGCATCATACCAAAGGCGTACTGCGTAGGTACGGACTCCCCTAAATCACACATGACCCGGAAACGAAACGGCTTCGCTACAATAAATCAAAACCACCCCGAATACTGCTTTGAGGCTTGCTTGATGCAATCACCGACTCTTTTGATTTCCAAAGAGCTACCCAGCTTGACTTATTCCTACACGCCCGATCGCTTTGACGAAACGTGGGAAGCGCCTTTGTCGATTCTGCTTGGACTTGGACGAGCAGCCGGGGCAGATTTTATCGAATTTTTCTTAGAGCGCGTCAATTACATTAGCTGCATGGCGGAAGATGATGCAATTACCAGCATTTCGCCTCGGTTGGCAACGGGTGCAGGGGTGCGGGTGTTTCGCGGGAAAGCGGACTGCTATGTTTCAACTAATGATTTGTCGTTTAACGGGCTAAAAGCGGCATTGGAAAAAGGCTTGTCGATTATGGGCTTGCAGTTGCCTTCCGCTAATTCGTTTATTCCAGAAATTCACCTTGAACTGCTGCGCGATTATGCCACCAAAAAGGGCAAAGAAGCGTGGCTCGGTCAGTCGAGTTCGATGCGGGAAATGGGCGATGTGTTGCTTCAGGCAAATGGCTCGCTAGCGCAAAAAGCGAACCACGTTCAATCGCGTCGAGCTGTGTATTTCCGCGATTGGCAAGAAGTATTAGTCGCAGCAAGTGATGGCACATTCGCGCGAGACATTCGCTTAACGCAGTCGGTCGGATATAGCTTGCTTTGTGCCGATGGCACGAATCGATCGTCGATTAACAAGCGCGTCGGTAGCACGAGTGAACCGGATTTTCTCAGAACTTGGAACTACGCCAACGATGCAGAAGAAGTCGCAGAATCGGCGGCGAAAATGCTGTATGCCGAATATGTCGAGTCGGGCAATTATCCGATCATTATGGCGAATGAATTCGGCGGCGTGATTTTCCACGAAGCTTGTGGTCACTTACTTGAAACCACGCAGATCGAGCGTAAAACGACTCCATTTGCTGAGAAGAAAGGCGAGAAAATTGCACACGAAAATCTCACGGCTTGGGATGAAGGTATTACCACCGATGCGTTTGGCACGATCGATATGGATGATGAAGGAATGCCCGCTCAGCGCACGTTGCTGATCGAGAACGGCGTACTCAAGAACTTTATTTCCGATCGCGCAGGTTCGGTGAGAACGGGTCATCCGAGAACCGGAAGCGGTCGCCGTCAAGGGTACACTTATGCAGCAGCAAGCCGGATGCGGAATACTTATATTGCACCCGGTGAGTATGAGATCGATGACTTGTTTGCGTCGATCGAGAAA
>CAXTDB010000424.1:0-593 GCA_964242045.1 uncultured Leptolyngbya sp. | reverse complement strand
TACTGCAAGAAGATGGGCGGCGGTAGTGTAGGCGCAACCGGACAGTTTAACTTCGCAGTCGATGAAGCTTATTTGATCGAAAACGGCAAAGTCACTAAACCGCTGAAAGGCGCAACGTTGATCGGAGAAGCAACTGAAATCATGGATAAGATTTCGATGTGTTCCAAGGATTTGGGACTTGCAGCGGGCTTTTGTGGTTCGGTTAGCGGTAGCGTTTACGTCACAGTGGGACAGCCGCATTTGAAAGTGGATTCGATCACCGTAGGCGGACGTTAAAGATGAAAGCAAGTAGCGTTCTGATGGCGATTTTGTCGATCGGGGTAATTGCTCCGATTGCCCAAGCTGATCTAAATATGCAGCCGATTCCTTATCAGTGTGAGGACTCGGTTGTAACAAAAAAGGGATACTACTTTGAAAAACAGCCCACCAGCGGCAGCTATGCACAGTTCAAATCTAAATTGGGTGTGACTCAATTCAAAGATGCAACTGCGGCAGTCGTTGATCGATCAGCGGCTCCCAATTCGGTCTTGGCACAGCAGCAAGTGGGAGATCGGGTTCAGGTTTGTCTGATTGGATATCCGAACAAAGATCAG
>CAXTDB010000423.1:0-3973 GCA_964242045.1 uncultured Leptolyngbya sp. | reverse complement strand
AGTTTGGTATTCACTCGGCTATGCCTTCACGACTCGCAATCCAGAAATGTCCGCATCTCATCTTCGTTCCGCCGCGCTTTGAGGTATACCGATCGGTCTCCGCTCAGATTCATCAAATCTTTCAGCGCTACACGGATATTTTTGAGCCTGTAGCACTGGACGAAGCTTACCTCGATGTGACCGAACCGAAAGTTGATTTGCCTTATGCCAGCACGATCGCACGTCACATCAAAGCTGACATTTTCTGTGAGACTGGGTTAACCGCCTCTGCTGGGATCTCTAACAATAAGTTCCTCGCAAAGATGGCAACGGGGCTAAACAAGCCGGATGGATTGACTGTGATCCTTCCCGAACAGGCAGAGCAATTTGTTGAGCAGTTAGCGATCGAGAAATTTCACGGGATTGGGCGCGTCACCGCCACGAAAATGCGCGAATTAGGAATTCATACGGGAGCAGATCTAAGGGCACGATCGCTCACAGAATTAGTCGATCATTTTGGTAAAAGTGGACGCTTCTACTACAGCATTGCTAGAGGCGAAGACAATCGACCTGTTCAAGCCAATCGCATTCGCAAATCAGTCGGGGCCGAAACTTCGTTTGCTCAAGATTTGCGTGATCCAGGCGTAATGCTGCAAGAACTCGATATGATCGCTCAAACACTCCAGCAACGGTTAGCTCGACATCAAACGAGCGGACGGACGTTGACGCTGAAAATCAAATTTGCCGACTATCAGCAAGTCACCCGTAGCCGGACCTATCACCATGCAATTCGGGAATTTGAGGAAATTGCAGCGATCGCTCAAACTCTCTTTAGCGAAGTCGATTTAAGCGATCGTCACGTTCGGCTACTTGGCTTATCGGTGTCT
This sequence comes from uncultured Leptolyngbya sp., assembly GCA_964242045.1. Taxonomy (GTDB): domain Bacteria; phylum Cyanobacteriota; class Cyanobacteriia; order Leptolyngbyales; family Leptolyngbyaceae; genus Leptolyngbya. The sequence goes on along the minus strand of CAXTDB010000423.1, from coordinate 3,107 downwards.
AATCTGAATCTGCCAAACGCTGTGGAAATAATTCAACTTCCGCTTCTTGATCTGATCTAGGGCAGCTTGAGCTGTGCGAATCGCACTTGCAATCCATCTTGTGTAATAATAGGAGTTTTATTACACAAGATAGGCTTCAGAATTTCTTGGAGCCTGATTTTGGTGCTTTTCTCATACAATAGGGAAATTCAGGCAAAAGCTGCTACGCAGGAGCGTGAAGTGAAGACAATCGTGACCCCACCTCAACTCACCTTTGAGCAGTTCCTCGATTACGACGATGGAACAGATGCTCTGTATGAGTTGATTCATGGAATTCCTGTTGCTATGCCTGAACCGTCTGACCTCCACGAAGATATCGTCGATTTTCTCAAAGGCGTTTTTCAGCGTGAGTCAGACCGACTCAAATGCAATTGGAAAGTGAGAACGAACCGATTAATCCAGATTCCAGTTGGCGGCAATGCAGATGGCAGAAGACCAGACATAGCAATTGTCGATAATGGGATGCCTGATCCCGATCGTCGGGCGATTTATGATCCCCCTCGCTTGATCGTTGAGATCATGTCGAAGAATTGGAAAGACGACTTAGAACCCAAACTGCGCGATTATGCTCTGCTGCAAGTTCCTGAATATTGGGCGATCGATTATCGTGGACAAATTCCAGAAAAGCATTGCACTCGTGGCAAGGGCATCAAAACGATCGTGTTTACGCTGAAGGGCTACCAGTTTGAGCGCAAGGAATATCTTGCGGATGAAATCATTCATGGTGATACATTCTCTGATTTGACGCTTACGACCGCTCAGATTCTAAACTTGGGCACATAAAGAGAGTTCCCGTCCAGCGCAACTACACCTAGTTAACCGCAATCAGCGGATTGAGCGCTTCTTCATCCATTAGCGATCGCTGCTGCGGTTTGCGGTAAATAAACTGAAGCGTCGTTCCACTGGATAGAACACGGCGCACTTCATCGTAGAACAGGTAATCTGCATGGGTATGAGGATCTTTAATACCTGAAAGATGAACCCATGCCATCGATCGCGTTAATGCGACAAATAATTGATTGCGTAGCAAAACGTTTTCTTCTTGCTGGGCAACAGATTCTAGTCCAATGACGTAGACGAATTTTGCTTCATGCCCTTTAGCACGGTGAATCCGCGACACAGTTATTGCATTGGGCATCCAAAACGTATCTGCATTTTGGTATGAGCCATTAACGGGTTGATTACAGCCTGCTGCGCCGGGTAAGTAGTAATCAATACCCTGAGATCGCAGCGTATGAGCAAATTGGCGCTGAAGCTCAAAACTCGCTGTATTTCTTTGAGCAGCGTCTTCAGTTTCAGCTCCACCCAACACGATCACGAGCAGATCTCGACTCGGCTGCAATCCTTCTTTCTCAATATGGTGTCGCAGCCGTTGCGCGATCGCGGTCAGTTGAGTGGAGCGATCCGGGTAAACTTCAAATTCTAAGAGTGGATTCTTCCAAAGCTGAGGAACTGGATTCGGTGAGTTCTCCGGCGGGCGATGCAGCGTGATGATCTGCTGGGATCGTCGAAAATCGCCTGTCACTTCATACCCAATTTGCTGCCAATCTTGCTGCCTTGTAAAGCCGCTCAACATTCCAGTTCGCCGTAGTAGCCCCATTCCCAGCGCATGAGCCGCAACTAAGATCGGACCAGGGGTACGGTAGCACCGCTTCATCACTTCACTTTTCTGAATCCCGCCAGGATAGCTGCCCCCTGTTCTTTGCCCTGAAAGGATCATTCCTAATTCACTACCAAATACTTCTCGGTAGGATGGCACGCTCAACGAGTCTAAACTTTGGGCTTCATCATACGCCCAGATCAGGCGACGTGCATTAGGATCAGCGTTCACAGGTCGCAATGCTTGCCACGCTAACCAATAAATTGCCTGCTTCTCATCGACCTGAAGCGTGTCGCGAGTGAGTAAGTCTTGTCCCTCGTCGATCAGAATCGCATCAAACATTGGCAGAATCGAATGATTTTCTAATAGCCGTTTACAGTTTGCTGCCAGTCGTTCTGGAATACTTCCGATCACAGGCGCTGAAGTCAGAACGCTCCCGCCTGCGCGATCGCGCAGCAGAGAGTAGAGTCCCGCTCGATCTCGCGTTCCCCAAGCGTGCAGCACTTTAAGCTTTCCATTGACGAAATCTGGCTCAAGCTGTCCGTCGCTCCATTCGTGCAGCCAGGTTCTTAGAATTTCCGGTACGAGCTGATACAGGCTGCGCGTGAAAAAGACCAAAGCAATGTCCCAGTCGGGATGCTGAAGGTGCATTCGAGCTGCTTTTTGACACAGCAGTAACGTTTTGCCTGATCCTGCAATGCCTCGGATGCGTTGCGGACCCGGAGGGATTTGGATACTAATCTTCGCTTGTTGCTGATCAAACTTGCCAACAGATGTTTGAAGGGTTGAAAGAACATCAGCGCGGCATTGAATCGCGCTTGGAGCAGGTGGAGGAACCGGAGAAGCTGATCGAGACCCGCCAACGATTACATATCGAAGTTCTTGCCAGTCTGCATCGCTCAGATTCAAGGGTTGTTCTCCGCGTTCGATCCATTGAGCGCGATACTCAAGCGCATCTCGCAGGCTGCGCGACCCTAGTTCATCTCCAAAAACTAGCGGTGGACAGGTAGGATGATCCAGATCAAATCCGCGTGACTGCCATTGATCACGACTGATACAAGGTAATGCGACAATTACTCGTCCTGGAATCCGATTTTTGAGTGTTGTTGTGCGATTGCAGCATTTCAGAATCTGACGCAGTTGATTCTCGCCCTGGCGAAACGGATAAAGATAGCGCGTGTAAAAGTTTTGCATCTCCCACTGATTCGCACGAATCTCAACCAGGTTGTCGATTTCAAAGGATTTGACTTCAACCACCACGATGCCGTGATCGCGACTAACCAGCAGAATATCCGGTTGATAGCGCAATTGGCGATCGCGATTGAAGTAGGTGTAGTTCAGACACGCAATTCCCTCACCTGTGCCTCTAAGTGCCTGCACAACTTTTTCCCAGATCAGCCGCTCGCCATCCTCGCCAGATCCCCCTAGCACTTCGCTAACAATAAATTCCCAATCTGCCATCATTGTC
>CAXTDB010000422.1:0-4009 GCA_964242045.1 uncultured Leptolyngbya sp. | reverse complement strand
CCTGAAATCGTTGAAAGACCGCCTGACCTAGCTGCAACTGTCCACGATCGTGTTTCGCGCCTTCTTCTTGAATCCCTCTCTGTTTGAGATACAACAGCGCTAACTCCATCGCAAAACTGCGATACTGCCGCTTGTCAGAATCAAACCAGTACAGCAACGCTCGTCGAATTTTGCGATCGCTGTCATACACAACATTGTTAAAGCCAACTTGTTTCAAACGCTCTAACTCCGGAGGCGGCGCAACTCCTTGCTCTCCGGGTGCGGGCATTTGTTGAATTCCGATCAAGTTCGGCATCGTTCTAAACGCTTTAACCAGTTCGCCATGTCCATCTCGAACCGGAACATCGCGGTAAATATCTAAGCCGATCGCGATCGGCTTTGCGGATTGAATTTTTTCTAATAGCTCAGCGAGGGTGTGATCGCTAAAGGGCCAACTGTAGCGCTGCAACTCTTCTTCGCGAACGCCGACAATTAAAATACGATCGTCTACCGATTCGAGTGGACGCAAGCGAAAAAAGCCGTCAAGCGTACCTAACTCCCACGGCTGAAGCACTCCGATCGTTCGCAATCCAATCACACAACCTGCGACCGCTGATGCTGGAATCCAGATCTTGGCAGTCTGGCGAAATCTTTGGCGCAATGCGGTAGAAACCCGTTGCCAAAATCCTTGCTGTTGCTGAAATTGTTTGATCATTGCCGTTCACAAACCAGCCTTACACGAGACGGAGCGCCCTGATAAAAGGCACGAAATTGATAAGAAGCACGAAACTAGGGAAAGACGCGCGATCGGGGACAGCGATTAATAATCCTTCGATTCTGTCATAACTTCATCGTCTGACTGCAATTTCTTTACTACGGCTTCGCCTATCCCGGTTAGAGATTGAGTTAGCTTGGTCGAGCAAGGGTCGGGTAAGTCGCCCTTGTGTAGGTAGTCAGCGCAAGGGGGCTTGTTGTTGACTACCTTCTCTTTTCGGTCGCTCACGCTGCCCGTTGAATTTGCTGGAAGGATTGTATCACTCTAATTTCAAGTTCTCGATCGATTGAATAACTTGCACGGCTAACAGAGTGTTATTGAGTCGATCAACTTCACGGATACCCGTAGGACTGGTGACATTCACTTCGGTTAAATACCCGCCGATCACATCGATGCCGACGAAAAACAGACCGTCTTTCTGTAAGGTTGGGGCAAGTTGGGCACAGATTTCACGTTCTCGATCGGTAATATCGCACTGGGCACTGCGACCCCCGACTGCCATATTGCCGCGAAATTCGTTGCCTGTTGGAATGCGGTTAACGGCTCCGATCGGTTCTCCATCAAGCAAGATAATGCGCTTATCGCCGTCTTTGGCTTGTGGCAGGTAAGCTTGCACCATGATCGGTAAATTGCCTTGAAGGGTGCTGATTTCGATCATGGAATTAAGATTGCGATCGCCTGTTTGCAAGAACAAAATTCCTTCGCCTGCCTTGCCGCCTAAGGGTTTAAGCACAGCAGTTCCTTGCTGCTCTAGAAATTGCAGAATCACGCGCTTTTCTTGCGTCACGATCGTTTCGGGGATCGCTTGAGTAAATTGCAGCGCATACATTTTTTCATTCGCCGCCCGAATTCCTGACGGTGAATTGATTACCTTTGTTTTGGTGGGATCAACATAGTCGAGAATGTACGTCGCATAAAGATAAGCAGTATTCACCGGGGGATCTGTCCGCATGAAAACCGCATCCATCGTTTCGAGCGGTTGGAAAGTCGGCGACTCGGTTTGAAACCAGCGATCGACAGCAATCCAACGATTTTCGCCGAGTGTAACGGGGACGAGGCTGACTCGTTCTAATGTTGCACAAGCTTTTCCCTGAACGACGCTGAGCCGATTTGCTTGTGTGATCCAAACTTCATGCCCTAATTGCTGTGCAGCTTCCATAAACGCGACGCTCGTATCATGCGTCGGATCTAGACGATGAATCGGATCGATGATAAATGCAATTTTCACGGTAGATAAGAGTAGAGAGGAACGGGAGGGAGCGAGGAAGATACCCCACTCCCGAATCGACTAAGCAGCAAGCAGCGGATCGAGTTTGCCGGATCGATCGAGCGCGTGAATGTCATCGCAGCCGCCGATGTGCTGATCGTTGATGAAAATTTGAGGAACAGAGCGGCGACCGTTGGAGCGTTCTGCCATTTTTGCGCGTCCAGGTTCGTCTCCATCGAGACAGTATTCGGTATATTGAATGCCTTTTCGATCGAGTAAAGCTTTGGCGCGGATACAGAACGGGCAAGCGCTCCAGGTATAGATTTCAACGTTCGGGGTCATAAATTTTTCAAGCATTAGCAACGTTTCTTAATTTTAGTCATAGTGTGACGCTTCGCGACGAATCCAACCGTTAAGGGTGAATCGACTGTCGGCAAACTGGCGCGATCGACAAGTCACAGGTAGAACTTCATGAAGGAAATGACTCGGAAAGAAGACGATACTATTATTAATCGGTTGGATGTCTTGATAAGATTCAGCTTGAACGTAAAACCCATTTTCTAAGTTCAAATCGTAGATTCGTAAGGCTCCACCTGAGAATTTTTTAGGTTCTCGATTAAAGTAATACACATAAGATATGATTCGATCTGCGGCATCTTCACTGCCATTATCGTTATGAATTTTGTAATAATTTCCGTCGTTGTGGGCTGTTAGTTGAATTTCAATCTGAGAGATTGAAAATGGTTGAATCTCCCAGTTTTCTAGAAGCTGTGGAATAAAAGATTTTACTTTCTGAGTCATCCAACTTTCGTATTCTTCAAAGTAATAGAGAATGTTGGATTGACGATAATCGATCGCACCTGTTGAAGTACTCGTTGAAACAAATTGATTTTCACGATCAAAAACATAGTTCAACAGGTGCGAATGATCTTTAGCAGATAGAAAGTCTTGAATTTGAACGAATTGAGCGAGTTGATAGAATGACATAGAAAAGTTCGATCGCAACTCCGCTATTTCACACTAAATTCGATCGAACATTTCTTGATACTCAATAATTTTTCATGATTCTGATCAAATTGGGTGATATTCCCGCGCTGACGGATCAAATTCTCGGTTTGAGGAACGCCCTGGATTATACCCTTCATTTCGCACACGGCGACGCAAATCACCTATATCCGGCGAAGCTTTTACTGCATCTTCTGGCGTGATTCTGCCCAGCAAAATCAACTCACACAAAGCTTGATTCATCACCTGCATTCCTTCATTTGTATCCGTTTCCATCAGATGGAACGCATCCGTTTCATTCCCTTTCAGCAAGTAGTCTTGCATTGCGGGCGTATTAATGAGAATCTCGTGTACCGCAGTTCGTCGTCCATCGGTCGTCGGTAGCAACTGTTGAGAAATTACAGAAATTAGCGACTCTAAAATCTGAATTCTCATCGCAGATTGTTCATCAGGACTATAAGTGTTTAGCAAACGATTAAGTGTTGAAATCGCGCCTTTTGTGTGCAATGTTCCTAATACTAAGTGCCCGGTTTGCGCCGCTTTCAACGCAGTATCGATCGTCGCTCGATCGCGCATTTCCCCGATCAAAATCACATCTGGATCTTCCCGCAGCACCGCCCTCAACGCCTGGTGAAATTCATGCGTATGCAAGCCCACTTCCCGTTGGCTGATCAAACAGTTCTGAGACGTATGCACATACTCGATCGGATCTTCGATCGTGACAATATGCCGCTGATCGGTTTCGTTGAGGTGGCGAATCATTGCCGCGATCGAGGTCGATTTTCCTGATCCGGTCGGTCCAGTTACAAGAATCAGTCCTTGCTGATAGCTGACCAAATGTTTCAACACCGAAGGCAAGCCCAATCGATCGATCGTCGGCACTTCTAGAGAAATCAGCCGCAGCACGATCGCACCTCCGGTCAAACTCTCGAAGCAGTTCACCCGACAGCGCAGAAAGCCGGGATAATAAATGGCAGTATCGAGTTCTTTTTCTCGCTGAAAGCGATCGCGCTGTTCCGGAGTGAGGATTTCTGCAAGAAAGT
>CAXTDB010000421.1:0-4010 GCA_964242045.1 uncultured Leptolyngbya sp. | reverse complement strand
AAGCAAGCGATCGAGGAATCGGAACATTGTGACTCGCTAAAATCTGCTGGCACAGTGTTTTATCAAACATTTTCACAATGTCATCGGGATGGTTCAGGAAGATTCCTTCTACAGATGACCATTCTTGTAGCCGAGCTTTCCAGCCGAGATACCATTGACGCGGGTGCAGAATCCGACCTTTATCAGCAGGGAGATTGTAAGCGTCGATCGCGCTGACTTTCCAATGATCTCCAGGCTGATCGGCTCCCGCTGCGATCAAAGCTCGATCGACGTTGAAGTTACGTTCTGGGGCATCAAAACGGAAAATGCGATCGGGCGTGTCCCATTCGTGCAAAAGACATCGACCTGCTAACAGTTCCTCGTAAGGAATTACTTCAGCAGGCGGTAAATTGAATCGAGCTAAAGCTTGCTGAAATAGCTCAACTCGACGGGTTTCAGGATTCGCGATTAGGGCAAAATTTAGCATCGTTCCTACTCATACAGCGCCCAGTGCCGTTGACTCTCATATTCGGCAGTATCTTGATTGTCTGCTTTCACTTGAAAGGATGATTGTGAAAGTTGGGCAATTCCACTTTCAGAAAGTTTGTTTCCTGAAAGATCGAGAAGCTTCAGATGTGGCAATTCTGGATGGTCTAAAAACGCCTGAATAATGTCATCCTTAAAAGTTCCCATTTTGAGATCAAGCACTGCGATCTGATGCGCGATCGGGCTTTTCAACAGTTCCGAAACATCAAATCCTTCTGAACTACAAACGCCCAAGTACTTTAATTTTGGATAAGCATACCCAGTAAGAACAGGCAGCATCTTTTCAGTCAAGTTACCAGACGAATGATAGTCTCTTCCAATCCAAAGCTCGAAGTACTCTAATTCTGGTAAATCCATTGAACAAAGCTGCTCGATGTTCTCATAGAGAATATCACTAGTTTCAATGATCAAGGTTTTCAGGCTTTCGTGTCTCAGTCCTGCACACTCCAAAGTATACTCAGCAAAATATCCATAGCATTGAAACACTTCGAGTTTCGGAAATGCTTCTAAAAACGGGCGAATATCGAACACCCGAACTTTAGATTTGCGAAATTCTGGAGCGCGGTCGCCTTCTGCGTCCCCCACAAACAACGCTTTCAGATTCGGCATCTGTTCCTGAGCATCACAAATCGCCTCTAATGCCACACCAAATGTATGATCCTTATCCCAATAGTTGTAATCGATCTGAAACACCAACGCTTGCAGTTCTGCCAATCTCGGATCATTCAGCAATGCTTCAAACTGGCTCAAGTCATACGATCCTGATCGTCCAGAATTGGTCATTCGCACCACATAAGCATTATTTTCTGGATCAGTGATGCCAATTTGCGGATTATAGATTTCATGTCGCCAATCTGCCAACGTAGTGAAATAGCTCAGTGGATGATGTTCAAGAATTGCTTGTTTTCCATGATCGCTCAGTTTCAACAATCGACATGCAAGCTGTTGAACTTCCTCGGTCGAATCGCTCAAGGCTTGAATTGCTAAATCAATGCCTTGTTCGCCATACTGAAACGCATCTTTCAAAGCTGTTAATCGAGCAGAGATCGCTTCACTTTCCAATCGCTGTTTCGCTCCCGCCAATCCACCTAAAATCGCGCCTGTTGTCGGTGGTGGCGTTTGTGCTCCTAACACGGCATCCGAATTACGCGGCGTTGGTTCTGTCATCGTCTGTTCCTCTTATTGCAATTGCCAAACTTTTACTGTGCCGTCAATGCTGCCTGTAACCAATAAATCTTTGTTCAGCGCAATCGAGCAAATCGCACCGTCATGAGCCACGATCGCGCTCAATTTCTTCCCCGTTTTCAAATCCCAAATCTTGATTTTTGCGTCGCCTGCACTGATCAAAAACTGCCCATCAAATGTAATCGCAAGTCCTCGCACCCAATCACAATGCCCAAAGAAAGAGTGTCGTAGCTCTCCGGTGAAAGTATTCCAAATCTTGATTCGCTGATCGCTACCGCTCACGACAGTCGCAATATCAGAACTGAAGGCAACCGACCGAATAGCTCGGTCATGCCCAATTAAGGTTTGAATTAAGCTTCCAGATTGACTATTCCAGATTTTCACTAAATGATCAGTTCCACCACTACAAAGCAACTTTCCATTGGGACTATATACCATTGCATACGCTGTTCCTTGATGAGTTTCCCAGCGATGAGCTTCCCAGCTTTTAATTGAGCGGATGTAACGGTGATCGTGAGGAGCCTGCCAGGTTTGAATCTTCCCGCTCCAACCTGCTGTTGCAAACTGTAATTTAGTTGGATGATTTGCAACAGCCAAAAAACCCTCTCCAATATCGAGTGGCTGAGCAGGAGTGCTTGATTGAGTCATCGTATCCCAAATTGAAAGACCAGGATATTGATGACATGCCCCACTTGCGATCGCAATTGATCGTCCATCGGCACTAAATGCAAGAGAGTTGACGGCTGCATCTTCAGAACCACTCCCGTTGCCTGTTGCAATCTCTGAAGCCTGTTGATTCCAAGTTTTGAGATTCCAAGCCATGAGTTGCCAACGGTGTGAATGGGAATCAGCAGTTTTAATAGCTGCAATTTTTGTTCGGTCAGCACTAATAGCTACTCCATTAATACTTACTTGAGGAGCAGTCTTATCGATTTTGAAAGTATGTAGACAAATAAGGTTTGGAGCCGTTTTAACTGTCATGAAAGCGCTCCACTATTCAGACACCACGCAATAGCGACGATAAGACGGATCTTCATCGTCTTCTTCCTCGCGTTGGTCGTGTGCCAATACTTGAATGCCCAAAGCTTGAAGCTGATCAATCATCGCTCCAGATAAATAGCTCGCGGACACATTCAGCGTTTCCAAATCCCGAATCGCGGCACAGTCGAGTAAATGCTGCGCTCCTGCATCAGTCAAGGTTCCAAGCGAGAGATCCAACACTTGCAAACCTGCTAATAACGGCGATCGAACAATCATCGCTGCAATCTCATCTGCAAATCCACTATTCCGCAATCCCAAGTAGATTAAATTCGGAAACTTAAGGTCTTCTAGCAACGGCGGCAAATCCCGATCCCAACAATCGCCCCCATAGTTCTCACTGCCAAACCAGAATTCTAAATGCTCTAAGGCGGGAAACTCCCACTCATAAAGTTGATGAACAACCGATCGATTCAATCCGCCCGTTTCCAAAATCAACGCTTTCAAATGCTCATGTCTCGAAGTTCCCAAAGTCGGATCAAACTTCAACCCTTCACCACCGCGAACTTGCAGCACTTCTAACTTGGGAAATGCCTGCAAAATCGGACTCATATCACTCTGAACAATCCAAGAAACCTCGCATTCTGTATATTCAATATCTCCAATGAACAAGGCTTTGAGATTCGGAAAGCGGTCACGCAACGCAACTAAACCCTCGACAAAGACTGCGGAAGAATCATCCCCAGTACAAACTCCCTCACCTCCAACCCAAACACCGATTACCAGCGCTTCAGTCGATTCGGCTCCCGGCATTTCTAACAACGCCTCAAGCTGATTGGCAACACTATCATCCTCGTCCTCATAGTCACACCGAAACGCATACGCGAACTGTTGCGGATTAGGCAAGGCTTCTTCTGGATTGAACTGCCAAATTTGCCGTCCCGCAAACTGTTCAACATGACTACCAAACAGTCCACTGTAGTTATTGCCTGGACACTCTAGGCGTTCTGTGAAATTCCACAAAGGTAGATCGATCAGTGGTGAACCTTGAGGTTGTCGCATTAACCAGCGCGATCGACGACGCACCAGTTTAGATCGATCGCTCAATGCCTGATGCAAACATCCCAGTCCTGCCGTTCCATAGCTCCAAGCTTGATCAACGGCTTCTAATCGAACCGAGAGATCATCTTGTTTTAACTTCTGTTGAATCCCTTCAATTCCGCCTAAGATCGCGCCTTGATACGGTGCGGGAGTCTGTCCACCTAAAATCGCATCTGTGGACTGAGGATTAGAATTTGATTCTGGCATAGTGACTGCGTGAT
>CAXTDB010000420.1:3676-4018 GCA_964242045.1 uncultured Leptolyngbya sp. | reverse complement strand
TAATGGGCGCGTTACGCTCGTTTACCCAGAATCGGCTCCACAAGCGCTTGTGTATTTGCCCAACGGAACACTACTCCAGCGAGTTTTAATTCTCGAAGGACTTGCCAAAATAAACGCACAGGAACTGTCCACCCTACCAAAAGAGATTGCTCAAACGCTACAGGAAGCTCAGCAGAGTGCTCAACAACAGCACAAAAATCTTTGGAGTCGATCGTGAAGCTATCGAATTTTCTAGATCATCTTCTTTCGGCGATCGAGTGGATCATGACTGGGCTACTCATTCTTGTTGGAGGTTTAGAAATTGTTCAATCTCCGTGGCTCAGCATCGCTCATATTGGTTTC
>CAXTDB010000420.1:0-3666 GCA_964242045.1 uncultured Leptolyngbya sp. | reverse complement strand
CGCCATCCTGATTTGCCCAAAAACACCATTACATCGGGCAACAAAAGCAATTCTGATCATTTTTGCCTTCATCAGCACATTCATTTGAGAATTATGACAGCACTTCACCCATCCAAAAAATCGCCCCCATCAGCACAGAATGCGTGGTTTGAGTCCATTAAGATCGTTGGGCTTGGGCTACTGCTTGCGTTTGGGGTGCGTCAATTCGTTGCAGAAGTCATCGAAATCCCCTCGGAGTCAATGACCCCGACCTTACAAATCGGGGATCATCTAATCGTCGAAAAAATATCTTACGGCTTCCATCTTCCCCAGCGCGGAGACGTTGTTGTATTTAGTCCCACAAAGGAGCTTGAATCCCAAAATATCCACGACAACTTAATTAAGCGCGTAATCGGGCTACCTGGAGACACTGTAGCGGTAAAAAATGGACGCACGTTTGTAAACGGGCAGGAAATTGCTGAACCTTATCTTCAGTCGATCGCACACTACAATTATGGACCTGCTCAAGTGCCTGCTCAGTCTTACTTTGTTCTCGGCGACAATCGCAATCAGAGTTACGACAGTCATTTGTGGGGATTTGTACCACAACAAAATATCGTAGGTCACGCTCTTTTTCGATTTGCGCCACTTACTCGTATGGGAGCGTTGCATTAGGTAGAACAGCTAAGGGGAGAGAAAATCGAAAGCTGCTCCCCTCATTCACTACGCTTTCAACTTCAATCTGCCCGCCGTGAATCTCAACAAGCCATTTTGCCACCGCAAGCCCAATTCCCATCCCGTCTTGATGAAGATGCTGAGAATGAGTTGATCGCCAGCGGCGATCGAAGATTCGAGGCAGCGATTCAGGAGAAATTCCAACTCCGGTATCTGTAACCGAAATCCAAAGAAACTCCTCGCTTCGCCAAGCCCGTACTGTCACCGTTCCAGACGAGGTGTATTGCACAGCATTCTTAATCAGATTGAGTAGGATTTGTTTAACTCGATCTGGATCAGCAAAAATCGGAGGCAGCGCGGTCGGGCAATCAAACACTAAGGAGCATTGCTGTGCTTGAGTCCTCAGAAACGCCACGGTTTCCGCAATTAAAATTTCAGGATGAACGACTTGAAAATGAAGAGAGATGTCTTCTAATTCCGTTTTGATGATTCTCCGCATTTCATTCAGCAATCGGATTAAACGATCGCTCTCGCCCATCACCTGCTTCAGCGCTTCAGGCGTTAACGGAATTGTTCCATCGATCATCAATTCCAAGTACCCCGAAATACTGGTGAGTGGCGTACTCATCTCATGTGCGAACTCGCTAATTAGTTCTCGCTGTCCTCGCATTGCCTGAGTTCGACTAAGAACGCTGTTGAGAATTAATCCAAGTTGATGCAGTTCAGGCATTTTTAGAGGAGGAATTCTTGCCTCGGTCTCGCCAGCGATGAACCGTTTTGTAGCATCCTGCATCACTTGTAAAGGCACTGAAATCGATAAAATCATCCAGATACTTAAGACTCCAACACAAATCAAGCTCCAAGCCACGGTCAGAACTGCAACTTCAGTACTGAGTTCGTCAAAATGCTGAATGATTTTTGGATCGTTCTTGAGATGCGACGACTCACTCTGCTTTAATTGATCGGCAAAGATTTGCGCTTTATAAAGTGCCGGAATGCTGACTGCTGTTGCAAATCCTACGGTTAGGACGGCTAAATTAATTAGGATAATCCGCAGGCTGAGCAATAAAGGAGCTTTCCGCTTACGCCGCATACGAGTCCTCGAATTTATAGCCAACGCCGAACACGGTCTGAATAAAATCAGAACCGATTTTTTTTCTTAGCCTTTTAACAACTCCATCAATCACGCGATCGCTGCCAATAAAAGTCTCACCTCGCGCTACATCCAAAAGCTCGTCGCGGCTCCACACTCGTCCTGGACGTTTTGCCATTGCAAACAGCAAATCAAACTCAGCTACGCTTAAGTTCAAAGATTCCATGTGATACTGCGAATTGAGAAAAATTGCTTCGCGCTTTTCAGGATCGATCATAAAGTGTGGCGTTGAAATCGCTCGATCGAGTGCTTGTGCCTCAAACCCAAGTGAGCGAATTTCACGACGCAAAAGCGCATAAACCCTTGCGACTAATTCCCTTGGGCTGAATGGCTTCACCATATAATCGTCGGCTCCCATTCTCAAGCCAACTAAAAGATCAGTTTCATTACTGTCTCCGGTGAGCATCAAGATGAAGGGATCTTTCAGGTTTGCTTTGTTTTGACGAATGTGGCTACAGACGGCTAGCCCATTCAGCTTTGGCAATCCTTTATCTAAAATCACGACATCGGGATTTTGCTCTTTATAAAGCAGAACAGCAGCTTCTCCGTCTGAAGCAACATGACATTCATACCCTTCTTTCTGCAAAGCTGCTCTCACGGTCATTGAGACCATCGCATCATCTTCAACAATTAGAACCTTCATAATTTCCCTAGATAGAAGATTTTTGTTGTGAACAATCGGTCAGATTAATGTTTTATTGTGCGCTGATCAATCAATTCCCTCTAGCAATTCCGCAAGAAAATTTAACAAGTGTGGTCGTGGAATGCACGAAAAGATAGCAAATTGGCACAAGATTTGCTGATCTAGGCACAACTTTGACACAACTGCTCCCTATTCTCAACATCAGTTCGGATTTGTGCTTCCACTTACTGATTCACGAGAGTATCAATCATGCTGAATTTAACCGTTGAGAAACCAGCCCCCACATCAGAGATCTCTGTTGAGGAGTTTCGTCAACACCTTGATCTCGCACAGTCTTTCCCGATTTCAGCGTCTGAACCGTCAGAGTTGGCGATTTCCTCCCCAACGACTTCGACGCTGGGACTCCGATCGCTGATGTCTCGATTTCTTGCCAAAGAATTTCGGATGCGACTGCGAAAGCTCGCTCCTTGGCTCGTCTCCGGAGTGGTTCTCGGACTGAACCTTGTGCTTCATGCACCGCTCTTTGTTCTGGGAGCCACGATCGCATCGCTAACCATTCGGATCGTGAAGGGCATTTTGAAGAGTACGCCACTGTGCCAACGCATTTGGGCAAGTTTACTCAAAAAATCAGGCATTCCCGAACACCGATTGCCTGAACTCACCGTTTGTTTTGCCAGTGGTGCATGGCTATCGGCAATGGCTCCCACTCAAGCATTGTTCTTTAACAATGCAGAGCAGTACGTCACCCGAATTTTTAACGTTCAGGGAGTCACGAACGGGGTCAACACTTTTCTGCCGTTGATTTTCGGAACACTCCGAGTTTTGTTCTGCATCTACATTGGCATTGCGTTGATTCGTGTCATCAATGCCTTCCGGAACGACGAAGACTGGTCGATTGCTGCGCGAACTCCGCTGGTCGTGATTCTCTGTGTCGTTCTTGGCGATGCTTTAACGACCCTCATTACTGGGAACTGATGACTTAACCTGTTAACCGTTGATGACCACAGTTCTATGAAGCTTAACTAAGATGGCGACTGACCCAGATGAATTTATTCCAATCAACCAAATCCTCAACTCAAAACCAAAACTGGGACCGATTCCCGGTGATCAAGTTATTGCTTGGGTTGTAATTGTTGTTGTCACATACACTGTTTGCCAAGGATTCTTAGGATTGGGCTGGATCGCCACAGTTCTCGTCGCAGTCTGGGGAATGTCA
>CAXTDB010000419.1:0-4034 GCA_964242045.1 uncultured Leptolyngbya sp. | reverse complement strand
TGCGATCGACGATCAATCATGCCAACGCTGGAAAGTTGGTTCTAGGCATTTGTAACGGGTTTCAAGTCTTGACCGAAGCGGGTTTACTTCCGGGTGCGCTCGTGCGAAATCGGGATTTGCATTTTATTTGCGATCGCGTTCCGTTGCGGGTGGAGCGAAATGATTTGATTTGGACGCAGAACTATCAGAACGGGCAAGTCGTGGAATTGCCGATCGCGCACGGAGAAGGCAGCTATTACGCGGATGAGGATACCTTGAAAGCTTTAGAAGATAACAATCAAATTCTTTTTCGCTATTGTGATCCGAGTGGGAATCTCACACCAGAAAGTAATCCAAACGGATCGCTAAATCACATTGCTGGCATTTGTAATCGTCAAGGGAATGTGTTGGGAATGATGCCGCATCCAGAGCGCGCTTCCGATCGCGCTTTGGGTTGCATCGATGGATTGGCACTGTTTGAAAGTATTCTGCAAGCAGTTCCCGCTTTGGTTTAGATGCGAACTATTCCTTTTTAAAGACGCGATCGCAGTGTCACCTTTTTAGGATCAAGCACAGCGCTTTACAAGGATTTAGAAATGGATAGTTCATCAAATCGCCCGCTGGCTGTTGTCACCGGAGCCTCTAACGGAATCGGCTATGAACTCGCAAAGCAGTTTGCTGAAAACGGATTTGATCTCTTAGTCACTGCAACCGATGCAAAAATTGACGAAGCGGCTCCTGCGTTCGAGCAGTTCGGTGCGAAAGTTGAAACCGTGCAGGCAGATTTAGCGAAATACGAAGGCGTTGAAAAGCTCTACCAGGCAATTCAGGCAACCGGACGACCTGTAGAAGCGATCGCGATCAATGCTGGCGTTGGAGTCGGCGGTAAGTTCACCGATACCGACCTGCAAGAAGAAATTAATCTGATCGATTTGAACATCACTTCTTCGGTGCATCTTGCCAAGCACATGGTGAAACACATGGTTCAGCGGCGCAAAGGTCGCATTCTGTTTACGTCCTCGATCGCGGCGTTAATGCCGGGACCGTATGAAGCGGTTTATGCAGCATCGAAGGCATTTCTGCGATCGTTCTCGCAAGCACTCCGCCAAGAATTGAAAGATACAGGAGTAACGGTTACTGCATTGTTACCGGGGCCGACGGACACGAACTTTTTCCACCGCGCCGATATGGATGATACTAAAGCCGCCGCAAGCAAAAAGGACGATCCGGCGCAAGTGGCAATGCAAGGATTTGAGGCGCTGATGGCAGGTCGAGACGAACTGGTTGCCGGAATGGGCAATAAAGTTCAAGCAGCCGTTATTCAAGCGCTACCAGAACCCGCGAAGGCTGCAATGCACGGTCAATTGAGCGAACCCGGTTCAGGAAAATAACTTCTTAAATCGCTAATTTCTTGAACTAAGAATTCGCTGATCCCGATGCAAAAAAACTGCGTCAAGATTTTGGTATCGGGATCACTTTTTGCAATATGCAGCTTCGTTTTTCTCAAGACATCGAATCCTTGCTGAAGCAGCTTTCTGAAGAACCTTTGACGATCGCATCCATTCTCGATGAAACTTCAGAACGCGGCTTTTGCCTGGTAATCGGACTGTTTGTGATTCCGTTTCTGTTTCCGATGCCGCCTGGACTAACCGGAATTCCAGGAACGGGCTGTATAGTGTTGGGAATGCAAATGGCGTGTGGAAGTCGATCGCCTTGGTTGCCAAAGCAAGTTGCTCAGTTTCAATTTCCCAAAGCGATCGCGCGCGCGCGAATTGTTGAAAAATGTCCGACGAGTGACGCGAATTCTAGAGAAAATCACGCGCCCTCGGCTCAGTCGAATTGCATCAAATCCTCATATCTGGCGGTTTAATGGATTGTGCATTAGTTGATTAGCAATTTTGCTGATTGCACCGATTCCCTTTACCAATCCATTTCCCACGATCGGGATTTTGCTTTTAGCTGTGGCAATGCTCGAAGCTGATGGACTGTTGATGTGTGTTGCTTATGCTTTAACTGCTTTGATTACTGCGATTTGTGCGATCGTGATTTATCTATTATGGAAAGCTCCAGGTCTGATCAATCAATAGCCTTGAACTCGACATCTCACAGCGCGGAACATCCCAAACCGACACAATCCCATGCCAAACGCTAACCGCATCAATAGCAACGTTGGCACTTCTCTTAGAGATTTGATCAAACCCGGAACACCGAATCGAACTAAACCTTGAGGACGTGCAACTCCTTGCCAAATTGAGTCGAGCCAAGACGGAAGTGTTTCCTGTGTCCAGTCCGCAGTCTGAACCCTGCCTTCGGTGAGATTAGTCGCCTGCAATTGTTCCGCAAACCCTTCGATACTGGCAAATTCAGGATGCGCCCATTGATCAAGCAGTTGGCGCATAATCCAGCGCTCCCATAAAGCAAGGGGCTGCTTTCTTGCATCCCGTTGATTCCAATCGGCAACCACGAGAATTCCACCGGGTTTCAGAACTCGCATCAGTTCTTTGGCAAACACGGCTTTATCGGGCATGTGCGGGCCTGCTTCGATACACCACACCACATCAAAGCTCTGATCTGGAAACGACAAATTCATCGCATCGTCTTGCTGAAATCGTGCCGGAATTTCTGGCGGAGTTAATTCCTGCGCCCGCTTTACTTGTCCTGGACTAATCGTAATTCCAGTCACCTGAAAGCCATAGTCCCGCGCCAAAATCCGACTACTGCCACCAATTCCACACCCAACATCTAAAACCGTTGTCCCTGCGGCAAGTTTATCTAATCCACCCCAGCGCACCATTTCATGCACAAAGTCTGATTTTGCTGCTAGAAAGTCTTTAGAACGAGGCGGAGAACCATAGTGACCGAGATGGATATGTTCGCCCCAGTAAAATTCAAGAATGCCGTCCTCAGTCCATTCATCATACGCATTCGCAACCGAATCACCGGATTGGTAGCGACGAGGACTGAGAAGATAAATCAGTGCCAATGCGATCGACACAATCAACAAGAGCCAAACGATGTTCATAAAAGCTGTAAGCGGGACTGTCTTATTTTAGAAGGTTCTGAGGAGTCAGCATTCAAGTATTTTTTGTAGAAATCTTTTTGGTTGGTGCATCTAAGATAAAGTGATATCGAAGATTCGCTCTACATGATCGATTCGGTTTTGAATCCGATCGCGGGAGAGCGGTTTCATAATCATTCGGAGTTTAGTTTTGAGGGAACAAATGACGGTTCGGGGAAGCGGAAAGGAGGACTGAAGGGCGATTCAGATAATATTGATAAGCATTTGAATCAATAGTGTAGATACAGCACATTTAGGCGTGAAAAAACCTCATGGATATCACCGTTGCTCATCTCAGCGAAGAAGACAAAAGAAAGCTCGAATACATCCAACAGAAGCTCGATCGAGATCTCCAATCTTCTATTTCAGCCGCCATTGATGCGTACTATCAAACACTTCACAACGAAAGCGACCCGCTAGCTCGTTTGAAGAGAAGTCCTTTGATTGCCAGTTTTCAGGGCGACCCAAACTTATCAGAACAATCTGAGGAAATTTTTCGCTCATTGATCCATGATGAACAATGATTATCGCTGATACAGGATTTTTCTTAGCGCTTTTTAATCTTAGCGATCGCCATCATCAAGCAGCAATCACTGTTCTAAATCGTCTTACCGAACCCCTAATCACAACCCACCCCGTCATCTGCGAAACCTGCTACCTCCTTGTTGCTAGAGGTGGAGGCATCCAGCAAGAATGCCAATTCTTAACTGACATCTCAGAACAAGCCTTCCAAATCTTCGAGCTACAACCGATTTACTTTCAACGAATGGCAGATCTGATTCAGCAATATTCGGATTTGCCGATGGACTATGCAGATGCCTCACTCGTTGTTTTGGCAGAACACCTACAACACGGCAGAATTCTTACAGTCGATCGTCGAGATTTTGCAATCTATCGATGGAATAATTTGAACCCCTTCGAGAATTTGCTCTTAGAATAGTCATACCAAATTGAAAAAAGGGAGTGGCAAATGAGAGACTAAGTTCTGCCGCTTGGA
>CAXTDB010000418.1:0-4058 GCA_964242045.1 uncultured Leptolyngbya sp. | reverse complement strand
CAACAATATGATCTGCGTGCAGCAAATCATAAACGTTGAGGTTGTTCGCTGAAATTAGTCTCAGTTTCTCAACGTTGCGGGCGGAGAGATAAAGGTTGTCGCTGCGTTCTGCAACGATTAGCAACACTCTCGATCCGGATTCAACACCCCAGCGCGACAAAGCTTGAACCAGCTCTTTAGTTTTCGGGCGGGGCAGCTTGTCAGTAAAGTCCTGCACCACGATCAAGTCTTCTGCGCGTCCTTGAAATGCCGTTCTCAGCGCCAATCTCCGCTCTTTGCGGTTCATTTTGATCGAGTAATCTCTGGGTTTCGGTCCAAAGATCACACCGCCACCTCTCCATAGTGGAGAACGGCTTGAACCTGCACGAGCGCGACCTGTTCCTTTTTGTCTCCAAGGCTTGCGTCCGCCTCCGCGCACTTCCGCGCGAGTTTTGGTTGAAGCATTGCCTTGACGCACATTTGCCAACTGACGAATCACAGCACGATGCAAAATCCCAGCGGCGCTTTCGGGTCTTGCGGTTTTAAGCTCGATCGCTGCGGTTCCCGCTTCAGTCCCATCCCAATCTTTTACTGTAAAGTCTGCCATGTCTATTTGCTCCCGACGATCGTAGCGGGCAAGATTTCTACCAGCGCTCCGGGTTTTCCGGGAACTGCCCCTTTGATCAAAATGACGTTGCGTTCAGTATCAACGCGCACAATGCTTAGCTTCCGAATCGTATTCCGATCTCCACCTAAGCGACCTGCCATGCGTTTTCCTGGGTACACTCGTCCGGGAGTTGTACCTGCTCCGGTTGAACCGGGTTCGCGGTGGTTCTTAGAACCGTGTGACATCGGACCTCGTGCAAAGTTGTGGCGTTTTTGATAGCCCGCAAATCCGCGTCCAATACTGGTTCCGACGACATCAACAAGCTGACCTGCTTCAAACAAATCCGCTTTCAACTGCTGACCGAGGGTGTATTCTCCCGCATTCTCGACTCGATACTCGATCAAGTGTCGGAGTGGGGGCGAGTCTGATTTTTTCAAATGACCGAGTTCGGGCTTGTTCAGCGCTTTTTCGGTGCATTCGCCGTATCCGATTTGGATCGCAGAATACCCGTCTGTTTCCTTTGTTTTCACCTGCGTCACCGGGCAAGGACCTGCTTGAATGACGGTGACAGGGATAGCTCTCCGCTGCTCGTCAAACACTTGGGTCATGCCCAGCTTCGTGCCGATAATTCCGACAGCCACTGTTCTTTCTCCTTGGTTTACACATCATGACAAATACAGCGATAAATCTCGATCGCCGATTTGTGTCTCAGTCACTCCAACGGATTCCACGGTCGGAAGACCAGAAGAATCTTACCTCTAGGAGATTAGAGGCAGCGGATTCCGCATTTGTTTAAGTTGTTCTTCAAGCGCTTAAAGCCGATCGTGCATCATGCTCTGGACTGCGAATTCCAGTCGGACTTGAATAGTAATCTATCCAGTTTCCTCAATTGGAATTGACTCGCGAAGAAAGACTGAATTGGTGTTCTCAGCTTCTTGCTTGAAGAGTGGCGATTTCCGATTCGTTTTCAAAATGTACTTAAGTACACATAAAAACGCTCTCTGAATTCTCTCCAGAGAGTTCTCCCGGAAATTTCGCGCAACCTGTATTTTAGCGACAATTAAACAGTGTAGAACACGATCGCTAAAACTGTCTATCTATTTTTTCAGGCGGAGTACAACGTTAGAATCTCAAGAAATATTTACGTCTTGAAAAATGATGAATGTCACGGACAAATCGATCGCCGAGCATTATTTCTGGGGAAATAGTTGTAGTGGTTGGCATCTTCTACAACGCAAAGATCGCAGCATTATCGAAGAATGTGTTCTGGCGGGTGAGAGTGAAAAGCGACACTTTCACGAAATTTCACGACAGTTCTTCTACATTTTGCAAGGAGAGGCAGTCATCGAGATCGAGGGAACCAGATTTATCTTACAAGCTCAGCAAGGAATCGAAGTTCCACCAAAATCAGCCCGTCAATTTTGTAATGTATCTAATTCAGAGGTGAGATTTTTAGTCATATCAATGCCGAAAGCACAGGGCGATCGTGTCGAGGTCTAAAAAATAGCAGTCTAATTACATCTGATCGTCCTGTGCTTGATTCACTCAAGAAATCGATTCGGGGCGCATCTACTTATTAGGAGAGTACAAACATAGCGACAAACTTTCATTAGAGAACAAAGCATCAAATCTTTGATTAGTCCAAGCTAACCGGAGAGGGAGCAAATGATTAAACCTGTCTTTACTCCAACGCATTCCGACACCTTTGAAGCATTGCTTACTCTTCACCTGATAGATGCGGCAGGGGAGATGCTGAACTTGGCGAGAATAGGGTGCTGATTTCGTGGGAATACGCACCGCTTTCAACCTTGCGCTCAAGCGATACCGCACCAGACGATGCACTGTTGCATACTCGACTTGCACGTCTAAGGTTTCACGATCATCCAAGCTGTCCACTGCCCAGGTTGAAATCACTTGCGGTTGCCTTGGACTTTGCCGAGTTTCGAGCAAGCTTGCGAGTCCACTGCTGCGGTACTGACTCAACCAGCGTGGAGCGAAACTTTTCATACTCCTGAATTCCCTCAGGAGCGATAGACATTTTGCCAGCAATCTCCCGCCGCAATCCCCGATATAATAGGC
The DNA here is from genome assembly GCA_964242045.1 of uncultured Leptolyngbya sp. Classification (GTDB taxonomy): domain Bacteria; phylum Cyanobacteriota; class Cyanobacteriia; order Leptolyngbyales; family Leptolyngbyaceae; genus Leptolyngbya. The sequence continues at coordinate 1,393 of CAXTDB010000418.1, read as the reverse complement.
AAATAATCTTGCCAACTTTGGATGTATGACGCTAACAGTTTTAAGAGCCATTTGGATGTTTTCTGCGGTCGGAATCGTGATTCTAGTACTGCTCCATAGTCCAAAGGGCGATGGTTTAGGCGGTTTGGGCGGGCAAGCTCAACTGTTTACGAGTACCAAGAGTGCAGAAACAACCTTGAATCGCGCGACTTGGTTTTTCACCATTCTATTTATGGGAATCACGGTGGTTCTTAGTGCAGGATGGCTTGGTCGCTAAGATTTCGATGGTTTAAAGCGCATTCGATCGCATATCTGCGTAGCAAAGCTATCGTGCTTTTTGCCATCGGATGCGTTTTGTCTTGGGCGATTTCTGCTCGTGCCCTACCTGCTCCTCAAATTCATCCACTTCCAGCGATTTTGACGCAATGGAAGGATCGATCGGGCGATTATTTTGATCAAATGAAAAAAACGGAACCCGACTATCTAATCTGGTCGCGCTTTCCGGTGAAAATCTACATTCAACCTGCGGATTCTCGGAGTCAAACTTGGGTGAATTTGATCACGCAAGCGGCGAATGAATGGAAGGCTTACTTTCCGTTGGAACTGGTCGATCGACAAGACAGCGCAGATATTTTGATCGATCGTTCTTCGGTTCCGCTTAAATTTCCGCCGACTGATCGCGTTCGATTTGCCGACACTCGCTTTGAACTGTATGAACAAGACGGCATTTTGCGGCATCGAATGACGATTCGGATTCAGCCCAATCGTCCGAATCTTTCCCTGCTTGCTGCTGCCCGCCACGAACTTGGTCACGCTCTAGGCATTTGGGGACATAGCCTGCTCGAAACCGATGTGATGTACTTTTCGCAAGTTCGCACACCGCCACCGATATCAACAAGAGATGTGAATACTTTAAAGCGAGTGTATGAACAACCGACGCGGTTAGGTTGGCGATCGTGAGATAGTACAATCGAACAGCTTCTCATGCAGACGGAAGAGATCGCTCTAATTACACGAATGCTAATTGGGTGGTTGCAGCAAGAACTGTCTGAAGAAATGCGATCGCGGCTTGCTGCTCTTCTGCTTCCAACTCTCGAAGACCTTGGCGAAGCTCTACTGGACTCTGACAATGTAGAAGATTGGCTCAGTGAGCATTGCTAAGCTCGACTTTATCCATTTCCTTCTCAATGAAATGGAAGCAAGATCAGAAATAGAGCAACTTGGAATGTTTCTGATGGAGTTGCTCCTGAAACAATTACTTTGGATTAATGAGAGCGATCGCCCTCGATCGAGGAGCAACCTATGCTGCTAGGAGCAGTAACAACGGGAATCATTTAGCAGTTTGGATTGCTCAATCGGGCTACTAAGCAAATTTGCCAAGATTTGTGGTTGTCTGGTTCGCTGGATCAGCTTG
>CAXTDB010000417.1:0-4070 GCA_964242045.1 uncultured Leptolyngbya sp. | reverse complement strand
AATACTACCTGAGCCGGGAGGTTGTCTTCTTCCCACTGCTTGTAGGAACGCCGCATTCCTTTCGGTCTGCCAAAAACGACCATGACATCGGGGGCTTGTCGCGGAGCAGGAGGAGTTGTGATTTGGACGGGATACCAAAACAAGTCAGCCGCGATAAATACGTTGGGTTGGTCAGCAAAGAAGATCTCTAAGTTCTCTTTGATCTTGACAATCCAACGATACTGCTCGGTACTTTCTGCCATTGGTTCGCCGTCACCGGAGGGATAAAGGAGGTCTTCGCTGAGATCAAGGGAGATGTTCATCGTGGCTACCTTCTAGAAAGATGGAGAATTACACGAAGCCGTTATCTTTGATTTTACGGGTCGATCGAAGCTCAGAAGCCCCTTCAATCATGCAGCACTGCCTAATAAGAACAACGCCAACAGCGTTCCACTATTCCACAGTGCATGAAGTAGCACTGATGCCATGAGGTTTTGGGTGCGAGTGTAAACGAATCCGAGAATAATTCCGAGAACCGTTAAGGGCAGAACTTCGGATAAGCTGAGATGCACGATCGCGAAAATCAAACCGCTAATGACGATCGCTTGCCAAGTGCTGAAATACTTGGTCAGCGACGGTAAGAGAAATCCGCGAAAGAAGGTTTCCTCGAACAACGGAGCCGCGATCGCTGCTGTGATAAAAAACACAACAATCGCGATCGAATCGCGACCTTCAAGCGCGATCGACAACAGTGGATTACTGCCTCCTCGTCCTTGCCAAATCTTTTCATTGAGCCAAGAAATGCCCGCAACCAAAGGATAAGCCGCTGCATATCCGCCAATTCCCCAGAGTAGCCAGCGACCTTTGAGGCTGAAGCGGAACCAGTTATTTTCGATGGGCAGAAACTTTTTAATCGAGAGATACAGAACCCCTAATCCGCCTGCTGCTAAGAGAAGATAGGTGATGAGGGCTAAGAACGCTCGATCGCGAACGGTAAAGGTTGCGGGATCAACTTGAAACGCTGATTTCGCAACTAACAATCCCACAGGCAAGAGAACCTGTCCGATTAGAAGTTGTCCCACCGCAAAGAATCCCACCACTAACACTTGCCAAATCACTTCATAGTTCCAAGGCACTGTCCATTTCACTGAATTGGTTCCAGCAAGTAGGGAGTTTTTCCGTTTGAGAAACCACTGACCACCTAGAAACAACAGGATTCCGAAGCCGAGAATTAGGGCGATCGCTGGAATCGCGTTGGCGCTGATCCATTTGACTAAAGCTTGCTGAGATGCGGCTTGTTCTGCGGCGCGAAGTTCTGTTAACGCATCCGATCGCTGTTCTAAAGTGTAGAGTTTTTCCAGCGATCGATTGCGAAACCAGCCTGTGAGATTTTGCTTTAGAATCGGTTCGGCTCTGGGTGGAAGCGTGTTCTGCCAGATTGCAGTCAGAACGTCAGCGGTCGATCTCAAATCGCGACTTTTTTGGGTTTGAGGTGCAGTCAGATTTGCCCAGCTTTTTAGAGCCGCATCGACTTGTTTTTGTTGAGCTTGGAGAATCCCAATTCTGACATCAAGTTCATCGCGTAGCGTCTTTTGTTTTGCCAGTTCTACGACAAGCGGTTTCGCAGCATCGGGAGCCGGATTCGCTTCGATTTGGATTTGAGCCGATGAAATTGCTTTTTCGACTGACGATCGCGTTTTCTGATATGCCTCTAGCGCGGTTTTTTGAGGATCGCGATCGGTGAGTGCCGCTGTGTTAGAGTCGCCCTGATACTGTGCTGCTTGCAAAAGCAGATCGGTCTGAGAAAGCTCTAATCGGCTTTGGAATTGGGGTTGGTTCCAACTGCCGATCAAGTCAAGCGCGATCGCTGCGATCGCCACAAGGGTCAAGCCCCACAATAAAATCCGCTTCGGTGTCATACCAGTTTGTTTTTGCGCGCAAAGTCTCTTCATTTTAAGAAATGAAGGGTCGATCGCACTGAATTTCTCAGTTTCTCTAGATTTAGCAGGAGTGAAATTTAGCGACCTGAACACGATAAAATCAGGCTGACTTTTTGCCCTAAACAACACTTATGACGACTCGTGTAATTCTCGTGCGCCACGGTGAAAGCAGCTACAACGTTGAAAAAAGAGCGCAGGGGCATTGTGATCTCTCGACACTCACCGAGAAGGGCGAAAAGATGGCAATTCAAGTTGCAACTGCCCTGAAAGATTTGAAGTTTGATGCAGTTTATAGCAGTCCGCTTCAGCGCGCAAAACGCACCGCAGAACTTATCCTTGAAGGCTTTGATAATCCACCTCCACTTCAAACCACCGATGATCTAAAAGAGATCAATATCTTGCTGTGGGAAGGAATGCTGTTTACGGAAGTCGCAGAAAAGTATCCAGAAATGTATGCTCACTGGCACTCTGAGCCGCATAAAGTGAGAATGACGATGCCGGATGGCAGTGAACTTGTACCCGTCGAAGATTTGTATCAGCAAGCCGATCGATTTTGGCGATCAACTATTCCCCAACACAAGAATCAAACAATTCTAATCGTCGCGCACAGTGGCATTAATCGAGCGTTGATCAATACCGCGATCGGGCTTGAACCTGCTGATTACCAACGCTTTCATATTTCTAACTGCGGCATTAGCGTCCTCAATTTCTCTGGTGATTTTGGTGATCAAGTTCAAATCGAATCGCTTAACGTCACTTCGCATCTGGGAGAAACAATTCCGAAAATTAGACCCAACCACAAAGGCGCGCGTCTTCTGTTGGTGCGACATGGTGAAACCGAATGGAATCGACAAGGACGGTTTCAAGGTCAGATTGATGTACCGCTGAATGACAATGGACGAGTACAAGCCAGTCAAGCCGCAGAATTTCTCAAATCTGTGCAAATTGATTCAGCCGTCAGTAGTTCGATGGCGCGTCCCAAAGAAACCGCAGAAATCATTCTCAAATATCATCCTGAAGTAGAACTGAAATTGCGAGATGACTTACGCGAGATTGGTCACGGACTTTGGGAAGGCAAGTTTGAGTCGGAGATTGAAGCAGGCTATCCGGGTTTATTGCATCAGTGGCAAAGTCAACCGGAAACGGTACAGATGCCCGAAGGTGAGAACTTACAGCAAGTTTGGGATCGTGCCGTGGTTGGGTGGAATGCGATCGTACAATCTGCCAAACCCGGAGAAACTATTCTCGTCGTCGCTCATGATGCGATTAATAAAGCAATTCTCTGTTATGTTTCGGGCTTAACGCCTGCTGCATTTTGGAACTTCAAACAAGGGAATGGCGCAGTGAGTGTGATTGATTATCCGAGTGGAGCCGATGCGACTCCTTTGTTGATGGCAATGAACATTACGACGCATCTGGGCGGCGTTTTGGACAAGACCGCAGCCGGGGCGCTTTAGAGAATGTTTCAGCAAGTGAATGCAACGATCGATCCGTTTGAATCCGCTAAGAGAGTGTTTGAAACGTATAAAAAGTTTCCTCACTTCGTTCTATCTCGCCCCGGAATAGAATTCGGGGCTAACAGGACGAAGTCCACTCAAGGGGACTAACAATCAGTAGAAATTAGGTTTTCAGTCCTTTTCAAAGGACTTCGCACGGTTAGCCCCGAATTTCATTCCGGGGCGGGTGAGTGCAATGAACGACACTTTTCAAACACCCGCTAAGCCCGTCCTGCTAGGTCTGCAACAAGTAATGCTAACTGAACAGGTTCGATCGGTTTAGTGGCGTGCTTTTGAAATCCAGCCGCGATCGCGTGTTGTCGTTCTTCGTCGCTGGCGTAGGCAGTGAGCGCCACGGCTGGAATCTGCCCGCCGGATTCTGCACCAAAAGAGCGCACTTGTCGAATCAGCCAGTAGCCATCTTGCTCTGGCATTCCGATATCGCAGATTAGCGCATCATATCGACTGGGATTTTTGCTCAGAGTTGCCAAAGCTTCTTTCGCAGATGCTACAGTTCGCACTTCCGCCCCGTAATCTTCTAGTACGAATTTCAGAATGTCACGGGTATCGGCTTGATCATCAACCGCTAGAATCTGCAACCCCGCTAACGAGCAGATCGAATCACTCGAAGGTGCAACGACTTCTGAAGCGATCG
>CAXTDB010000416.1:0-4075 GCA_964242045.1 uncultured Leptolyngbya sp. | reverse complement strand
ATACATCCGTCGCGGAAAATCGGCAAGCGTCTGATCGCATGGGAGTAATACTTCTGGAGTTGCCGCATTCCCATTGCGCGTCCACAGAGAAGCATTGTGAACCGCTTGATGCTCTTGCCAGTGGTGCATCTGGAGATACTGCCGAATGGCATTCGGATCAAGGTGCTTCAATACATTTGAGTCTCGCACACTCACATTCATAGCCGTTCCCCTGCCGCAACATGCCGTATCAGCCCTTGAAGGGCATTTATATTAAGAACATTCTGACGCGGAATCGAAATGGAAGAGCCACTTCATAGCGTGATTGAAACCTGAAGTTCTTGCCAAATTGCCTGCAAAAGTTCGCGCAGTTCCTGAATGGCAAAGGGTGGTAGTGAATCTGTGGCTAACCAACGGTATGCCAACTGTTCTGCTGTGCCAAACTCTCCTGCCTTGAACCAGAGCGCAACTGCACTGACGATCGTAATCCCCAGCGTTCGCGTTTTGCAGCGCTCTAATGCCTCAAGCGCACGGACTTCAGACTCTGCTGCCAGCCAATAAAGCTCCCGCTCCCGTTCAATTTCTGCCGTGCGGTGCGCCTCCTCAGCGAGGCTAGCGTACTGTTCACTTTGAGTATGATGTTCTTGCCAACTCATGTGCTTTCACTTTACTGAGCTAATCATAATCAATTTTGCTCGAAATCCAACAACGGCTGCGATCGCGAGCTTCTGCGTGACTTGATTTAGCTTTCGATCGCATAAGCCGAGTTCAGTTGACGAATCGAGGGCGGATGCAGTCCCAAGACAATTTGGGATTTGGGGACACCGCGACTGAAAAGCACTTCTCCAATATCTAGGTCACTCTGATTGTGCTGAATCCACACTTTTCCTCCAATAATTTCAAGATGAATCATCGGATAAAACACCCGTTTCTCGTCCGCAGTCCATCCTTGGCATAACAGTTGATAGCGATCGCTTTGTCGATCAAAGACGGGAACAACCTGTAGCGTCTCTGGCATCAGATTTTGAGGAATGGCTTCGATCAAAGCCTCCATCACAGCTTGCTGGCACACCTCATGAGCAACCGTCGGTTCAGACGGGGTGAGTGTTACAGAGGATTGGGATTCCATCGAACAATCTCCTGGCGCAAAGGATCGACAGTTACTAGGTTAACTTGATGAAGCGCAAGACTGTCTTGGAAGAAGGGCTGGATTAAATAATTTGTATAAATTGTTTCAGGAATCGCTAAATAAGGCATTCGCTCAATGCTCAAGTAGCCGAGTGCCATCCGGTAATGCAGATATTGCCCAACCGCCTGGTGAAAATCATAAGTCACACTCGGATTACTAAAGCTTTTGACTTCTACGGCAATTTTTAGATGACCCTGTTCAGCACCAATGAGTTTATCTGCCACGATGTCCAAATTCAAATCAGTTCCAGCATAGTCGAGGGTTAGGGGTTGGATATTGATCCAACGGTCTTTGGCGAGAGCAATTTCAACGATGTCATGCAGTTTATCTTTTGCCATGAGCAGCCAATGCCTGAAGATTCCGATATTTCACGATCAAGCTCTCAATCCTCGCTTTTTGATCGGTTGCAACAAAACGAAGCGGCGAACACGTACCCGCGGAGCGATCGCCCTCAAGAAAGAATAGCAGCTAACGTCGTCTAGTTTTTTCACTTATAGTACAAATATTCTCAAGTGACACTTGTTGATCTTTTGCACCCAGTTGCACCGCTGCAAATCAACTGGAAGAATTCAGAGGTGAAATTTTTTGGGGGTAAATTGGGGGTAAAGGTTTGAAAAAGCGCTAGAATCCTCACACAGCCTCAACCGTTCACACCTTGCCAAGGTGAATGTCGCGCGTTCGAATCGCGTTACCTGCTTTCTAACAGAAGTCCCTCACAGCTCTGATTTCACGGGCTTTCGAGCGTTCTTCATCATATTTCTTTGGCAGCAAAGTTAGTGCAATAGTACTGGCGTTTGGGTGTGTTTCGGGCGATTCCAACTAATTTTGGGGGTAAATTGGGGGTAAAGCTGAACCCTTCCCCTTGGAGGTCTCCTAATGTATTCCAACAATTCTTCTGGTAAAGCAAACCAGAGTACGGTTCAGATCAAGATTTCAAGCAATCGGTTGCAACTTGTCTTCTGGGTGGGAGGCAAGCGACATAATTTATCGCTGGGTTTCTCGACACGCCTACAAATCGCAAACTGGCAGAGTTCAAAGCACGAGAGATCGAGAAGGACATTCTCTACGAGCGGTTTGATCCAACGTTGAACAAGTACAAGCCAGAGTCGGTCTTGAGTACCGTGGTTTCTGTCCGCTCGATCGCGCCGACGAAAACAACGCTTGCTGATTTGTGGGAGAAATTCATCGAGTACAAGCGCCCGCAGTGCAGTCCGAACACGATAAAACAGAAGTACTCGGTCTACACCAATTACGTCAAGCGTCTGCCCACACACGACTTAAACAAAGCGGGTGAGATTCGGAATTTTGTAGTGAAAATATTCCCCTGATTTCCGCCAAGGATTTTCTCACTTGACTCTCGGCTTGCTGTAACTGGGCAAGGAGTCCAGCGCTTGATTCGATTGGAACGTACCGGAATTCGCGGCACCGAACCCACTCACGAAACGATGTTCTACATCGTTTCACTTACCACCGATGCAGTCGGATTTAGTCAGCAAATTCGCCACCATTGGCACATTGAGAATCGACTGCATTGGTCAAAGATATCGTTTTCAACGAGGACGCGGCTCCGCTCTGTGCAGTCACGCTCCAGAAAACTTTGCCATCGTGAGAACAATGGCTATCAATCTATTTTGACTGCATGGCTTTGCTTCGAGGAATCAAGCATTAAAGCAACTGGCTCACGATGTGCGTCGTCTCTTTTCCTTCTTTCAATAAATCAACCGTGCGGCGGCAGAGGCAGTATTCGCTAACACAGACAATCCGAGCGGCAAAGCCAACATCAGGACAATTTGGCGTTTCATATTTCATAACTCCTAACAAGAATTTAAGTTTGATTGGTAGATGCACGATGCTAATAGCGTTCGTAGGGTTCTCATCAAGATTGTTCTGAGTTGCATCTTGATACTCTAAGCTTAGAAACTGGAACTGGATTGCCACATGAAGCAAAGTTTCTAAGTCGATGTAGTCCTAAAGTCCCAATTCTGGCTGCACGAAGGTCACAGAAATGATTATCGCTTTGTTGCTGCAATACACTAAAGAGAAGCGCTTTCTCTCTGCTATGTCTGACTCTAAAATTCAGCTCTTGCTCGTCGATGATTAACAAATTATTCGTCAAGGTCTGAAAAGTCTACTCCAAGTGAAACCGGATCTAGTCGTGGGTGAAGCAGCCGATAGACAACAGGCGATCGCTCAAGTGGAATTGTTGCAGCCTGATGTCGTGTTGATGGATGTGCGATTGAACAATGCTACCGCACCGAACTATAAATCGTTTGTTTCGGAAATATCATCGCTGGCTTGCAAGCATTTGTGCATTGCCATTACTTTTGACCGTGATTACGGGAATGACTTTTCCGATCGCGAAAGTTCTGCATCAACGCCAACTTGCAGGCTTTTTGATCCATCTTCACACGCTGGAAACCTTTGGACTTGAAGGCTTTTTTCTCATCCTTAATGGCATTGGATTACTCGGTCTACTAATCACTGGAATCTACATGACCAATCTATTTCGAGAAAAACGTTCTAAAGCGGGACAGGCAACTTTAGGTTAGGTAATGACACGAGCGGGGGGCACTGTTATTTGCTGGACTGATTGCGATCGTCGCACTAGCACATTTCTTTACGAGTATTCGATCGAGTTTACTGTTCTGGAGCGCTTATATTCTCACACGATCGCTTGGAGCAACGTTGGGAGATACACTCACGAAGTCGCATGAAGAAGGTGGCTTTGAACTCGATCGCAGCCTTGCATCACTCACGATCTTGGCGCTAATGGTGATCGGCATCATCCTTCTCGCTAGAAAAGCAGTTCTCTGACTAAGCGATCGCCCCTCGAAATCGGCTCAAACTGAACTGCTGACCGTTTCGATTTTACCCCTACTCTCTTTTACAACACTATGCGCTCTATAC
>CAXTDB010000415.1:0-4091 GCA_964242045.1 uncultured Leptolyngbya sp. | reverse complement strand
AGCTGGCTCTCCAGCGTTCGGGAGCTTGAGGGAAATCTTTGGGATCGTAAAGGGGAAAATCGCCTTGCTTGGTTTTGTTGACTAATTGAGTCACGCCGATTAGTTCTCCATCCGCGTTCTCAATCGGCATACACAGTAAGCTGCAAGTCCGATAGCCGTTTGCCTGATCAGTTTTCTTCGCAGTCTCGGCTCCTTGTTGCTCATACAAATCAAATGGAATATTGATGACTTCCCCAGAAGCCGCCACTTGTCCCGCGAATCCGACCCCGATCGGTAAACGCAATTCTTTCATCGTGCCTTCGACAGTTGGAATGCGCGTCCAAATTTCATCACGATCGCGATCAATCAACCACAGCGTACTGCGATCGGCATTCATTAACGCTTTCGCTTCGTCCATCACCCGTTTTAGAGTGTCATCAAGATCGAGACTACTTTGACTTAGGGATTGAGTTGCTTTAATTAAAGCGTTCGCGGCGCGTTGTTTTTGAGTAGCGAGATAAAACGATCGAGAAGATTCTAAAATCAATCGAATCGAAGGCGCAAACTCTCGGAAAAGTTCTTCGTCGTAAGTAGTAAAGCCTTCTAGAGCGATGCGCTCATCGAGTGGAAGCGTATGATCGCAGTGTGGCTGAAGTTTATTAATCAATTGCACCACTGCAACTAAGTTTCCTTGATCGTTCAACAGAGGCATCGTCAGCATCGTGTAAGTTCGATAGCCTGTTTTGTTGAACTGGATCTTTGCTTGCGTCGATCGAGGATCATCGAAAAAATCGTAGGAAATATTTACCGGATGTCTGAAAGTTGCGACTTCTCCAGCGATCCCTTGAGTGGCGGGAAAGCGAATCTCGATCGATCTCCCACCTGATCCCTCAGTCACAGTGGTATAAAGTTCGTTCTTTTCCTCATCGAGTAAATAAATGGTTGTGCGATCGGCGTTGAGCAATTCCCCGGTTTTTGCAGTGATCGAATTGAGCATTTCTTCTAAAATCGTGTCAAATCCCTGCATGTCGAGCATTGACAGCGTTTGATTCACGATTTTTAGCTTGTGTTCGACTTCGTGAACGACTTCCTTGAACTTCTCCTGAGTGAGCGGCGCGAGAAACGAAGAGAACTTGCCTTTGGGTGCTAACCCGTGATTCGGAGCGACGGCGAGACGCGATTCTAAAGTTGGGGATGCGATCCGGGGCTGGTCGGGCAGATGCGAAGAGAGAGAAGTCATATCAGCGCAAGGTTCAGTTAAGAGGACGGATAACCAGGCTCATCGGTTGCGAAACGCAATGAACCTGCGCGAAAGAGCAATGGGGCGAACCATTCCGTAAACTGCTCTTAGGATTCCCTCAAGCTGAAGTTTTGATGCTGTGATGGTGAAGTTTTCTTAAAGCGATCGATTGTATTCAATTTGCCCATAGTCGAGTTTGATCACCCGATCGCTAAATTGAAAGTAATGATCATCATGGCTAATCACCCACACCGTTTTACCTCGATGTTTTAATTTCGGCAAAAACTCGGTGTAGAACAATTCCCGAAACACTGGATCTTGATCCGATGCCCATTCATCGAATAGATAAATCGAACGATTTTCAAGATAAGCCGTTAACAATGCAAGTCGCTTTCTTTGTCCTTGTGATAGTTCAGTCGTTGAGAACTTGCCATGGGTGATTTGAACTTTATGATCAAGCTGCAACTGTTTGAGATAGTTCTGGGCATCTTGATCAGTCGCATCTAAACCGAGTAAGCGATCGAATAAATAAAAGTCAGCAAACACCGTTGAGAAATGCTGTCGATACCATTCGCGATTGGCATCAGTGATCGGTTGTCCATCTAGCAAAATTGCTCCCGATTCAGGCGCGTATAATCCAGTTAAAAGCTTTGCAAGTGTGGATTTGCCGCTACCATTTCCGCCGACGATAAACACGATTTCACCTGCGTTTAGTCTGAGATTGATTTCGCCTAATGTGAATTGCGTCTCTTCGGATTGATGATAGCTGTGAGTGACTTGACGAAGTTCGATCTGTTTCCAATTTGTTGTTGCTGCTGGAATAGTTGAAGCTTCTGCGCGACTTTTAAGCGAAAGTCCTAATGTTTCAATTTTCTGGAGTGAAACACTCGCTTGACTTAGAACGGGAAGCTTTAGCACCAATTTATCGAGCGGCAACATTAAGTAAGTGAACGTGAGAACATAACCGGATAGCGTCTCTAAGGGAATCGAGAGAATTTTCGGCAAAGCGAATAGCACAAAGCCGATCGCGAAAAAGAAAATCAGCTTTCCCCAACTTCCAGCAGAGGCAAACAAAATCAGCGCGTCGATGTTATGACGACGAAAAGAAGCGGAGGTTACTTCTAAATCTTGCTCTAAGAAGACCTGACGACGCGGGTAATGCAGCTTCATTTCCTTGATGCCATCGGTAATCGATCGAAAATGACGAAACAAACTATCTTGGTCTTCGCGCGCATAAACCATCCGACGACGCGCCTGATTCAGCATCCATTGACAAGTTGCAAACGCCAGCACAAACAAGCTGATTACCATCGCAAACACAATCCAAGACAATGAGCCAATAAAGGCAAAGCATCCGACCACGGTTGCAAGATCAATACACAGAAAAGGAAACGAAGAAACGGCGGTTGCAACAGATTGAACATCTTCGGTTAGAGTTGCCAGCATCCGCGCATTTCCAAGCTGCTCTAGATGTCGCAACTCAGACGATAAAATTTGTCGGCTCAACTGCAATCGCAGATTAAACACAGCGTCTTGCGCCAGTTGAATCAGCACGACTTGAGAAATCACACTCGTCACCAGTGACAGAATTGCTAGTCCAACGAACGCGCCTGCGATTTGCCCGATCGCGGCATCCGCATCTCCGATCGCTCGACTAATCAAGGCAATCAGTCCTGCACTACTCACCCCGCTGAGTAACCCTGTAAAAATTGCGATCGCGACCATTTTGCGAGAAGAGCGAAGCAGAAAAGAAATCAATTGCATAACAGCGGTTCTGGTGAAGTAGACGCAAATTTGGGCAGTGTAAATTCAGCAAATCACCTGGACGACTGCCCCTGTGTTTACAAAATCTGAGTCTCGATCGCAACTGAGCATTCCCGTTTTGACGAGCGGAACCACCCAGTCGATTCAGCTTGAATCGACTCTAAAGGATTTACCTCTGTACGATTTTGCGGCAGAGTTGGACGTTTTGGGAACGGAAGTCGCTCAAGTCTTCGAGCAGTATTCACTACTTCCAGGGGTAATCCTGATAGAACAAGGGCGATTTCTGGGAATGTTGTCCCGCCATCGATTGCTGGAATATTTGCTGCGTCCTTATGGAATTGATTTATTTCTCGATAAGCCGCTGCGAATTTTGTACAGTTACGATCGCATTGCTCCACTGATTCTTAGCGGCGATACCCCGATTCTCAGCGCGGCACAACAGGCGTTACGTCGCTCATTCGAGCGATTGAGCGATCCGATCGTGGTTCGACTCGATTCTAATCAGTACCGTATTCTCGATCCGCATGAGCTAAATATTGCCTACTGGCAATTGCGCGGAATTGAAACACAGGTGAGAGTTGAGCGGCTTCAGCTTCAAATGGTTCAGAGTGAAAAGATGGCAAGCTTAGGGCGGCTTGTGGATGGAGTTTCGCATGAGATTCTTGATCCAGTAAGTTTTATTTGGGGAAATCTCAGCCACATTGCAGAATACAGCCAAAGTTTGCTCGAAATTATCAATGTCTACGAAAAGTGCATTGTGCAAGCTCCACAGAAAGTCACGGATTTAAAAGAAGCGATCGAGTTCGATTACATCCGAGAAGATCTGCCTAAAACGCTCGATAGCATTAAAACCGGGGCAGAACGACTTTCTCGATTAGCAAACAGTCTGCAAAACTTTTGTCATATCGATGAGGTTTATCCCCGTCCCGCAAACTTACACGATTGTCTTGATTCGGTGTTGCTTTTGTTAAAGAGCCGACTTTCAAGCGAGATTCAAGTCGTGAAAAATTACGGGCATCTACCGCCTGTTTCTTGTTTTATCAGCCAGCTCAGTCAAGTGTTCATGAACATTTTGAACCGATCGATCGATTCACTGTTGAATCAAGCG
>CAXTDB010000414.1:0-4107 GCA_964242045.1 uncultured Leptolyngbya sp. | reverse complement strand
TCCTTTCTCTAGATGGATTTTTTTGCTCTATTCCTTGCGGTATGGTCTAGGTGCATTTGTAGAGGTATTTGTAGTTTGTAAGTCACTTTCATCGAGCGTCAAAGATTAAAACATTACTGTAGAGCGTTCAACCCGCGCGATCGTCTTCTAAGTTATTGGTAGTGTCGTTCTGTACCTTTGAGAACTCGTGTTTGACTCCCTTCTCCCGCCGCTCAACGAGCATAATCTTCCGTATCCCGACACAATCCACCCGATCGTGGTGCATTTTGTCATTGCAATGGTGCTGTTTGCTTTTGTTTGCGATATTGTCGGCTACTTTACCCGCAATCCGAAGCTGGCTGAGGTAAGTTGGTGGAACTTGTTTTTTGCCACGATTTCGATTTTTATCGCCGTGATTTTTGGACAGGTGGAAGCGGGTTTGGCTGAACCTTATGATGCGGCAGTAGCGACGCTGAATTTACATACACTGCTGGGCTGGTCGCTGTCTGGAATTTTGGCAGGAATCACCGGATGGCGCTATGTGATTCGATCGCAGAATAAACCCCAGCTCCCAGTGCCGTATCTGATTGCCAGCGTCTTGCTAGTCGTGCTGGTGCTGACTCAGACCTATCTGGGTGACTTAATTGTCTGGGTGTATGGATTACATACGGTTCCCGTCGTAGAAGCAACTAGAGGAAGAACGCTGTGACCACAAAAACGGAACTCCTCGATCAACTGTCGGATCAGCTTGGAGCAAATCATTTGCCGTATGTGATTCCGATTCATCCGAATCTCGTGCATTTGACTTTGGGATTGTTTATTGTCGCGATCGCGTTTGATATCGTGGCGGTGTTGTTTCCGGTGGAAAAGCCGTTGTTTAAGTATCTTTCGATTCCGGCAACGCGATCGGGATTGTTTGATGTCGGATGGTACAACATGGTCGGTGCTGCCTGCATTACCTTTTTTACCGTTGCTTCTGGCTTTTATGAAATGATTTTGGCTGATCCGATTCCCGATGTGAAAAGCGCTTGGGGATTGCAGGCACTCACGACAATGGTTTGGCATGGTGTGGGCGGTGTGGTGCTGTTAACGCTGATTGTGGGCATGACGGTATGGCGAGGATTCCAGCGTTTTGCTTGGCGAAAAGATATGACGCGCCAGGTGCAGTGGAGCTATCTTGCAGTGGGTCTTGTAATCTTTTTGATTATGTTTTTGCAAGGCACATTAGGATCGCATCTAGGCGGTGAATTTGGCATTCATACCACAGCAGATCAATTGATTAAAGCAGGTGAAAACCCGGATCTTCGACTTTAGAACCTCATGAAACTTCGCACCATTTTTGCTCTTAGTAGTTTTATTGCTTTGCTGAGCGTGATTAGCATTTGGGTTTCACAGCAGGCACAGTCTTGGCTGCCACCTCAAGCTTCTGCCGAATCAAAACTCATCGATGAATTGTTCAGTATCCTAACGGGAATTGGAACTTTTATCTTGTTAGGAATTACATTGGTGCTGCTGTATGCCGTATTGTTTCAGCGAGCCGGAAAATACGACTTTAGCGACGGACCTTCGATCGAAGGAAATACCGCGATCGAGATTATTTGGACTGTGATCCCGCTCGGATTAGTGATTTGGATTGCTACTTATAGCTATCAAATCTACGACACGATGGCGGTTCGAGGTCCGATGGAATTGGTGCATCTTCACAACCCGATCGAGATGCAATCCGCGTATGCCGTTCCGCTCGATCAAGTGAAACCGCAGCTTCCCACCGACGAGATTGATGTAACGGCAAAACAATGGGCTTGGATCTTTCGCTACCCCAAGGATGTCACTAGCACCGAGCTACATCTGCCCGTGAATCACCGAATTCGGTTAGCACTGCACTCAGATGATGTGATCCACGGTTTTTATGTACCTGCGTTTCGATTAAAGCAAGATGTGATTCCGAATAAAATGATTGATTTCGAGTTCACTCCGATTCGTACAGGTCGATATCGGCTGCGAGACTCGCTTTACAGTGGAACTTACTTTGCCGCGAATCAAGCCGATGTTGTGGTGGAATCGGCAGAAGACTACGATCGCTGGTTAGCTACCGCCGCAAATCAAACTCCGACTCCGGCATACAATCCCGCCGCAGCAGAACATAGCCGCGCCAGCGAAAAGAACTTAGTTCGGGGCTGGAAATCGGTTGTTCCTGCACCGCCGCCTGTGGTGAATTTTGCACCGAAACGAGAACCGATTAGCCCTCCCGCTTAGGATAAATTGCGATGACGACAGAAGCGATCGATATTACCCGCCAGCAGCCCTATCCGGGTGCGCCCGATAACTGGAAGCGATTTTTCACCTTTAGTACTGACCATAAAGTGATTGGAATTCAGTACATTGTCACTGCATTTACCTTCTTTTTGATCGGTGGACTGCTCTCGATGATCATGCGCGGGGAACTAATCACCCCCGAAGCAAACTTAGTCGATCGCACCGTTTATAACGCATTGTTCACGATGCACGGTTCGATCATGCTGTTCCTTTGGACATTCCCAGTGCTAGTGGGATTAGGAAACTATCTTGTGCCCTTGATGATCGGGGCGCGAGATATGGCGTTTCCCCGGTTGAATGCGGTTTCGTTTTGGCTGATCCCAGTGGTTGGGATTTTGATGATATCTAGCTTTTTTGTGCCGAGTGGTCCGTCTCAGTCGGGATGGTGGGCGTACCCACCTGTGAGCTTACAAAATCCGACGGGGACTTTGATTAACGGACAGGTGTTATGGATTCTCGCGGTCGCAATTTCAGGCGTGTCCTCGATTATGGGCGGCGTGAATTTCGTCACCACGATCGTTAAAATGCGCGCTCCTGGAATGACCTGGTTTAGAATGCCTGCATTTGTTTGGTCGGTGTTAGCAGCACAGTTGATTCAACTGTATGGCTTGCCTTCGCTGACGGCAGGCGCGGTAATGTTACTGCTCGATTTAACGGTTGGAACCAGCTTCTTCACACCAGAACGGGGCGGCAATCCGGTGCTATATCAGCACTTCTTTTGGTTCTATTCGCATCCTGCGGTTTATGTGATGGTGCTGCCTGTGTTTGGGATCTTCTCGGAAGTGTTTCCGGTCTATGCTCGTAAGCCTTTATTTGGCTATCGAGTGGTTGCCGTTTCATCGATCATGATCACCGTGATTAGTGCAACAGTCTGGGTGCATCATATGTTTGCCAGCGGCACACCCGGATGGATGCGAATGCTGTTTATGTTCACAACAATGCTCGTTGCGGTTCCAACCGGGGTAAAGGTGTTTGCTTGGGTGGCAACGATTTGGGGTGGAAAGCTGCGATTAAATACTGCAATGTTGTTCGCGCTGGGTGGACTGGTGAACTTTGTGTTCGCTGGAATCACCGGAGTCATGTTGGGATCAGTACCGATCGACATTCACGTCAACAATACTTATTTCGTCGTAGCGCACTTTCACTATGTGATTTATGGCGCGATCGTATTCGGTATCTATGCAGGTTTGTATCACTGGTTTCCGAAAATCACCGGGCGAATGTATTACGAAGGACTGGGAAAGCTACATTTTGCGCTGACTTTCATTGGCACAACTTTATGCTTTTTTCCGATGCACTTTTCGGGATTGATGGGAATGCCGCGAAGAGTATCATCTTACGATCCAGAATTTGCGTTCTGGAATGTGTTAGCAAGTCTCGGTGGCTTTCTTTTGGGGATTTCAACCCTGCCATTTATTCTCAATGTCGTAAGCTCCTGGATTCAGGGCGAAAAAGCACCGAATAATCCTTGGCGGGCGATCGGGCTAGAATGGCTCACTACTTCCCCGCCCCCGGTTGAGAACTTTGAAGAAATTCCGACCGTCGTTTCGCCCCCGTATGGGTACGGCAGAAACGAACCGCTGATCGCGAATCAGTCCGAAGTCACACCCGCCGAGGGGATCACCACATGACCGCAGAAAGCTCGATCGCTAAATCAACCGAAGCCCAGATCCGAGAGGAACAGGCACATGAAGCAGCGGAAAACAGTAAGTTCGGCTTTATTGTCTTTCTGTTATCGGAAAGTGTGATTTTTCTCAGCTTCTTTGTGGGCTATACCGTTTACAAAACTACGATTCCAGATTGGTATCCGCC
>CAXTDB010000413.1:0-4114 GCA_964242045.1 uncultured Leptolyngbya sp. | reverse complement strand
GCAAATGCACCTTACTCGAAGGTGAAGTTCGCTATGACGGGGAACCGGAAGCGCTTGATGAACACGATCGAGCCGCTGGAAAAATCCTGACTTGCATAGCTCGTCCGATCGATCGCATTGTTCTCGATGCCTAAGTTTGTTCGCTCTCACACCGCAGCATTTGCTGTGATTTCCCTTCCTTCCAGTACATTTTCTCTAAACCACAATCCATGTCTAATCTTTCAAGACGTAAGTTTCTCTTGACCGCGAGTGCGACCGCCGCCGGAACCTTGATCGTAAATGGTTGCAGCACAGGCTTGAATAAAAGTGCTTCATCGAGCAGCAGTACGGCTCCAAGTGCTGTTCCTGCGGTGAACAGTGGCACGGCTGATGCTCCCGAAACCACGACTGCAAAGCTTGGTTTTATTGCGCTAACCGACTCCGCACCGTTGATCATTGCTTTGGAGAAAGGCTACTTTGGCAAGTACGGCATGAAAGATGTTTCCGTCACCAAGCAAACCTCTTGGGCAGTCGTCCGCGATAGCTTAGAGGTTGGCGCTGATAAAGGCGGAATTGATGGCGCTCACATTCTCACCCCGATTCCGTACTTCCTATCTACTGGCAAAATCACCAAAGGCAACACTCCGCTGCCGATGTACATTTTGGGACGGTTGAACACAAACGGTCAGGGCATTTCGGTGTCAAATGACTATGCGGATCTGAAGTTAGCAGCAGATAGCACACCGTTAAAAGACAAGATTGCAGCATCAACGGCAGCAGGCAAGAAGTTCAAAGCGGCGATTACTTTCCCTGGTGGAACTCACGATTTGTGGATGCGCTACTGGCTCGCGGCAGGTGGGATCAATCCTGATACTGATGTCGATCTCGTGGTTGTGCCGCCGCCTCAGATGGTAGCGAACATGGAAACTAAAACGATGGATGCGTTCTGCGTGGGTGAACCTTGGAACGATCGCTTAGTTGGTAAAAAGCTCGGCTATACGGCTGTAACCACAGGCGAACTGTGGAAGGATCACCCAGAAAAATCGTTCACGATGCGCGCAGATTGGGTCGATAAGAATCCGAAAGCCACAAAAGCATTAATGATGGCGATTCAAGAAGCTCAAATTTGGTGCGACAAAGACGAGAACAAAGAGGAAATGTGTAAGATCCTCTCGGCTGACAAATATGTGAAAGCTCCGGTTGCAGACATTATCGAACGCGCGAAAGGAACATTCGATATGGGCAATGGTCGCGTCTTGCAAAACAGTGATTTGCTGATGAAATTCTGGCGTGAGAGTGCGGCTTATCCGTTCAAGAGCCATGATCAATGGTTTATCACCGAGAATATGCGCTGGGGCAAGTTTGATGCCAGTACCGACGCGAAAGCTTTAGTCGATAAAGTGAACCGTTCGGACATCTGGCAAGAAGCAGCAAAAGCGATCGGGCAAGCAGCCGCGATTCCGAAAGATGCAAATTCGCGCGGTGTTGAAACCTTCTTCAATAAGGTTGCATTCGATCCTGCGAATCCGAAAGCCTACATGGATAGCTTGAAAATCAAAAAAGCTTAGCCGAGAAGCATGAAGGGCGAACTGCCCTTCATCATTCATCTGTTGTCTTTACCAAAATCTTTCCTCATGACTATTAACCCGTCTCTTCGTCCCGCTCGATCGTCTAAGTTCTCAGAAACGTTAAAGAAGTACAATGGCACACTGGTTCCCATTATTATCTGTCTGAGTGTTGCCTTAGTGCTGTGGCAAGTTCTCTGCTTGAGTCCAGAGTCAAAGATGCCAGGACCAATCAAAGTCATCGAACAAACCTGGAGACTAATTCTCGATCCGTTTTACGACAATGGCGGTACAGATAAAGGGTTGGGGCTACAGATTCTAATCAGTTTGCAGCGGGTGGCTCTGGGCTATTCGATCGCGGCTGTCGTCGGGGTTGCGCTGGGTGTGCTGCTGGGTGTGAGCAAGTTTATGCAGAACGGTTTAGACCCGATCGTTCAAGTTTTGCGAACGGTTCCGCCGCTGGCATGGTTGCCGATTTCGTTGGGCATTTTTCAAGACAACAATCCCGCTGCTATCTTTGTAATTTTTGTGACTGCAATTTGGCCGATCGTGATTAATACTGCGGTTGGAGTTCAACAGATTCCGCAGGACTATAACAACGTTGCCAAGGTGTTGAAGCTGTCGGGCAAAGAGTATTTCTTTAGCATTCTGGTTCCGTCTACGGTTCCTTATGTGTTTGGCGGTTTGAGAATCGGGATTGGTTTAGCGTGGTTAGCGATCGTGGCGGCAGAAATGCTGAAAGCAGAAGGGGGGATTGGCTTCAAGATTTGGGATGCTTATAACGCCGGAAACGAAGACAGCATGAGCCAGATCGTTATCTGTGTCTTGTATGTAGGTTTGGTTGGTTTGGCACTCGATCGCTTCGTTGGCTGGCTTGGTTCACGCATTACCTCTGACAAATAAACCCTTCACCTTAGCTGATTTATGTCTGTTTTTCTAGAAGTTGACCACGTTGATAAGGTTTTTGCGCTCAAGGACGGCGGCGAATACATTGCGCTGAAGAACATCGAACTCAAGATCAAACAAGGTGAGTTCATTTCATTCATCGGACACTCTGGCTGTGGTAAGTCCACGCTGCTCAACATCATTGCTGGATTGGATCGAGCCTCGACAGGGGGTGTGATCCTCGAAGGTCGGCAAGTTACCGAGCCAGGACCCGATCGTATGATGGTGTTTCAAAACTATTCGCTCTTACCTTGGAAAACGGTGCGCGAGAACATCGCTTTAGCCGTTGATAAGGTAATGAAAGATGCCCCGAAAGGAGAGCGGCGCAGTGTAGTCGAGCATCACATCGATATGGTGGGACTGCGCCACGCAGCGGATAAAAAGCCAAAAGAACTATCCGGCGGGATGAAGCAACGAGTCGCGATCGCGCGCGCCCTCGCAATCCGTCCGAAGCTGCTTCTACTCGATGAACCCTTTGGAGCGTTAGATGCCCTGACTAGAGGCAATCTACAACAGCAGTTAATGTCGATCGCTCAAGAAAACAATGTAACTTGCATTATGGTGACGCATGATGTGGATGAAGCATTGTTGTTATCCGATCGCATTGTGATGCTGACGAACGGACCGGAAGCACACATCGGACAAATTCTATCTGTGCCGATTCCGCGTCCGCGCATTCGTTTAGAAGTGGTGAATCATCCGAGCTACTACGCGCTGAGAAATGAGATGATTTACTTTCTCAATCAGCAGAAACGTGCGAAGAAACGCCAAGCGAAAGAGAAAATCGCGGGCACTCCGTGGAGCGAAGCTACCGCGCGCAACGGCTTAGAGAAAGTCAATCTCGAAATCGGCTTCGTTCCGCTAACCGACTGTGCGCCGCTCGTGGTGGCACAAGAAAAAGGCTTCTTCAAAAAACACGGACTCGAAGAAGTCACACTCAGCCGCGAACCAAGCTGGAAAGCAATTTCAGAAGGGATTCGGACAGGGCGACTCGATGCGGCTCAGATGGTCGCAGCGATGCCATTAGCGATGACACTCGGTTATGGCGGGCATGATCCTCAGCCTGTTGTGACTGCATTAGTAACATCGCGCAACGGGAATGCAATCACGTTGAATAAGTCGTTTTTGGATCAAGGCGTGCGATCGCTCTCTGACCTCAAGCGAGTTCTAGAAGAAACCAAGGATCGCGCTCATACGCTGGGCATTGTTTACCCCACATCAATGCACAATCTGATGCTGCGCTACTGGCTGGCATCGGGCGGCATTGATCCCGATCGCGATCTTTCGCTCACGGTTGTTCCACCGCCGCAAATGGTATCGAACTTGGTAGCAGGAAACATTGATGGCTACTGTGTGGGTGAACCTTGGAACTCACGCGCTGTCAAAGAAGGATCAGGCTATGTGATTGCAACCGATTTAGACATCTGGCAAGGACATCCTGAGAAAGTATTAGGAACCCGCGAAGATTGGACAAATCAGCATCCAGAAACACACAATGCGTTGGTGAAAGCACTGCTCGAAGCTTGCGAATACTGCGACGATCGCAGAAACCGCGAAGAAATTCTCAGTTTGCTCGCTCGTCCTCAATACGTCGGTGCAGCCGCAGAATTCGCGCGTCCCGGATT
>CAXTDB010000412.1:0-4139 GCA_964242045.1 uncultured Leptolyngbya sp. | reverse complement strand
GCGGCTCCTCGCTGTTTTGAGATTGAAGCGCGACTCCAGCGAGAGTTAAATATTCCAGTGTTTCATGATGATCAGCATGGAACGGCGATCGTTACGCTTGCCGCTCTAACCAATGCGCTTAAATTGGTGAAAAAAACAATGTCGGAGATTCGGATTGTGATTAACGGTGCGGGTGCAGCCGGAGTCGCGATCGCCACTCTTCTACAAAAAAGCGGCGCAGCGGAAATTGTCATGTGCGACTCAAAAGGCATTCTTTCGCTCGATCGCACCGATTTAAACGACCAGAAGCGCGCCTTTGCCGTTGAGCAACCCGGAAAACTTGTCGACGCGATGAAGGATGCGGATGTGTTCTTAGGCGTGAGTGCGCCCGGAGTCGTTTCCCCTGAAATGGTGAAATCGATGGCGACTGATCCGATCGTTTTTGCAATGGCAAACCCAATTCCCGAAATTCAGCCCGAATTGGTGACGAACGATGTGGCGGTGATGGCAACCGGACGCAGCGACTACCCGAATCAAATTAATAATGTGCTGGCGTTTCCGGGTGTGTTCCGAGGTGCGCTCGATTGTCGGGCTTCGACCTTTACAACCAATATGTATTTACAAGCGGCGTTAGCGATCGCATCTCTGATTAAGACCGAAGATCTCGATCGAGAACATATCGTTCCGTCTGTGTTTGATGAACGAGTTGCCAGTGTTGTTTCAGCAGCAGTTCAACGAGCCGCGAGAGAAGACGGGGTCGCCCAGCGCTAAAATAAATAAGGATAGAGCGTTTGGGTTAAACTCTATCCTTATTAGTGATTATTCAGTTCTTACGGAGTTGTGCTAGCTACCAACCGCTTGTTGAATTATTAATTCAGCCATGACATAAATTCCAGCACTCAGACCAGGGACAATAAATAAAATCATCATGGCAAACAGTCCAAATGAGGAATTTTGTAAGGCTTTGAGAGGCGGAAAAAACTCAGCAAAGATATGAAATCCATCAAGTGGTGGGATCGGAAGCAGGTTGAATAGAAAAAGTACGAGATTGATTTGTGCCATCAGATATAGAAAACTAACGCTGATTCCTGGAATGTAACGCACGACCGTTAGCAGCAAGATCGCACCTAATCCCAATATCAGATTCGATGCTGGGCCTGCTGCTGATACAAGAATGTTGCTCCATTTAGGATTGCGGAATTTACTAGGATTAACAGGCATTTGTCCCCAAGCAATGCCTGCGATGCACAGGAAAAAAATTGACATCCAGCCCATGTGAACGATCGGATTTAACGTCATATGATCTGCATGACGCGGTGTGTTATCGCCCTGACTTAAAGCCGCTACTCCATGCGCCAATTCATGCAGCGTGATAGATACAATCAGAATCACAACAATGCGAATGTGATGTATCGGATCATGAGAAAAAGTTTGAAGAAACACGACCTTTACCCCTTTTCCTGATCAGGTTGAGAGACAAAGGGCTGGGACTGCTGGCGATGGTTGGCTTGGTTGTACCATGGCCAGAGTTGGCATCCAGCCATTAAAAGAACTGCGATCGTCGTGAGAATTTGTGATTTACCGTTGTAGGGCTGCCAAATCCTGCGAGGTGCTTTGGTTTGTAGCGTCATGATCATTTGCGAATGAGATGGATTCGCTGCAAATCTAACAATCTGAGTTGAGATGCGAGATTCGGGAATGCACTGAATCCACACGAGTTTCTCGACTTCGAGAAACTCGCCCAATGCGGTGATAATGCTTCGAGGTGCTTGAGTCCGATCGGCAACTCTTGTAGCTTTCCTCGGTTTTCAAGCCAGAATTCGCCTAACCTAAAATAGAAAAACGCTGTTCCTGTCCAAGCATGAATAAATTAACCATTTCTCTACCAGATCCTCTGATTGACTACTTGAAGACACAACTTTCCTCAGGCAGTTACGAAACTCTGAGCGATTACATTCAAGCATTGATTCAACAAGATCAACAGCGACAGACCCATCTCGAATCGCTCATCCTGGAAGAACTGCATTCTGAACCTGCAACGCCGATGATTTCTAAAAATTGGGACACGGTTCGCGCTGCTGTTCGACAAAGAATCGTGAACAACCAGCAGTCTAATGGCTAACATCGTCAAGCGCCACAAGCTCTAGAATCTGTCCTTAATCAGGAGTCGTAGTTTCAACTGGGACCATCGCAAGCGATGTGCCTGCCTGCACTCGAACTTCTAAATCTGCGTCTTGCGTTAACTCATTTAACAAGGCAACGACTCGATCGATTTCTTGTCCTTGTTTCGCCAGTTCACCCAACTCGACCGCAGCCGCCATCCGCATAAAGTGATCGGAGTTAGTCGCTTGATGCTCTAACTGGCTCAATTTCTCATCGATATGTTCTAGCTGCCCAACTTCGTCGAGAACTGAATAAGCGTGATGCTCTTCTGGCTTAGACTCGATCGACAAATCCGAATCCACCACGTCAGAAATTCTCAGAGAAGTCGCCAAGGGAATGTCTGGTTCAGAGATCGGCATCATTGGAGCAATGGCGATCGTCGAACCTTCAGAAGCCTTTGGTTGAGAAACTTCGCTTAGTTCAGTTTGCTCGGAGCTTTGAGGAGTCGAAATTTCAGGCGTGTTTGCTTGAACAGAAACTTCAGCAGGTTCAGCGCGCTCTGAATCTAAATCAGGCTGGAGTCTTGGCTGATCGGCTGCTTGAGATTTGGCTTCTTGTACCGTATTGGGATACTGGTTTGTTTGCTGTGGCTTTAATTTTGTGTAGGTGCGTGCGGCGGCGCTGATTGCACCCGCGATCGCGGCAGCGAATATCAAAAATATTGCAATAGTCATTTTTCTACGTTTTAAACTGAGTACTTCTATTGCACAGCAATTCGTTGAAGCAAGACATCTGACTTGATGAGGACTTTTTCCATGCAAAAAGCCCCCGCACAAGGCGGAGGCTCTAAAAGTTGTCTGACTAGAAATTAGTCAAGGTTCGGCATCGACAACACGGGTTCAGTTTCACGGTTGATTCCTCGCTCGAAGCCTGCAACTGCCGCACGTGCGCGACCTGCATGCCACAAGTGACCCACCAAGAAGAAGAAGCCCATGATGAAGTGGAAGCTTGCCAACCACGCACGGGGGTTGACATAGTTGAACGAGTTAATTTCCGTTGCAACACCACCCACCGAGTTGATCGAACCCAACGGCGCGTGAGTCATGTACTCAGCCGCACGGCGAACTTGCCAAGGCTGAATATCA
The DNA here is from genome assembly GCA_964242045.1 of uncultured Leptolyngbya sp. GTDB lineage: Bacteria > Cyanobacteriota > Cyanobacteriia > Leptolyngbyales > Leptolyngbyaceae > Leptolyngbya. The sequence goes on along the minus strand of CAXTDB010000412.1, from coordinate 912 downwards.
TTCTTGATTTTGTTCAAATCAAGACCGTTCGGGCCACGCAGCGGCTCTAACCAAGGACCACGGAAGTCCCAGAAGCGCATCGTTTCACCACCAAAGATGATTTCACCTGTGGGCGATCGCATCAGATATTTACCAAGACCCGTCGGGCCTTGAGCAGAACCCACGTTCGCACCCAGCTTTTGGTCACGAATCAAGAAGGTCATTGCTTGCGCTTGAGACGCTTCAGGACCCGTCGGACCGTAGAATTCGCTAGGGTAAACGGTATTGTTGTACCAAACCATCGTGGATGCAATAAAGCCCATCAAAGACAATGCACCTAAGCTGTAGGAAAGGTAAGCTTCACCCGACCAAACCAAAGCGCGACGTGCCCAACCAAACGGCTTGGTGAGAATGTGCCAGATACCGCCTGCGATGCAGATGAATCCAACCCAAATATGTCCACCAACTACGTCTTCGAGGTTGTCTACGCTGACAATCCAGCCATCGCCACCGAACGGAGACTTAAGAATGTATCCAAAAATCGTAGCAGCGTTCAAAGTCGGGTTCGTGACGACACGGACATCGCCACCACCGGGTGCCCAAGTGTCATACAAGCCGCCGAAGAACATCGCTTTTGCAACTAACAGCAGCGCACCTGCACCCAAAAGGATCAAGTGGTAGCCGATGATGTTGGTCATTTGGTTCTTGTCTTTCCAGTCGTAACCGAAGAAAGACGAGTACTCTTCAAGCGTTTCAGGTCCACGAACTGCGTGGTAAATTCCGCCCAAGCCGAGAACAGCAGACGAAATCAAGTGCAGAACGCCAACCACAAAATAGGGGAAGGTATCAATCACTTCGCCACCGGGCCCAACACCCCACCCTTGGGAAGCCAAGTGAGGCAGCAAGATCAAGCCTTGCTCGTACATCGGTTTT
>CAXTDB010000411.1:0-4167 GCA_964242045.1 uncultured Leptolyngbya sp. | reverse complement strand
AATAGCTGCGAACTTGCTCGACTTCAAACTTTTGCACATCGGCTTTTGTCCCACCCACAGGCAACCCATACGGCGAATTGGGAAATGCCGCCCGCATCACAGCGCGATCGAGTCGATAGCTCGGACTGTTTTCGTATCCTTGCAATTCTGAAATCACAACGCGCTTTTCGCTTGTGAGTGAATCCGGATTGATCAGCGCATTCTGCATTCGATCGGCTTCGAGCGCCAGCAGCGATTGCAGTTTTTCTCGTTCAACTGTGCCGAAATAAGCGGTCTGATCGTAGCTGGTGAACGCATTTGATTGACTGCCTAACGCATTAAACAAGCGCCCGAATTGAATCGGTCGATCGCTGGTTCCTTTGAACATTAAATGCTCTAACTGGTGAGCAATCCCATTAACACCCGGAGATTCATTGCGCGATCCAACGCGATACCAAACTTGAACGGTGACAACCGGAGCAGTCGGAACTTCTTTTGTGAGAACAGTCAATCCGTTGTCGAGAACTGTTTTCCGAACGGTATCTGTGGTGGTCATTGAAGTTGTAGGAACAGCAGCAGACGCGGCTCGGAGAAAAGGTACTGAGTTAGACAGCAGTACCGCGCTGAGACAGAGTGTAAACAAAAAACTGGCAAAGCGATGTTGCCGCAGGAATTTCAGAAAAAACATAGGAAAATGAAAAGCACCTATGGAAGAAAATACTCGGTCTGTGAAGTGTAGACCTCAAAATTTCGAGTAGGTTCCACTGTAGCGCTTGGCGGTGCGATCGGTGCGAAAATCGCTCAATTCTCGATCAGCCTGCGATCGCATCTCCCACCCCAAAGTCAGTGTACTGCCGAATCGAAGGTTCATGAAATGCCAAAACGATATTCTGATGCGGAACGCCTAATTCAACCAGTCGATTAGCGATTCCTTCCTCTGTGCCATCGTGCTGAATCCAAATTTTTCCGCCCTTGATGTCGAGATGTAGCACGCATCCGAAATGGCGACGATTTCCCCGCCAGCCTACATGCAGCAATTGATAATGGTCTTGTTCAGAATCAAAGATCGTTTGGACTTCGTATTCTTGAGCATTACGCGGATGCGTTGCCCGCCGAGCGCGTTCTAAAAGCAGTTGTCGGATGTATTGTCGATATTGCTCTACAACCATTGCTGAATCACCTCCTGATCCACATCGTAAAGGATCAATCGCAATTGATACCGCTCAACGGAAGCTAGAATAAATCGTCTTTGAAAAAAGCTTTCATACACGGGTGTGCGAACCGCTAAGTATAACTGTCGATCGGGTTCAATTTTTTCTAGCGCATCTCGATAGTTGAGAAATTGACCCAGTGCAGTGTGAAAATCAGATACATTCGATGGACTTGTAAAACTTTTGATTTCGACTGCAATTGATCGCCCTTCTCTTTCTGCTGCTAAGAGTTGTTCCGCTGCTAAGTCGATTTCAAAGTCCACTTCATCAATGCTGATTTCATAGGGATCAGCCGTAATTGTCCACCCTTCTTTTTCGAGAGCAGTTCTAACAACATCGTGAAATCGATCTCTTGCCATACAAACACTGTCGATCGCTCAAAGGCGGATAAACGAAGATACTACGGTTGATTTCAGCAAATAAATCGACCCGTTTAGTAAAGAAATGTAAAGCAGTAGTAAACTAAGAGAAGTAGTTTCACATTAACGGTTATGACTACACAGACATCGCCATCAATCTACGACTTTTCGGCGAACAGCATCGAAGGTCAGCCCGTTTCACTCAGCACCTACAAAGATAAAGTGTTGTTGATTGTAAATACTGCAAGTCAGTGCGGTTTTACACCGCAGTACCAAGGTTTGCAATCGGTTTATAACAAATACGAGAATCAAGGATTTGCAGTTCTAGGATTTCCTTGCAATCAATTTGGACAACAGGAACCAGGAAGCGGAAACGAAATTCAGTCGTTTTGCGAAACACGATTTGGGGTATCGTTTCCCTTGTTTCAGAAAGTTGATGTCAATGGAGAAAATGCACACCCGTTGTTTAAGTATTTGACCAAAACTGCACCGGGAATTTTTGGCACACAAGGCATCAAATGGAACTTCACCAAGTTCTTAGTCGATCGCTCCGGTAAAGTGGTTAAACGCTATCCTTCAACTACTAAACCCGAAGACATCGAAAAAGACATTCAAGCTTTGTTGTAAGCATCTTCAATTAGACAGTAAGGGCGACTGTAGCTTAGAGGTGGCTCTAAGGCATGTTCAGTTAATAGTTCTGGATCGCTCATGATCCTCTCGGTTTCGCCATCGAAGACAATTCGCCCTTTGCTTAAAACGATTGTTCGATCGCAGAGTTCCAGCGCCAAATCTAAATCGTGCGTTGCAATCAATTGTGTGAGCGGCAGCGTATCGAGCAATTCAATCAACTGACGACGCGATCGCGGATCAAGCTGTGCAGACGGTTCATCGAGTACCAGAACTTGAGGCTGCATTGCGAGAACTCCCGCGATCGCAACTCTTTTTTTCTCTCCACCCGATAGACCGTTGGCGCTGCGAGGTCCGTAAGCTTCCGGATCAAGTCCAACACAGTGCATCGCATGAATTGATCGATCGATTAATTCTTGTCCCGCAACGCCCTGATTCAATGGACCAAAGGTAATGTCTTCCCAGACCGTCGGCATGAATAGTTGATCATCGGGATTCTGAAACACTAAACCGACAAAATTGCGAATCCGCTTCAGGTTTTGCGATTCGACTGGAAGTTCACCCGCAATCACCTGACCCACTTGCGGTGTGATCAAACCATTGAAGTGCATCAGCAAGGTGGATTTTCCAGACCCGTTTGCACCCACTAAAGCGACTCGCTCAGTTGCGCGGATTGAGACGGTTACGCCGTTTAATGCTTGAGTGCCGTCTGGATAAGCATAAGAGAGATTGTAAATCTCGATCGGATTATGGTGCATGAAATAAATACAGTGCCTGACCGAATAATAAAACTGCGATCGTAAAAGTCAACGCTAAAATATCGCGCCGTCCGCCTTTCTGAACCTCTGCAATTGGAGGTAAGCCTTGATAGCCTCTGGCTAACATTGCTTGATGCACTCGTTCACCACGCTCATAGGTGCGAATAAATAATGAACCAAACATATTGCCGATAATAATCCGCTGGCGTTTGGGATTGCTCATTAGATTTCGCGATCGAGCCGCTTTTTGCATCGAGTCAATCTCATCACTTAACACAGAAATATACCGATACATCGAAGAGAGAATCGCAACCAGCAACGGTGGCAGCTTCAATTCAGTCAACGCATGAAGTAATGCTGGAATTGAAGTGGTTAAAACTAAAGTATTCAGAACCAATAACGATAGAAATGATTTGAGCGCAACACTTCCAAGAACGGTTAATCCTTCAGTTGTAATTTGTATCCAGCCCCAGTGAAATAGCACTTGACCGCCACCGTGAAACAGCGTTCCGAGAATCACAGCGCCGATAAAAACAAATTCAACAGCGACTCGCTTGAATAGAACCGACAATCGAACGCGACTGGATAGAATCAGTACTGCGATCGCACAAGCATAGATCGCCCAAGTCCACCAGCGACCATTTGGAGTAAGCGCGATCGCAAATACAGATAAAAACGCGCACAACACCCGCGATCGTGGGGTTAATCGATGCCAAGGCGTTTTCTTTTCCTCAACTTCGGCAAGATGCAGTGCGCCAATATGCAACAAAATCATTGAATTTAAGCTGAATTATTTGCATGACTATCTACCTAGGATTTGCCTCCCCGAATCTTCTATAAGCAAAGGACTCAAAGAGGCAGTTCCTGTTCTAAACGAGTTTATGGCGCATCGTTACGATCGACATCCTCACGATTGCGAACAAATACTTTTCCAGCACCCCAAGCTAAGCCAAAGGCGATCAGGGTTCCGATCGCACCAGCAGCAGGAGTCGCGACCGCTTCCGGTACGCCTTTTAGGGCATACTCCCCAAGTCCAAAAATATTGTGAAATGGAAGCTGTTTCGCGGGCGGTTCTTCGGCTTCTTTCTTGTCAAAGCCTTGTTCTTGAGCAACGTGATCGAGTCCATCAGGACTCTTACTCGCAAACGGCGATAGAAAAATTGCAACTAATAAAGCGATTCCTAAACCTGTGATAACAACTGCACGGTTTCGAGTGTGTGAAGCTTGAGACAT
>CAXTDB010000410.1:0-4168 GCA_964242045.1 uncultured Leptolyngbya sp. | reverse complement strand
GACGACGCGCTAGAGTTTGCGTTCCCGTGTGGGTGTAGTACTTCACGGCAACATCCAAGAATGCGCCGACGTAATCGAGCTTGTCTGCCGAAACATCGACGACACTGCGAACGCGATCAAGCAGCGTTTGCTGTGTCAAATTGCGCGATGAGACAAAATCGCCCATCCAGCCTTTGACTGAATCAAAGCTTTGCCCGATAAAGTTCAACTGTCCAGCAGAATCGCCGCCCGGAATCAGCGGTTTCACGCTCTTGAACGACTGATTTTTCTCTAATTCAGCTGGAGTCGTTTGGCTAATCGTAGACAAGCCTTTTTGGATAAAATCGCCGCCGAGTGGAATCAACCCGTCAAAGCTGACTAGCGCCGCCATCCGCATCAAGGATTCGCCGCTGTAGTCTCCAAGGGCTGCGAGGAAGTCTCCGATACTGTCGCCGGGGATGCCGTTAATTTGACAAAACGAAACGAGTTCGACGACAAGCTTGACGCAGAGATCAAGGCTTTGGAGCTTCTCTGGTTTGGGCGTGAGATTGCTGAGAAAGCCTAAGAACGAGATATCTTGACCGACTTTGTTTGCGAGGGCTGCGGTTCCGAGTGCGCCCGCTGCATTGTCCACGGTCTGATACAGCCACATGGCGCGCTGATAGCCTTGGGATTCGTCGTTGTAGAGATAAACGGCGCATTCCCCGATCGCTTGAATCAAGCTCTCATCGGTTTCGCCTGTAACCGCGCGAATAGTGTTGGTGAATCCGGTGAGATTCTGCCACTGTCCCGGCACGATGAAATCAAGGGTGTTTAACGCCTTGACGGTTGTGCCACCCGTGGGGAGGTTGTCCACCAGTTCAAAAATTGATTTACTCATGAAAAATCCTGCAATGAATTAATAGTTCGGATTCGCTAATTAGCTTTTAAGCTGTGACAGTCCTTTGAGGTCAAATTTTGAGATCCATTGCTCACGGTCTTCTCTGGTGAATGACGGATCGCGCGAAAGGACTTTGACTTGATACTTACCAACCAAAACGCCTGTTTGGGTATTGCCCATCGTCATCGCTGGAAAGCCTTTGATTTTTTCAGGACTGTTTTGGTACTTTGCCGCCGCCGCAGGCAGGCTAGAGGTATCGGAGATTGACAGCATCGCCAGCTCTTTGCCGTCTTTCTTCAATTTCGCTTCGGCAAAACCTTTTTTCTCTTGACTGTAAACCCGCTCGTAGCCCGCTATGGGTTTCGGGAAGTACTTGTTAAATTGGCTACCTTGTGTTGCATCTTTAGAAACCGCAACGACTCCAGGCTTGCTGCTTTCTTTTTGCGCTTCTGAGAATTGAGATGGTGCTTTCTGTTGGCAGCCTGTGATGAAAAGCGCGATCGCTAACATCACAGCAACAACGCCGCGCCGCCAGTTCGGTAAAGTCAATGATAAATGTCTCATAGGGTGTGTGCTGAAAAATAGTACTTCACTGAATGATTTACGATGCTATCTGGTTTGCTGCAACTGACTTAGGTTAGATTTTGCAGTCACGGCTACAAAGTTCAGATGTCCCATTTGTCACTGTAAAGGGATTCTTAGCGAATCGCGTGAAAAAAATCTACTGAAGGGTTTTCTGATAGCGATCGAATTGTTTCACAATTAATCGCTGCACGGCGATAATCGCGGGATTCACTTCGACATAGCGCCGCTGTGGATTTTTCAGATAGTTTTCCTGTTCGCTCTCGATCATTTCGATGTCTTGATGCAGGAACGGCAAGAAAAGTAAATGTAAGATTACAGGCTGCAACATTCGGCGCAATGGATTGAGCAACCAAACTGGAATCGGAAGACGCAGAAACATCATGGCAAACGATCGACTTTCGGTTTCAGAGATCGGTAATCGCATCAAATACAGCGAGGAAACACCTTCAAGCTTGTTGATGTAGTTGGGGTATTGATAATCAACCGAAATGATTTTGGTCGTCATGCCGCCCGATTCGCTGAGTCCGAGCAGCTTGGTTAAAACGCCTTTGTAAGACACTTGATATTCTGCGGTGACAGCCTGTTCGGTTTCGCGCAGTTTGAGCAAAACGGGATCAAACCAGCCTTGCAGATTTTGGTGCAAATAACCGTGAAACACATCCATCGTGTTTTCGTTGCAAATCGAGAAATGCGCTTTGAATTCAGCACCGATCGGAATCATCAAACACTTCGGATCGTCGTATTCAGGAATGTTTGGCGGCGTTTCGAGTTCTGAAAAAGCGCGATCGCCTGGAAATAGCCAGATCAATCCGTATTTTTCTTGAACCGGATAGCTCCGCATCTGGGCGCAAGGAAGCTTTTGACCTTCACTCCAGTAGGGAATTCCAACACAGTCGCCTTGTCCGTTGAATTCCCAGCCGTGATAGCCACACGCGATCGTATCGCCTTGGACTTTGCCTTTATCCATCGCCACGCCTTTATGGGGGCAGACATTCTCGATCGCTTGAACTTGATTTTGGGAATCGCGGAACAGTGCGACGGATTGATTCCAAATCCGAACCGAGAGAATTTTTTCGGCTTTTAGATCATGCGCCCATGCGACGGCATACCAATGATTGGGATTGATTCCGACTTCGCGCACTCGATTCTGAATTGTTTGACCTTGAAGTGTCGTCGCCAATTCGAGCATTAGCTGTTCTTCCTTTGGAATTCGTGTGACTCATCCTAGCAACAAAAAAAGGGGCTTTTTACCCCTTTTTAAAACAATGGAATTTTCTGAAGAAATATCAACTTGGGGTGCTCTGAAGATCCGGGCGTTCTTCAGGCACGATCGCGCCTTCGACCGGACAGACTTGCAAACAAATGCCACAATCGATACAGGTCGAAAAATCGATCCAGTACCAGTCTGTTCCTTTGGTGTTTTTTCCAGGACCATCGTGAATGCACGCGACCGGACACGCATCGACGCAATCCGCGACTCCTTCACAGGTATTTGTAACGATCGTATGAGACACAGTGTTCTTCTCTCTGAGCAATTCGACAGACATCCCTATTCTCGTATATCTTTCTACAGAAATGTGAGAAGCCGCATGAGATTTCAAGAAGAAGCGCGATCGACGATCGCAATAATGTACGGAGATTGAACATCAATCAGCCAGTTTTCATCAGTCACTTCCAAACTGTCATCCAGAATTAGGGATAGTTCTCCAACAGTTGTGGATGGGGGAATGGTGAGCATGTATCTGAGTTGGAGCCAGTGAGAATCACCTGCTGGATTCGGGGTGACACCGAGCGAGCTACTAATTAATTGCGGTGTGGGAGGTTGCTTGAAGCGGATTGTTTCATAAGGTTGATCGGCTTCGTCCCAGTAACCGTGAATTTCGGATTGGCAGTCTTGCAAGTGTTGAATCGCAATTTGATTGGGATCGATTTGCGCGAGAGCTTGAGCGAGATTTTGCCAAATTGGATGGGCTTTGAAAGTCGTGGTCACAATTTTGATCTCGTTAGTGAGTGGTCATTTTGCCTGGGAAGTGAAGGATGTTTTCTATTATTTTGGAGTGAAATCGACGATCGCCGCCTTTTCCTAGAATTTTAGATTTAAAATCGTAATCTGGTTCTTCTGAAGGCACAAGTCCGTTATTTCCTTTAGGCGGTACAAGTCCCTTGTTAATTGCTTTGAGATGTTTGCCGATCGCGTCGTACAGCAGACCCAGTTCAATTTGAGTTTGGCTAAATGAGACTAGCTGATCGGCATTGGAACAGTAAATTCTGTCAGCTTCGATTGCTTGCCAACGATTAGGAAGCTCCGGATAGTCTTAATCATTCATCTTTGTAGCTGTAGGGATAAGCCCCTCGTATGTTAATCTATCACAACTCACGAAGGGCCTTTGTGGGGAAGCAACGCGAATCAAAGTTCGCCCGTTGCTAACATTTGAATTAAACGCGGCGTTCCTGGATCAAATCCAGCAATATCCCAGGAGAGTGGATCTTGTGGATCAACTAACGATATATTGTACGGAGCCAGAGAGATATAAACCGCTTTCGCGTTCGGATTTACCTTGCGACGGTAGTTTGCTAACGCTTGACTCGGATGTTGCCGTCCTGCCCAGCTTTCACAATCTGTCCAGAAGCAAAAGAGATCCGCTTTGAATCGCTGCTTCGTCGCCCAATCGTAAGCGACTGAAGCATCAGTTCCACCAAAGTTCTGATCGGTAGCTTTGGCGA
>CAXTDB010000409.1:0-4179 GCA_964242045.1 uncultured Leptolyngbya sp. | reverse complement strand
GTTTTCAGCCGCAACAGCAAGTAAAATGCTTTGACAAAAACTGTAATCAAGCTCAACAGATACAGTCCAAGCCCCACGATTCCTAGCTGTAAAAACAAATCTAGGTAGCCATTGTGAGCATTAAATCGAATGCCTAGCTTGTAAGCTTCATACGCCCAAGTCTGCGTCAAAATTTGATACGATGCCTCGGAAGTCCAAAATGCTGCATAGCCGTGACCAAGCCAGAAATGCTCCATACCTTTGTCGAGCATCATTCCCCAAATTGGTAGCCGTCCATTAAATTCCAGATTCTTACCCAACACCTCCACCACGATGTACTGCAAATTTAAGAACCCAAGTAGAGTTAACAGCAAACTAAAAACGAGTACCAGCGCAACCGACACAACGCGAGTCTTATAGTATTGTTTGACAATTGCGTGCAGTGGTAAAAGATAAAGCGTGATCAGTAACGCTGCAAGTGCGGTTCTACCCCGACTCAGCAACAATAAAGCGACTGCGATCGCACATAAGCTCCAAGTTAACGCGCGCCACTTCGGACGATTTAGCCCGATCAGCACAAACAACAACACAGAAAGCGCCATGTTAGAGGCAAACAAGTTCTTGAACTGAAAAATTCCCTTCCAAGACCCGACGAACTCCCCAGTTGTCTCGATGCCATACGATGGAAGTGCAATGCCTACAATTAAGCTCAGGACAATGCTCGTTCCTAACACGCGAGCCAGCAACTTCATTTCGCCGCTCAAACCAAAGCGCACTGCAACGTAAACGCCAAAAATTGCAGCCCGTACGAACGCTTTTGGTTCATCTGCCGTGAATTCGGGAGCCACAGACCACAGGACTGAGACGACCGCCATAATGTGCAACAGCAGCAGCGGAATGTCTCGCGTGAATGCAAAGAGAATTTGTTTCCAGCAGCCTGAGACTAGAATCAGCAGCAGCAGAATGCCATAGCTCGCGGTGTTCCCGATGCGAATGACTTGGGCAGGAAGCGAAATTCCTAAAAAGAACACGAAATACAATCCAGCTAACCACGGTTCTACTTTCTGGGCTAAAAGTTGCAATTCTTTCAGTTTCAAGGCTTTGTCTCCAATTCTGCTTGTCAATCTTAAATCGCCACAATCCACGTTTTATCGTCGTTTCCGCTGATCAGCCTGTATCACTTCTTCAAATAGAGCTTGATATCGCTCCGCTTGTCGCGCTTGGGTAAATTCCTGCTCGACTTTTTCGCGACAGCGCCCACTCAATCGATGCTGACGGTCGCGATCTTCGATCGTCCACGCAATGCCGAGCGCTAAATCATCAATCCAATACGGTTGAGCTAGATATCCAGTTTTCTGATGCTCGATTAAATCCGGCATTCCTCCGATCTCGAATGCCACACACGGCGTTCCGCAAGCCATAGCTTCCATGATCGTGTTCGCCAGATTTTCCTGAATCGAAGGCAAAATAAACACATCTGCTGCTGAATAGAGTAATGCCAGCGACAAATCATCGCGGAAAGACCCCAGGTAATGCACCTTCATGCCGAATTCTGGCGGATGCTGCGGTCGATCTGCACCAAATACCACTAACTCTAACGAGTCACTCCAACCCGACTGCGCCAAACTTTGCAAAGCGGGCTGTAAAAGATGAAATCCTTTCCGCCGATCGCTGGTTGCTGCCATTGCGCCAAACAATGCCAGATGCTTGTCTTGCGGCAGTCCTAGCACTTCACGCGCAAAAGATTGAGCGATCGGGCGGTAACGGGTGATATCTAATCCATTCGGAATTACTTCGATGCGCGACTGGCGAAATAATGAACTCGATCGCGCACAGTTTGCCAGCCATTGACTTAGCGCCACGATCGTTAGATTCGTCGATTTCCAAGCTTTTGCTTTGCGTTGCCAAACCGAACGCGAGAGATCCTGGACTTTTGGACTTTGTAACTGTGGGCAACTGCCGCACGATTGAGTGTAGCGATCGCACTCCTCGGTGTAGTGACAGCCGCCTGTGAACGCCCACATATCGTGCAGCGACCAAACGATCGGGCGATTTAGCTTGGCGATCGATTCGATCTGCACAAACGCATCATTGATCCAGTGTAAGTTCACGAGATCTGGATTGAGCTGATTGATGCGTTTGGCAATGTTTTCTGGTAGCCACTGAACCGAGAAAGTCGTAGCTTGGCGATGCTGATAGCGTTTGAGCGGCAGAGCATCGAATGTCAGTCTTGCTTTCGCAATTCCTTGTTCAACTTGAGTTTTCGGAGCCACGATCGACGAATCTCCGCTCGTTTTTGCTTGAACTAGCATTTGAGACGAGACTCCGATCTGTTGCAGTCCTTGATGCAGTCGATAAGCTGCTCGTGCTGCTCCGCCTTCAATATCATGACTACTGGCAAGTAAGATATTCACTGCGCCTCCAGAAGTGTGATAATTTCTTCGATTGATAGTGCTGCTTTCTCTCGAACTTTTCGGGCGGGATTCCCTGCCCAAACTTCATTATCGGGAATGTCTTGAGTCACGACGCTACCTGCACCAACAATTGAGTTTTTACCGATCGTGCATCCCGATCGCACGATCACGCCAGTTCCTAGCCAAACATTGTCACCGAGATAAATTCCAAGACCGGGGTTAAGATTCGTCGATTGCGATTGAGGCTCCACACCGGAATCAGAACTTGACGCAATGATTGAAACTCGGTCTGCAAGCTGGCAGTTCTGCCCGATAAAGATTCTTTCACCAAGCGCCATCAATTTCGCGTGATCGCCGATCGTGGTTCCGCCTGCGATCGTTAAGCCTCCCAAACGGTTTACGACATTGGTAACGGTGATTTCGGAAAATTTGCCAATGCGAACCCTGGCTCCGATCTTGATGGCTTGAATCTCGTCGTAATTGAGGAGCGTTGAGAAGTCGATCGACAAACTCGGATAGCGATGTCTCAGTTGACGATATCGCTTTAGCTGCGCGGGAAATCGCTTGATCCTGCTAGAAGCGGCTGCGGGAGCAAGTTCGGAATTGTCAAATTTAGGACTCGCGGCTGTTTGTGATGCACTAAATTTCAGCGGATTCGGAACAATTCGCAGGGTTTGATAAGTGCGAACGCTAAAGAATGCTCCGCGCATAATAATGCTAGTAGCAGTCGCAAACGAAGCGCCTTCGAGTCCAAATTTTGGAATTAACAGCGCGTTTAGAACCACGTTTACCAACGCCGTGATCCCCGTTCCGATCGCGGTATCTCGCTCTCGCCCAGTCATCAGCAACAGCAATCCTGCTAATTCAAACGGCGCGCTGATCATATAGCCAAGACAAAGAATCGTCAGCGCGGTTTGTCCCTGCACAAAGGCTGCACCAAATATCAGCAAAAACCAATATCCCACAGCAATCAGCGTGGTCGATAATGCAGCACAAGCAACCCACAGCAATCGAGCGCTATTGTGAACGACCTGTTCGACTCTTGCTAAATTATTCACGGCATAGAGTTGAGCGATCGTCGGCCCCGTTGCCGCCGATACTGCTGCTAAACTGAACTGAATCAATTGCGCGCCTCGCCCAACCACGGTATAAATCCCGGCTGCACTCGTTCCTTTAATCGCACCTAGCATTAATACATCGATTTGCTGATTGATTGCAAACATCGCCACAATCATCAGAAATGGCAAGCTACTGCGAAACCATTCGTGAGTGCGATAAATCGACGGAACTTCCTTGACCGGAGTTGGCAATGCCGTGTAAAGCTGTCGCGAGCCAATCCAAAACGCCACCCCCACGGTCAGGACATAAATGCTCATCATCCAGTACACCGTGAGATACGCAGGCTGAAACACAAAAATCAGACCGAGCAGCGCCAAGAACAACAGCGGTTTGATCAACAATTCAGGAAAGTCGCTTTTGACCACCTGATTGAGTCCTCTCATGCTGCCTTGACGCAGCGAAGTTAAAGTCGCAAACGGTAGCGATAATAGCGAGATCCAGAACACGACTAGCAGTTGAAAATTTGCATGCGTCACCCATGCCGCGATCGTTGCCGCGATCGCACCCACGGCGATCGACAGCACCAAAACCATTTGATTTGCGCGCTGCAACAAGCCTTTGAGTAAACCCCAATCTGCTTTCGCGTGGTAGATTGCGACCTCGCGCACTAAATACTCTGGTAATCCAAGACAAGCAGGGACACCCAAAAAGCCGACCCAGGTAATCG
>CAXTDB010000408.1:0-4180 GCA_964242045.1 uncultured Leptolyngbya sp. | reverse complement strand
GATTGCTAATTTTGGCGAATGACGCGCCGCGATCGTGGAATCAGTCTGATGCCGAATTTACGAAAATCGCGGCTCAGCAGATCGGGATTGTTTTGAGACAATGGCGACTTCAACAACAGAACGACCAACAGCAAAAAATCTATCAAACCATTCAATGGGGCTTAAATACGATTCAGCAAACCCAGCATTTAGATTTGTTAGAGAAATCAGCGTTGCAGTACATCGCGCAAATTCTAGAAGCTCCGATGGCGGTATTGGTTGTATGGTCAGCAGGTCGGCGGATTGGGCGAATTGTGCAATCGAACGGCGATCGTAAATTCAACCTTGATCCGGTGCTAAAAGTCTCGATCGAAACCGATATCTTTCTGCATCGCGTTCTCGCTCACGACGGAATCTTACCCGTGTCGATCGATGAAATTCCCGCTGAAACCCGTCAATGGTTGAACGCTCCCGGCATCGGTCAATTGCTGGCAATCACGCTCAGAACTGCACCCGAACATGAACCTACTGCTGTGTTACTAATCGCAGATAGCTTAGGGCGACACTGGCTCGATCGACATCTCACCGTTTTAACGACATTAGTTGCTCAGCTTGCTTGGTCACGCAGACATTTAATGGTGTCGGAAGCATTAAAGCGCGATCGCGAACGGTTAGAGCGACTCAGTTGGTACAAACATCGTCGCTTAGAAGATATGTATCGCTCCGTAAAATTCAGCGTTTCTCGATTAAGCGAATCTCCCGATCTGCCGCGACAAGCTCAACTCGTGCGTCAAATCGATGACGCGATCGAACCTGTGCGCCAAGTGATTCGCGATGAGCAATGGCAACTCACTTTAAGAAATGAGACGGTACAAATGATCGCCGTCGTGAGACGGGCACTCGATCGCGTCGATCACATCCTCAAACAGCGCCAACTCTGGTCGCAAGTGCATCACGAAATCAATCCGATGATTTTTGGAGACATTACCAAGATCGAGTTAGTTCTGTACGAATTGCTACTAATCGCCTGTCAGCGAGCGCATCCGGGCGGACGGATTGATATTTGGTGTCGCCAAGTCGATGCCGAATGGATGGAAATCGCAATTACCGACGATGGCACGATCGAGCCACGCTTGATCGAAGACCTCGAAGCCGGAAGAGCCGTCGATCTCCTCGCACCGTCTACGATCGACAAACCCCCCGGATTGCATCTGGCGATTTGCCAATCTCTAATGCAGCAAATGGGAGCGGAATTCAACCTTTACAAACTCGACGATGGGCGCATCATGAGTCGATTGGTACTTCCAATCGGGTGAGAATACGGAATTTACGTTACTTTCGTCTTCACAAACTAAAACTACCGATACAATGTTCGCTTGAAGGACGATACATTGTTCAGATTATCAAGGTGTGTGAGGGCGATATGGCTGCGGCACTCAATTCCAAGCGATCGAGAAAATCAACGGCAACGGTGCGGCAGTTACCCCATTCAGAAAAGCCGCCTCAGTGGTTACGATCGCTGCTTTTAACTCAGCAAGTTTCTGTGATTGCAACGTTTGTGTTAGCGGCAGCGGTACTTGCGGTCTACGGTTGGACGGTGTATGCTCAGCAGCTTTGGGGCAAAGAGTACAGCAAACTCGAACAGCTTCGTCGCAACGAACGCCAGTTTACGGCAAACGGAGAAGTCTTGAAAAATCAGATCGCGAATCAGTCGAATCGTCCTGGTGCTAGTCTGGTTCCACAAAATCCAGACAGCCTAATTTTTCTCAGACCCGCTCCGGCTCGTCCTGAGAAGCCCGTCAGTGCATCTTCGCAGTCATCGACCGTTGCACCTCTAGGATATTAGTCATGTCAAAACGAGGAAAGCCGACCTCCTCACCTCGTCGCCCGTCTCCGAGTGCCGCCCGTTTTGTGAATCGATCGTTTCTGCCGCCGATCGTCGAACAGTTTCGCGATCGCGTCCTACATTCTGCGACAACGGCTCAAATTGTCGATCGATTCCGCACCGCACACGCGAAACCTAGCGTTCGTCGTCTCTTCCTTGTTTGGGCAATTCTGATCGGCGTAACCGGATTGTTGACGCTAAATTTAATTCGGCTGCAAGTTTTCCAAGCCTCTGACTTGCTTAAACAGGCGCGCGCCCAGCAAACCACGTTTTTGCGTCCGTTCGTGCCGCGTCGCCCGATTACCGATCGTAGCGGTAATGTTCTCGCGATCGATCGTCCGGTTTACACGCTGTACGCGCACCCGATCTCGTTCAAACTGCCTAAAACCGAGGTTGCGACCCAACTTTCTGCGATTTTAGGCACTCCTGCGGGCGATTTGCTTCAGCGATTTAACACTGCCGAAAGCGGCATCCGAGTCGAATACGCCGTGTCTGAGTCGGCAGCCGATCGCATTCAAGGACTGCAACTCGACGGTTTAGAACTTGCCCAACAGCAACAGCGCCTTTATCCTCAGCAAAATCTCGCGGCGGATGTCGTGGGATATTTGGACATCGATCGCATCGGGCAAGCGGGAGTCGAGTACAGCTATAAAAATTTGCTAGAACGATCGGTAAAATCGGTGCGCCTGAGTCGAACCGGGTCAGGATTGATGATGCCCGATCGCCTTCCGGGTGGGTTTTTGCAGATGGATAATTTGCATTTGCAATTAGCGATCGATAATCGAGTCCAACGTGCCGCAATTACAGCCCTTCAACCGCAGCTAAAGAAATACAGTGCAAAGCGTGGCGCTGTGATTGTGATGGATGTCAAAACTGGCGAAATTCGCACGCTGGCGGCTGATCCGTCCTATGATCCGAATGAATTTTATAAAGCAAAAGTCGAGCAGTTTAAGAACTGGGCACTCACGGATTTGTACGAACCGGGATCGACGTTTAAACCGTTGAATGTGGCGATCGCGCTGGAATCAGGTGCGATTAAGCCGAATCAAATCATCAACGATGAAGGCTCGATTCAAATTGACGGATGGCCCATTCAGAACTTTGATTATTCCACCGCAGGCGCGCGCGGAGCCAGCACGATTACGCAAGTTCTAGAGCATTCGAGCAACGTCGGCATGGTGCGGATTGTGCAACAAATGTCTCGATCCCTCTATTATGCTTGGCTACAAAAGCTCGGATTAGGACAGCCGACCGGAATGGATCTTCCATTTGAAACGGCGGGACAGCTTAAAGATCAAAAAACGTTTTCAGAGTCTGCGGTTGATGCGGCGACCAGTGCGTTTGGGCAAGGTTTTTCGCTGACAGCAATTCAACTAGTTCAACTCCACGGCATTCTAGCAAGCGGCGGTAAAATGCTTACGCCTCATGTGGTTCAAGGCTTATTCGATGAGAACGGGCAACCTTACTGGCAAGCTCCTCAAGCCGAACCAAAGCAAATCTTTTCTCCACAGACCGCGCAAACGGTTCTCCGCATGATGGAATCGGTAGTACAGAATGGAACCGGAAAAGCGGCGCAAATTCCCAACTACCGCATCGGAGGTAAAACTGGAACCGCACAGAAAGCAAGCCCAAACGGCGGTTATATCGAAGGCGCAAAGATTACCAGTTTTGTGAGTATTTTCCCGATCGATGCTCCTCGATATGTGGTTGCTGCCGTAATCGATGAGCCAAAAGGTGAAGATGCGTTTGGTTCAACGGTCGCCGCTCCGATCGTTAAAGCGGTGATGGAAGCCTTAATCGTTGCCGATAAAATTCCGCCAAGTGTGCCCGATGCTCCTGATCCGGCTGCGTCTCCGAGTCCGTCACCTCAGAATTAATGCTCAAACACATTCTGGTATTGCAAAATATCAAGCTGAGCAAACACGGGTAAAGCCTGAAAACATTGTTCTGCGAGTTCCAAACGTTCCTCGCGTTGCAGCATTTCGATTAACTTCGATCGAGCTTCGATCAAATACCGCACATCGTTTGCTGCATACTTTAACTGCGCCTCAGACAGATTCATTGCATTGCCCCAATCCGAGCTTTGAGCGCTTTTATCGAGTTCTACCCCTGCAAGTTCCTGAATCAAGTCTTTTAATCCGTGACGCGGCGAATATGTCCGAATCAGCTTACTTGCTAGCTTTGTACAGAAAATTGATGTCACCTGAATGCCCAAGTGATACCGCAGCGTTGTGATGTCGAATCGCGCAAAGTGAAAAATTTTCGTAATTTTTGGCGCTTCAAGCAATCGCTTTAAGTTCGGTGCTTCGGTTTGTC
>CAXTDB010000407.1:0-4189 GCA_964242045.1 uncultured Leptolyngbya sp. | reverse complement strand
ATTGCACCACCGCCCCTATTACAGATCGAATACCTAAAAAAACGGGGCACGGTTCAGGTGCCCCCAAGATACTCAGATTGACTTGTCAAAGCAAAAGTTCCTTCACAGCCTCGAACAAACCTGTAAAAATACGGGTAATTGTTGAGGTAGCTGGGGTTTTGCCTATCCGTAGAATAGCTGAGAAACCAATACCGTAATCATCGCTACATCAAAATTTCATAAGAACCTCATGTTTCTAGGCAAATTATTAGCAATCCAAGAGTAATTCTGCCCTTCCTACTGAGAAGCAAGCTCCGTACTGTATGCGGAGCTTTTTTAATGAAATTGAATTTTATGGTTGGCAGGGTGCGATCGAGTAATACGATAAGTAAAAGGGAATTCACACAAAGAAACACAGATTTATGAATGGTGTCGATGATAAAACCGAAGTACGCGAGTACTTTAATGCAACAGGCTTCGATCGCTGGCGACGCATCTACGGCGATGGAGAAGTTAATAAAGTTCAGTTCGATATCCGAACGGGGCATCAACAAACGGTAGATACGCTGCTTGGTTGGTTGAGAAGCGATGGAAATTTAGCCGATTTAACAATCTGTGATGCAGGCTGCGGAGTTGGAAGTTTGAGCATTCCGCTGGCGCAGGAGGGAGCAAAAGTTTTCTCTAGCGACATTTCTGAGAAGATGGTCGGAGAAGCGAAAGAAAGAGCGATTGAGCTTGGATTAACTGACAACCCCAGTTTCTCAGTTCAAGATTTGGAAGTACTTAGCGGCAAGTATCACACGGTTATCTGTCTTGATGTCTTGATTCACTATCCCGCCGCACAAGCGATCGAGATGATCAAGCATTTAGCAAGCTTGGCAGACGATCGTTTTATTCTAAGCTTTGCACCAAAAACTTTTCTGCTCACAATTTTGAAACGCATTGGCGAGTTTTTCCCAGGTCCGAGCAAGACAACTCGCGCTTACCAACACCGCGAAGCCGACATTGTGAAAGTGTTAGAAAGCTGCGGCTTCAAAGTTCAGCGAACTGCGATGACTAGCACAAAGTTCTACTTCTCACGAATGCTAGAAGCCGTTCGATAGTTAGGTGTAAGCAATTTGCAGACCCGAAAATGAGTATGAATCGATCGGGGGTCTGATATCTGCTCAAACTGGGTGGCGATCGAGAACTTAAGCCTTAGTTTTGCTACACGCGCTAGCTTCACTACACGGGTACGCGATCAAGAATGCCTTTGCCCACTGCAATCACTTCAATGTCGCTATCTCGCCAATGATCTCGAAATCCACACTTCAGCCAGCCAAATACGAATGTGATATGAACAATAGCAGGGTTTGATCGTGCTTGGAAAATCTGGAGGGGTTAGCGATCGAGCTACTCATAATGCGTCCACATCCGCAAAATTTTCACCGTATTCTCAGACTCAATAATTTCGTACACTAAGCGGTGCTGAATGTTGATACGCCGCGAATACGCACCCTCTAAGTCTCCAATTAATTTCTCGAAAGGCGGCGGATTTTGCCAGGGATCTTCTTGCAAGATATCAAGTAATTCTTGTGCCTTCTCTCGTAAGTTGCTAGAAGCGAGTTTTTTAGCGTCTTTCTGTGCTTGTTTGGTGTAAACCAATTCCCAACTCACCACTCTAACTCTTGATCACACTCTTCGATCGGTGTTGCCAATCCTTCCCGGATCGATTCTCGCATTCCTGGCACTGAGAGCAGATAGAGCGTTTCTTGCACTGCTGCCCAATCCGCTTCAGACAGCAAGACCGCATTACTGCTTTGTCCTGCAATGACAATCGGTTGATGCGATCGACTAACTATCTCAATCAACTCCTGCAACTGCTGTCGAGCTTCATCAATTGGAATCATCATTTTTCCGCTAAATCTGCCTCTCTAAATGATATCTGCTCAAGCTGGATGGCGATCGAGAACTTGAGCCTTGGTTTTGCTACACGCGCTAGCTTCACTACACGGGTACGCGATCGCGAATGCCTTCCCACTACAATCACTTCAATTTCGCTAATCTCAACGCTCAGGAGAAATTCTACTGATTGATATTCTGAGCGATCATCATCGCGTTAATGTGCGTGAAAATTCGATCGAGTTCTGCGATCGCATCCAATTCACCAATTTCTTCAAGTGCCAGTTGATCTGCTTTCTTTTTCTCTAGCAATTCTTCCATCCGAAGCTGTAGCGCATCGCTGAACTTAAACAAGTTCCATTCACCAATTTTCTCAATTTGGATTTCATGCACGAAAGAAGATGGCTTGGTAAGGATTGCGTCCATTTTAGTTCCTGTCGATCGCTAGAACATCGTCGCGTTAGTCGTTTTGCTACGTGGACAGAAGTGCTTCTTCTACATATTCAGGAAGGTTGATCGCATAAAAGCGATCAACCGAAAACGCATAATCCTCACCACTCTCATCAATTACTCGAATCAAGTCATGACTCGCAGCTTGTTCATCGGGTATCACTTGATAGAGCTTACCGATTTCGAGTGAAGCTGGATAACCTTTGTTACTCAGACAGATTACGAACTGGGATCGGGATGATGCTGTTTTCATAGTCAATCTAGAAACGGAAGTTTGAGCTTAAACTCGACTTTGCCGATTCCATGAGCTTCATACCAATGGATTTCAGCTAATCGTATCGTACCGTTTTCGAGTTCGTAAGAAGAAGTTGAAAGTCTTTTCGCTACGTTGTCCTCTCGCCCCGGATTGGAAATCGGGGCTAACTGTGCGAAGTCCGGTGAACGGGACTAAGAGCTTTTGGGGTTTGGCAGAGCGTCGGGTTCTAGGTGGGGAAAGATAGCGTTGTCAGCGTGATGGCTTTTTTGATTTTGCACATATGCGATCGCCAATTCAAGATTCTTCTTATTAATCGAGAAGACTCCATACTCGTTTTGCCATCCGAACTTTGTATTGAGATTTGGATGATTCGCATTCACATATCGCGAACTACTGCCTTTAATCAATCGAACATACTGCGAAAGGGCAAGACTGGGCGAGATAGAAACAATCATGTGAAGATGATCTTCGATGCCGCCAACTGCATGAAGATATCCACCTAATTCATTAGTTTTGTGATGTAAGAATCGATAGAGCGATGCTTCTCGATCCGGTGTGATCAGGGGAAGTCGATCGTGAGTTGCCCAAACGAAATGATAGTAGAGTTCCCAAAGCGGCATGATGCGATCGTCTAACCCAAAGCGTCCTGCTTAGAATGACCTAACCGCCGCAAAACTAATCATGCCGTTATTCAGTCCCCTTCAGCGGACTTCGCACCGTTAGCCCCGAGTTCTATTCCGGGGCGGGTTCGCAACGTAGCGAGAAAGCTTTCTTTGTGTTTCATTCGATAATTCGATCAATCTAAATTCAGGAATCAGTTAGGGTTCATATGTATTACTGTCTGGTTGCGCTGCTAATTACAGACCATGAATCAACTACCTGATATTGATCTCCGCGATTTAGCTTCTGTCACATCTCTAATAATCTCAATTCTTACTGCTTATTGGAATATTTTGCGTGGTGCAAAATACGTTAGCCCACCATTAAGGCAGATTATATTAGCACTCCTACCACCGTCTAATACTGTCGTGATCAATTTTCCAATCGCAATTACTAATACTGGTAGCTGTTCTGGAGTAATTGATTCTTTCTATGTCGAACTATCTAATCTCTCAACTTCTAAATCAGAAAGATTTTACGCTTGGCAGGAAGGAATGCTACAAGCGTTAAAAGGGGTAAGCGGCTTTGGTGCAGAAATTCCAAATCCTGTTTCTCTCAAAGCTGGAGAAAGCACCGTGAGGTACTACACTTTTGTTCCTGATTCTCCTGATTTCATGTACACACTTGGACGCTATAGACTCTCACTATATGCTTGCTTGGGTGGAAGAAAAAAAGCCTTGAAACTCTATGAGCAATTATTAGACATTGAAAGCGTTTTGCAGCCACAAACACACCAAAGACTCATACCCGTAATTTCTAGCTTCAATCTTCTTCCGAAGAAGATTCTCAAAGTATCAAATTACGGAAATGATACAACAGCACCCATGATACAGATTGTTAAAAACTAGCACCGCACAGCAAAGACCCGAATTGCTTCTAACAATCCGGGTCTTGTCGATAAATAGACTTAGAACTTACACAACTTCGCAAGTTCCGCCAGCCGCTTCGATCTTTGACTTCGCG
>CAXTDB010000406.1:0-4193 GCA_964242045.1 uncultured Leptolyngbya sp. | reverse complement strand
TGCTCTGGATGATACGCATCGAGCAAGAGAACATCGACATGCGGTTGATAGTCGATCGCGTGTTCTAAGTCAGATTGCGATCGAATTCGTAATGCTTTGATTAGTTTGACATTCAGCGCTCGGATGGCTTGGCAAAATGCAGGTGATTCATTGCCGTGGAGTTGAACGACATTGAGATTTGCGACCGCAACAGTTTCTTGAATCGTGTTGATCGAGGCATCGAGGAACACACCGACGCGATCGATCGAGAGCTGATCGGTAATGATGCGAATTTGAGAGGCTTCAATGTAGCGGGGAGTTCCAGGAACACAGATAAAGCCGATCGCCGTTGCGCCAGATTTTTCAATCGCGATCGCTTGATCGAGTTTGGTAATACCGCAGATTTTGACTTGTAAGCCCATTGTTAAAGTTGTTTTGTTTTCTCGATCGATAGCGTATCAAAAAGCGGCGCTTGTAAGATTTGAATTCTCGCGATCGAGATTGAAAAAAATCCCGCTTTCATCTGCGAAAACGGGATTGAAATTAAAGTGTTAAGCCGACCTTAAACCGCCTGCTTTTCGCGTGCTAGGAACTTTTCTAGTTCAGTCAGCGCATCCGCATCAACTTTCGTTTGCATCGGGCAGAATTTTGGTCCGCACATCGAGCAGAACTCTGCGGTTTTGTAGATATCTGCGGGTAGCGTTTCGTCGTGATATTCTTTTGCCCGTTCTGGATCAAGCGAGAGTTCAAACTGCTTGTTCCAGTCGAAGTTGTAGCGTGCGGTGGAAAGTTGGTCATCTCGATCGCGCGCTCCCGGTCGATGCCGTGCGATATCTGCCGCGTGTGCCGCAATCTTGTAGGCAATCAAACCATTGCGAACATCTTCCGCATTCGGTAAGCCTAAATGTTCTTTCGGAGTCACATAACAGAGCATGGCAGTTCCGTACCAACCTGCCATCGCCGCCCCGATCGCCGAAGTGATGTGATCGTATCCGGGTGCAATGTCCGTAACCAGTGGACCTAACACATAGAACGGTGCTTCAGAACACTCTTCCATTTGCTTACGCACATTGAATTCGATTTGATCCATTGGAACGTGCCCTGGCCCTTCGACCATCACCTGAACATTGTGTTCCCAAGCTTTGCGAGTAAGCTGTCCGAGGGTTTTAAGCTCTGCGAGTTGCGCTTCATCTGACGCATCATGGGTACAACCGGGACGGAGAGAATCGCCGAGGCTGAAGGAGACATCGTACTTCTTGAAGATCTCGATGATGTCGCTGAAGTGCGTGTAGAGCGGATTTTGCTTGTGGTGATGCAACATCCACCGCGCTAGAATGCCGCCGCCGCGTGAGACGATTCCGGTGATTCGGTTCCGCACCAGGGGAAGATGTTCGAGCAAAATCCCCGCGTGAATCGTTTGATAGTCAACGCCTTGCTGAGCATGCTTGTCGATGATGTGGAGAAAATCGTCAGGCGTGAGCTTTTCGATGTTGCCGTGTACACTCTCCAAGGCTTGGTAGATCGGAACGGTTCCGATCGGAACCGAAGAGGCTTTGATGATCGTGGTGCGAATTTCATCTAAGTTACCGCCGCCAGTCGACAGATCCATCACTGTATCTGCGCCGTATTTCACCGCTAGATGCAGCTTGGCGACTTCTTCATCCATGTTCGATGAATTCGGGGATGCACCGAGGTTGGCGTTGACTTTGCACTTTGAGGCAATGCCGATCGCCATCGGTTCTAAATTCGGGTGATTGATATTCGCGGGAATGATCATCCGACCGCGTGCGACTTCATCGCGAATCAGTTCAACCGGGAGATTTTCTCGACGCGCCACATACTGCATTTCTTCGGTGATTACGCCGTTTCGGGCATAGTGCATCTGAGAAACGTTGTCCTGCCCGCGACGCTTGGCAATCCAATCTGTCCGCATAAATTTTTCCTCTGATAGTTAGCTTCCCTTCGCTGGCATTACCCAGTCTCAGGTTCTAAGGGTTTGTTCTCAGCCCAGTTGGGCACCCCTAGCTTGATTGCTGTATCCTATCAGTTCGGGCGCGAAAATGCTCGTCTTGTAAGCTTCGTTTCTCGTTAAGAAGTTTGATGTAGAAGTGCGATCGCTCATTTACTCGATCAAACCTAATCTCTATCGGTGGCTAGGTGAATTTCTGCGAGCGAGATTCTATAAGTAGAATAGGTGAATTGTGGCTTGATGGCAGCGCGTTGACGGGTGTGTTTGGAGTTAAAGCTTTTCGCCCATCGAGTCGCGAGTGGAATGAGTCAAACTCTAAACGCTTGATGGGACGTTTTTATGAATCAACTGATTGCAACAGTTTTACAAAACCCTGAAGAAAAACTGGTTCTTCAACAAATTCTCAGTCGATTAAGTCGATCCGAGCAGCGGTATTTTCTAAAAAATGAAATTTTTCACGCCTTTGTCGAATACTGTAACGAAGTCAATAAGCCGACTCACTTCCTCCATTCTTCGCACATTGCAAATTTAATTGAATACAGTCACGAACTGTTATTTGAAGATGAACAGATCTGGCTGGTGTTGCGTCCGTGGATTGGAAGTCAGCAAATTTGGTTACTCGATCCTAAGTTGACTGAATATACAGCGATGCCGCCGAAAGCACTGCTTGAAGCGCGCGATCGCTTTGTCAATCACGCTCAGCCCAACTTGTTTGAAATCGATGTGACTTCTTTTTATGAAGGGACACCGACGATCGATGATCCGCGTAACATCGGGCAAGGACTCGCGTTTCTCAATCGCTATCTATCGAATCAAGTGGTAGACGATCGAGATTACTGGCTAAATATGCTATTTGATGTGCTGCATCGGCATGAGTACGAAGGCATTCCCTTGCTGATCAACGATCAGATTCAGTCGGGTGAACAGTTAGCACAACAAGTTCGACAAGCAATTCAGATTTTGCGATCGCGTGACCCCGAAGAACCGTATGAAGCAATCCATTCCGATTTGCAGCCGTTGGGATTTGAACCGGGATGGGGCAATACGGCAGAGCGCGCCCGCGAAATGATGGAACTGTTGGATCAGTTGATCACGATGCCGCAGAGCGCGATTTTAGAGGCATTTGTGGGACGATTTCCCTCGGTGTTTCGAGTGACATCGATTTCGATTCATGGATGGGTTGGACAAGAAGATCTCGGACGACCGGAAACGCTCGGACAGGTCGCGTATGTGTTGGATCAAGCGCGGAGCCTCGATCGACAATTGCACCAAAACATCGAACTGGCTGGACTGAAAATGCTCAACATTCAGCCGCAAGTCGTGATTCTGACGCGGTTGATTCCGAACTGCGAAGGAACTCACTGTGCATTGCCGCTCGAAAAAATCGATAATACCGAGAATACCTGGATTTTGAGAGTTCCATTTCGAGAATTTAACCCCAAAGTAACCGACAATTGGATTTCCAAATATGAGATTTGGGGCTATTTGGAAGCTTTCTCGATCGATGCTCAATCCCAACTTTTAAAACAACTCGGCGGCAAGCCTGACTTAATTATCGGTAACTACAGCGACGGAAATTTAGTCGCGGCATTAATGGCACGTCAGCTAAACGTGACACACTGCAATATTGCTCATTCGCTCGAAAAGCCGAAGCATTTGTTTAGTAACCTTTACTGGCAAGAATTAGAGCCGCAGTACCATTTTTCCGCGCAATTTACCGCAGATTTAATCAGCATGAATGCGGCAGATTTCATTGTTACTTCGTCGTATCAAGAGATCGTTGGTTCGCCGGATGCGGTGGGGCAGTACGAATCTTACAAATGTTTCACGATGCCGCAGCTTTATCATGTGATCAATGGAATTGAGCTATTTAATCCGAAATTTAATCGCGTACCGCCGGGAGTCGATGAGCGCGTCTTTTTCCCATATACAGAATCACGATCGACGGAACAACGCGAGCGTATTTCCCATCTATTATTCGAGCAAGAAGACCCGTGTATTCTTGGCAAACTTGCTGACCCCAATCGTCGCCCGCTTCTAGCTGTTTCACCGCTGACTGCCGTGAAGAATTTAGCTGGACTCGTAGAATGTTTTGGTCGTAGCTCTGAACTTCAGCAGCGTTGTAATTTAATTCTTGTTACTAATAATCTTCACGTTGAAGATGCCATTAACGCTGCTGAAGCCGAAGAAATTGAAAAATTGCAGCGACTGATTGATCATTATCAACTCCATGATCAAATTCGCT
>CAXTDB010000405.1:0-4210 GCA_964242045.1 uncultured Leptolyngbya sp. | reverse complement strand
GGGAATGACTGCATTCGCGATCGCGCTCTACCTTTTCTGGCGCTGGACATTCTGGCGAGCGAAATCAAAACGTCGGCACTGGGTCGGTGTGGGATTGGCGATCTACAGCATTGTGACCGTGATCAGCATCATTCTGCCCGAAGTGATTCAATTTCTGACCGTACAGCCGAATGAACTTGCACGCGAGCAACCTTATCTAGAGCGATCGATCGCGCTGACTCGACAAGCCTTCGGACTCGATGCGATCGATACCCAAACTTTTAATCCTCAAGGACGACTAAGCCAAGCCGATCTCAAAGCGAACGATCTGACAATTCGCAATATTCGACTGTGGGATCAGCGACCGTTGCTCGATACCAATCGTCAACTGCAACAGATTCGACTTTATTATCAATTTCCAGATGCCGATATCGATCGCTATACGCTACAAACCGAAGCGACAAAAAAATCGACCGAACGCCGACAAGTTTTGATCGCCGCACGAGAATTAGACTACAGCGGTGTTCCAGAACAAGCGCAAACCTGGGTAAATCGCCACTTAGTTTATACGCACGGTTACGGCTTTACGCTTAGTCCGGTGAATGTGGTCGGTGCAGGCGGACTTCCCGAATATTTCGTCAAAGATATTGGAGATACAAACGGCGGAGCGCTCGTGACATCGAGCAAAGCAATTCGCAACAGCATTCCGATCGGGCGAGATTACTGATACGCACATCCTGACGGGAACGCGACAGCGTGAGCTAGATTATCCGAGCGGCAGCGATAATGTCTACAACAGTTACGACGGGCAAGGGGGAATCTCGATCGGCTCGTGGTGGCGACGGGGATTGTTTGCCCTGTACTTAAAAGATTGGCGGTTGCTAGTCACGCGGGAACTTCTGCCAGAAACGAAAGTGCTATTTCGGCGCACCGTGAAGCAGCGGATTCAAGCGATCGCTCCCTTTTTGAAATACGACAGCAATCCTTATCTCGTGGCTGCGGATGCCACCCCGAACGCTGCTCAAACGGGTGAAAGTTACCTTTATTGGATCGTGGATGCTTATGCGACGAGCGATCGCTATCCTTACTCGGAACCGACGCAAGACAAAATCAACTACATTCGCAACTCGGTTAAAGTTGTGGTCGATGCCTACAATGGTTCGGTTAGTTTCTACATTGCTGATCCGAGTGATCCGATCATTACTACTTGGTCTAAGATTTTTCCGAGCTTGTTTAAGCCGATAAGCGCGATGCCGGAATCCTTACGGCAGCACATTCGCTACCCGGTAGACTTTTTCAAGATTCAGTCGGATCGGCTGATGACTTATCACATGACCGATCCGCAAGTGTTTTACAACCGCGAAGATCAGTGGAAGATCGCGAGTGAAATCTACGGCAGCGAGTCTCGACTGGTGGAGCCTTACTACTTGATCACAAGCCTGCCAACGGTTCCGTTTGAAGAATTTATTCTGTTGTTGCCGTATACGCCGCAAGCCCGGACTAATTTGATTGCTTGGTTGGCAGCGCGATCGGATGGTGAAAACTATGGTCGATTGCTGCTGTATACGTTTCCGAAAGAGCGCTTGATTTATGGAACAGAACAAATCGAAGCGCGAATCAACCAAGACCCGGTGATTTCGCAACAAATCTCGCTGTGGAATCGTCAAGGGTCGAGAGCGATTCAGGGAAATTTGCTGGTTGTGCCGATCGAACAATCTCTACTCTACGTCGAACCCATTTATCTAGAAGCCGAGCAAAACAGTTTACCAACTTTAGTGCGGGTCGTGGTGGCTTACGAAAATCGCATTGTCATGACTCCAACGCTAGAAGAGTCTTTAAGCGCAATCTTTCGTTCAGAAGTCACGCCTGCCCCGGCGATTATTCGCCCAGTCGAAACTCCTGCAACCGCAACCCAGTAAACCCCCGATAAATCTACTATCTAGCCTTGATGAAGTTTGCGTATTCTCCGCAAATCACAATTCTTGATTGGTAAAATCGTGGTCACAATTTCAGGGAATCCGACGCAGACTACCGTATTAGTTTGGCAGAGGTTTCTATAGCGTCGTTTTTGTATGACTTCTACTTCTAAAAAGATCGCGACTTCTCCGGTGGTTGAGTCGTCGCGCGCCAAAAAGCTTTGCCGCATTGTGGGATTCGCTTGTTTGATCGCCTTTTTCGTTGATTTTCTGGTGATTGTGTTTCCACTGAACGTTGCAGAAGCAAGTTGGCGACTGGGAACGCTGCAACAAATTGGCGATCGTAGTATCGTCGTGTTGTTTGGGCTAGCGTTGTTAATTTACGGAGTCGAGCGGCGAAAAGTGCTGCGATCGCTCTCGTTGTTCTGTTTTGCGATCGGCGTTGCGTTTTTGCTGTCTTGTCCGGTGGTCGCTCAAGATAGCCTCACGCTACAGCGACAAGCGCTCGATCGCATTGGCGCTCAAGCTTCACAGCTCAGTTCACGCATTCAAGCGATTCAAGAAGATCCGAATGCCACTGCAAAAGTTTCTCCAGAGCGATTAGAGCAAGCTACGCAGCAGTTGAACACCCGCACAGAAACCGCAAAGCAAACGGCAAATAATAGCATCTTCAAAAGTGGGTTTCTCAGTGTTGGCAATCTTGCAGTGGTAGGAGTCTCGCTGTTGATTTTAGGACGCTACGGATTGTATCTGTTTAGACATTGATGCGTAGAGAAATTGTTTTCAAATCAAGCCTGCGATCGCTCCACAATTGGATTCTTTTACTCGGTGCGGCGTTTGGGCTAGGGGCTTATTTTCCGACCTGGTTATCGCTTTCAGCATCCGTTCTGGTGAGTGGCATTCCCCATCTGATTCTGAATATCTTGTTTATCGGTTTAGCCTTTCGGCAGTTGAAACAAAGTCGGATGATTGATCCTGCAATCGAAGATCAATGGCTCGGAAGTAGTCTTGTGCTAGGCGGTCTTGCGATCTTTTATTTCTATTACCCAGCCGTGACTCCTCAAGCATTAGGCTGCATGATTATTTTGGTTGGGGGAGTTTTGAGCTATCAAGGACTGAAATTTCTGCGGCAACAGTGGTTAGCGATCGCACTCCTCACCCTCAGCCTGCATCCCAATTTGGAACGGGTTGCGCGCCATGTCTGGAGTATTTTTGCACCTCCGAAAGCGTTAGCAGAGTTTATGGCTTGGGGCGGCAGTTGGGTATTAAAAGTGATCGGGCAACCTGTTTCTTTACAGAATGAATTTGTGATTCTGCCAGCAGGAAGCGTTGAAGTTGCGCCTGGTTGTGATGGGTTTGAAATGTCGTTTGTGATCGCGATCGCGGCGGTGATCATTGGATTAGCGTTTCGAGTGCGATCGCGCACAATGATGCAATTAATCGCGATCGGCATCACGTTCGCGTTGACGCTCAACATCTTCCGAATTGCGGTGATGGTTCTCGCTGCGGTTTACTGGGGCAAAGCCGCGTTTGAGTTTTGGCACGGTGCGATCGGCGGACAGATTTTTTCGGGAATTCTGTTTACGCTGTATTACTATGCAATTCAACCGCTCTTAAATCTGAGTAAAAAGTAAAGCAGCGAAAAAACTCATACCACTCGTTTGTGCAATTTCGCCTGAATTTGACTTGGAGCAAACGCCCCGAATTCAGTCACGATCGCTGTAATTAATTCCGCTGGAGTCACATCAAACGCCGGATTGTAATACTCAATTCCAGGCGGACAAATGATCGTTTCACCGATTTGGTAGATCTCAGCCGGATCGCGTTCTTCGATCGGGATTTGATTCCCATCTGAAATGCTGAAGTCGATCGTCGAAACCGGAGCCGCCACGAAAAACGGAATCTTATGCGCTTTTGCAATCAACGCCACGCTGTAAGTCCCGATTTTATTTGCGGCATCTCCATTTGCGGCAATGCGATCAGCTCCCACGACAACCGCATCGATCATGCCGCGCTGCATACAGTGAGCCGCCATATTATCCGTAATCACCGTCACCGGAATTCCTTCTTGCGCGCATTCCCAAGCGGTCAATTTCGCGCCTTGCAGTCGGGGACGAGTTTCGTCCGCGTAAACTCGTTCTAAACGATCGGCTGTCCACGTCGATCGCACCACTCCTAATGCCGTTCCATATCCCGCTGTTGCCAGTGCGCCCGCATTACAGTGCGTTAACAGCCTTAGTTTCTCAGGTGTGGAAGGTAAAGCGGCAAGCCCGTGATCGCCAATCGATCGACAAGTTTGTAAATCGTCTTCGTAA
>CAXTDB010000404.1:3682-4241 GCA_964242045.1 uncultured Leptolyngbya sp. | reverse complement strand
CTCTTCTCTCTGTGGTTTGTTGCCCATCTGCTCATTCCTGATTATATTAAGTTTTATTAATTCTATCTTGATTAATTCCTACGGAAGTGGTGCGACTTCCAAATCAAACCGTATAAGATCGGTAGCTACTACTTACTCTCTCAAAGGAGCGATGTCTGTGACTCTATCTGTAATTTCCTCCAAAGCGGATGACCAGTTGATCGAAGCGTTTTTCCAGCAGTCCGAAGGGCAATGGCGATCGGAACGTCGCTATTACACGTTGCCCGACGGTGAAGCAAAGGAAATGGTCAGCCTGATCACGATTCGCTTCTTAGAACAAGGCTCTGCTGAATTAATTGAACTCGCTCATCTGCACGAACTCGAAGACGAAACCTCGATGACTTGCGGTGCAGTCGTCACTTGGGACAGCGAGAACACGGTTTCCGGGCGCACAGAATCAAAAGGCTCGACCTTATTTGGTGTGATTGGTTCGGTTTTATATCGCGATCGTGGTTTCGCCACTTCCAAACCCGTTACGGCAGGCTTCTACTTCAATAATCCCGATACGCTCTGCCTCAGA
>CAXTDB010000404.1:0-3672 GCA_964242045.1 uncultured Leptolyngbya sp. | reverse complement strand
AACCGAATACAAAGGCTCTATGTTTGAAGAAGAACTCAAACTAATTGGCGGCGGCAAATATCGCACTCGACAAACGATTATTTCGCGCGCGGGCGAACAGCAAATGATCGGACAATATCTCGAAAAACGAATCGCTTAAGATGCTTAGAAAGGGGAAGGGATGTGATTTTCATCCCTTTTCTCACATTCGCTATATCTCTGATGAAATAGCGGTTACATTGAAATTAATTTCATCAGACTTCACTTATGAAAACAATCGAGACGATCGCAACGATCACGCCGACTCAGGAATTTAATATTCAATTGCCCGAAGGTCTACCAGTTGGGACGTTTAAGGTTTTATTAGTCATTGATGAGAATTCGATCGTTTCTACTGAACACCCTCAAGCACGAGACGAATCGCCCTCATTTCTCGAAGTGGCTGGAGATCTAATTGGCTCTCTAGAAGGACTACCCTCTGATTTATCCATCAACAAAAGCTACATGGATGGTTTTGGCAACGCATGACCTGTCAAACTCTCATCGATACAGGCATCTTGGTAGCACTTTTGAGCAAATCTGATCAGTTCCACTTATGGGCAACTGAAGCAGTTAGCGTCTTTAGTAGCCCGTTCCTGACCTGTGAGCCAGTGATTACTGAAGCTTGCTTCTTGCTGCGCCGGGATCTTCGCAGTCAGAAGACAGTTCTAGCTCTGATCAGTCGAGGGGCATTGCAAATCGGCTTTAGCCTTGCAGATGAAGTAGAAAAGATCGAGGCACTCATCGCGCGTTATGAGAATGTCCCAATGTCTCTAGCGGATGCTTGCTTAGTCAGAATGACAGAACTTTATCCTGAGAGTGTTGTTCTAACGCTAGACAGCGACTTCAGAATCTACCGGAAGAACCGCAATCAAGAAATCCCGGTGATCACGCCTCCTTAAGCTTTTTGAAAAATGCGGATGAAAGGACTTGAACCTTCACTTCTTGCGAAACCAGAACCTAAATCTGGCGCGTCTACCAATTCCGCCACATCCGCTTGCGATATTTATCATAACAGGAGAAAGGAGAAATGATTCATCCTTCCTCCTTGTGATCGAGTTAGGGCAAACTGCCGAGACTGAGGGGAATAAGATTGCCCTCGATCGTAAATCCGAGCAGCATCGGTTCTCCAGAATGGATCGGTTTGCCAGTAAGGGCGCAGCGATCGTCGGATTGGGCAGTCGCGGACATCGTGGCGCGGACATCAGCGGGAGCAAATTCGGGGGAATAGCTGCCCGATCGCTGTTGGACATAGTTCCACAAAATATCGCGAATGAGCGCTTGATAGCCTTGGTTGCCAGAAAGTGCTTTAAGCTGCTCCTTCAACTCACGTTCTAAACGGATGCTCGTAACTTCCATTTCCGTTGTGCTGGTGCGAGTTAAGGTGTGCATCGTCGGTCTCCCTAATAATAAGTATGGACAGGTTTATAATACAAGTGTAGTATGTGGTTCCGTCAACTGCGAGATCTGTTCGGATAATTTGAGAATTTCTTCGATGCGATCGCGCTTGATTTTTCCCTGAGCAGTGCGCGGAATCTGGTCTACCTTGATCCAGCGCTTCGGATATTTGAATGCAGCAAGGCGGGATTGTAGGGCGGTTTTCAGTTGCTCGATCGTAACGGTTTCATCACAAGGAACGAAAATCGCCGTTACGCTTTGTCCCCAGATCGGATCGGATGTTCCTAAAACGTAGATGTCTTGAACGAGTTTTGTCGATCGAACTGCGGCTTCGACTTCAGAAGGGAAGATATTTTCGCCACCGCTGATGATTTTGTTGCTGTCTCGTCCGATTAAATGAAGAAATTGTCGATCGTCAAAATAACCGAGATCATCAGGATCAAATTTCGGCTGATTCAGCAAGTTCGGATAATAGCCGAGCATCAGTGATTTAGATTGAATGCTGAGCTTTTGAGCGACGATCGTAATGTCCGCATGAGGCAGAACGCGCCCACAGCCATCGATTCCACTCAGAAAATCAGCAGGTTTGAGCGTTGCAATTTGAGAAGCGGTTTCTGTCATGCCGTAGGTTGGGGCGATCGGTAGATTTCTCGATCGAGCTTCTTGCAGTAAATCCGACCATGCAGGCGCACCCCCCAGCAAAATCGTTTTGAACTTCGCCAACCAATCTGCGTGAATCATCAATTGTTGCAGTTGGGTTGGAACAAGGGAGATGAAAAAGTCTTGCGGATCGAATTCAGTCTCTAAGGTTTTCCAGGATTGAACGATGAATATGCCGTTTGTGAGGAACGATCGCAAGAATTGCATGAGTCCGCTGACATGATACAGCGGGAGAACGCAGAGGGAGTTAACGCGAGCAATCTCAAAGTACTGGCGGAATCCTTGCACAGATGCGCTGAGTGTTTCCCAGGTGTGCATAGCAAATCGGATTGTTCCTGAAGTGCCGCCTGTTGGAATCATGATAAGAGAATGAAGCAACGCCTCGCTAGACTGAAAATATTGTTCTAATTGGCTGTCAGTCCCCTTCAGTGGACTTCGTTCTGTTAGCCCCGATTTCCAATCCGGAGCGGGTGAACGCAATGAACGAAACGTTTCAAATAACCCTTGGGACGCTCCCCAAATTAGATTCGGTGTAACCAATTCTAAAACCTGCTGCCACTCCGTTTCGCCCCAATCTGGATTACACAAAAAAACCCGACAAGGAACCGAACAAGCCGCAACAAAGCCCGCAAGAAAAGAAACCGGATCGCGATCGCACAGCAACACCACTGGCTTCTCAAACTCCAGCAATTCTCGATATCGCAGTTCAGCCAGTTGCACCAGTTTCTCAGTGTCGGCAAAACAGAATTTCTCTAATTGACTTAAAGGCTGTTCCATAACTCCTCAAAGTCCTCGCTGTTCAATTCGTCAAACCAATGTGCGGTTCCATATCCTACGGCTCGAACACGAAGGGCGCTGCGATCACTCAGTTCTGCTGCAAGCTGCAATCCCATTCGTTGCCCGATCGCCGTTTCAAACACGGTCGAAAACACGGTATCGAGTTGATGCTTTTGACAGAATCGCCGAAGTTCAGAAGGAAATCCCGCGATCGCAGGTTTAATCACAAAAACTCCGCGCCATCCACGATCGTAGCAATCTCGAAGTTGAGCCAAGTTTGAAACGGATTCATCTAGTGCGATCGGGGTTCGATACTGCTGACTCAATTTCAGCATTGTCTCAAACTGATCGACTCGCATGGGTTGTTCAATCAATTCGATGTTGTAGCCATCACAAAACTCTAACCACTGATGCGTTTCAAATTCACTCAATCCCATGTTGGCATCAAGTCTTAAAGCTGCATCTTTTGGTAATTGATCGAGTAATGATTCAACCGTTGCAATTTCGATTTCAATCGGTGCAGTTGCAATCTTCAATTTAAACGTTCGATATCCTTGTCCCCAGAGTTCTCTCCAGTCCTCCGCTCTAGCAAGTAATCCACTGTGACCAAGCAACTTTCTCGATTCAACGTTCCCCAGCTTCGGGAAATTTAGCGAGCTTTCCGAATCTAACAAGGCAGCGGATTCAAACCCAAATTGACAAGCAGGAAAGGGAATATCTCGAATCCAATCGAAATCGATCGAGCTTGGAGCAGACTGACAGAACGCGATCGCATCGTCGATCGATTCCGAACCAAACCACGAGAGCGGCGCAATTTCC
>CAXTDB010000403.1:705-4263 GCA_964242045.1 uncultured Leptolyngbya sp. | reverse complement strand
ATTCTACCGAATAAGATTTATATAAGACAGAATTTGGACTCGTGATAAAATTAAATGTAGAAATTCATTTGAATTGAGATCTCAAACCATTTCGATCCCTGAATTTTCAAACCCTTACACCGCTTGAGTTTTAGAATTAGACCTTTTCCAACTTCTTCCCGAAAAATCGCTATAACTATTATAGGAAGGGTGTTTCGCGAGATTAGATCGAAATGGATTGAGATCTCAATCCATCTGCACATTGATACACTTAGTTTTCTGGATGCTGCTGTGCTGAATCCGGTGCTGCCTCGTGAAGCGCCTGATAAAATGCAGATTCCGCTGCTGCCAGTCGCTTACCCTGAATGTAGCGCTCGAACACCTTCTCAGAACGATGTCCAGTCAACGTTCTCGCCAGCAGTGAATCAATGCCCAACTCGACCAACTCTGACGCATAGGTATGCCGAAAGCGGTGTGGTGTCAGATTCTCAATCCCAGTCGCCTCGCCCAATCGATTTTTTGCAAAGTAGTAGATGCCTTGATAGCCCAAACGATTACCGCGATTGTGGAAATCGTAGGATAAAAACATGGGACTGTCATCAGTCAACACTTCTCGCTGCAACTGCCTACGCTCCAGATAAGCCTGAATATGTTCTCGCGCCGCTTGTCGAATGGGGACGATCGCTTCCTCACCATCCTTTTTCCTCACGAATCGCAGCCGTGTCCCGTCGTAGTTGCCCACATTCAGTTGTGCTACATCCTCCGCTCTCAATCCATGTGTCAGCACCGCCAACAATGCCCGATCGCGCCAATTGACTTCTTCGTCGCCGGAAAGTTCTTGCGTGATCGCCTCTGAAATTGCCTGCATCTGCTCTTTACTGAAGTGACGCGGCAGGGATTTACCCAACTTCTGAAACTTCACCGCAGCAGTTGGCAGAACCGCCGTGATCTCCATGTAGCCAGCCAACTGAAACCAGCGGTAAAAGCTTTTGAGTGCTGTCAGTGCTTGATTAATCGCAGATGGAGACAACGGCTTGCCGCGACGAGTCGTACAGTCTTTGATCAGATACTGCTTGAATTGAGCAATCTCTCTCGGTGTGACATCGATCCACGCCTTACTGCTCCAAGCGACAAAGCGCTCTAACTCGATGCGGTAGGCTTTCTGACTGTTGAGCGCGAGATTACTGGCTTGTAAAAATTCCTTGATGCGTTCTAAGCGTAAATCTGAAATTTCGACTCGCGATTTCTGAGCGCGATTGATTTCCCGATCGCCTTTAAATGAAACCGATCTCGCTTCTGGGTTTGCCGCCACGATGCGAATCAGGGGATTGGAATCTGCCATGCTGTTCTCTAGCGGGGTCAACTTATGCTTTCAAATTCAAAATATCATACTTGCTGTGTAAGATATGTATCTAATATCTAGGTCTTACTAAAGTCTAACTATATTAAGCAGAGCAAAATTTAGATACAAACGTACTATATAACAGATCGATCTGCTAAAGTCGTGGCACAATGAGTTCAAGCGTTCGGAGGCAGCATGGCGCAAGCGGTACAGA
Organism: uncultured Leptolyngbya sp.; assembly: GCA_964242045.1. Lineage (GTDB taxonomy): Bacteria > Cyanobacteriota > Cyanobacteriia > Leptolyngbyales > Leptolyngbyaceae > Leptolyngbya. The sequence continues at coordinate 2,728 of CAXTDB010000403.1, read as the reverse complement.
CAAGAAAAGTCACACTCGGACTCCTGGAAACTGAGTTCGGATTGCAGGCAGCAACTAATCCCCAATTCTTTACTGAGTGGATTGCTCCAGACACGCAAATCTCCGAGCCAGAAGTTCAAGCATTAGCGAGGGTGAAATCAAACTTTGAACATTTGATCAAGGAGCCACCCCTGCTCGAAGAAGCAGTCAAGATGGTGGTATTGTCTCCGCTGCTTGATTTAGTAGGGTTCTATCAATCGCCGTTTCAAATTCAACCGGAGAAAGAAATTGAGGTTGAGGCGATCGACGAAGACGGCGTGGTGATTCGGGGAGAAATCGATGTGCTGGTGGTGTCAGGGCAGCTTTTGGTGCTGGCAATTGAATCGAAGATGAGTGCCTTTTCCCTGAACGTGGCATTACCACAAGCTATATGCTGGCAAATCCAACTCAACCCTGCTACGGATTGATTCTCAACGGCAGTGATTTTGTATTCGTCAAGCTGAATCGCGAAGAAATACCGCAGTATGCGACATCACGGATATTTTCACTGTTTGCTCCTGGAAATGAATTGGTGGAAGTCTTAAAGGTTTTGAAGCATTTGGCTCAACTCGTGGTTGGAGGGTGAACATGGCGCGATCAGTGAACCGCAAATGTCTAGACTGTGCAGCACTATCCGCAGAAGAAGCGCAACAGCGACATGGTGCAGCAGGTGATGGTTGCTGGGATGCGGAACGCTGCAAGAAGCGTCGATCGCATTACAGACATCGCAGCGATCGTAATGCGAAACGAGTCGTTCAGCGACGAGTGCAAGAGTCAACTGATGATCTGATTCGCTTCTCGATCACTGTGCCTACAATCGCAACGGTGGTTCTGATTATTTATAGTGAGCAGCCAGAGCGATTTCGAGACGATATGCCGATTCACGCGATTTCGTCTGAGCTATGGGTGGGGACACAAAAGCAAGCCGAGATTGAACCGATTGTCTGTTTAGGAATGCGAGGCGATAAGGTCACAGCCCTGTTTCCACAAATCCTCGAAGCCTTCACCCAACAGTTTGCTAAGACCTACAATGAAGGCAAACCGTTCTACAAGTTTGCCGCAAAAATTCATCGTCATATTCGCGACTGCCCGATTTCGACTCCGTTTCAGTCTAATTCACGACCGTAGAGACAAAAGATGACCCCTGAGCCAATTGAACTCTGGCAGGAACTTGAAGAGGCAACCCAATCGCCTCGATCAGTGAACTTCGAGTTGTTGTGGTCGTTGTTGGAGGAAGCGATCGAGCATTTACCGCAAGCGCGACAGTTAGCGATCGCTGCCAATGCGATCGAGCAGATGGCAGAAATCGTTCGACTGCGATCCACACTACTCATTTCGGAATGGGAAGCCGCACATTCTGAAGTAGACCCAGAAGCTCCGACGATTGAGATGGTACTGGTCGATGCTTGGGTGCGTCAGTCGATGGCGGTGAACCTGGATGCCTTTGTTGAACGACCACGCTCGACACGACGGCGATCAATCAAAGTCAAGTTAGCACCGACCGATTCGATCGCAGGAGAAGTCGAACCTGCTGTGATCGGACGGATGCTCGATGAGATGGAGCAGGAACAAAATGCAGCAGACATGGTGCGAGAATTAGCAGGTGAGGAAGATGTTGCAGCATGGTCAACACGGATTCATCAATGGCTGCAAGATCATGCGACAGATTCGATTTCATTAGGAGAGCTTTGGCAACAGTTAGAGATGCCGTGGGTTGAAATTTGGCTAGGGCTGCTATTAGGTGGATTTGAGTTGCAGCAATCTGGGCGATTCTATGAGTCGGAAGTGTGGACTAGCACACTTTGGAGAAAATCAAGCACTGAATTATAAGGCAGTTGGCTGAATCTTAGCGCTTTCTTACGAACTGTGGCGATGCCTGCCGCCCAGCAAAGCTAACCTCAGAGTGAAGCTTATTTCGCTTGGTATGAAGAGCAACTAGGACGGACACGCTTCGCGTGAGCCACTTATTTACGAGGCGCTTTGCGCCCAGGCAACGTCGGAGCTT
>CAXTDB010000403.1:0-695 GCA_964242045.1 uncultured Leptolyngbya sp. | reverse complement strand
AAAAAGAGATTTATGCAGCTATGGTTGCCATCCTACAAGCGAGTGGGTAGATACCTAAATCGTAGCAACCAGCTTAGTTCTAGACCTTGAACAGTATTGCTCGAATCATTGACCTAGAAGGAAAAATGGTAATTTTGCAAGCTGACTTTACTATCAAGCGAGAGAGTTGAAAATGCAACCTGATCAAAGCAGTGCCTATCCATTTCACTCGGTAGAAGTCGCACCATGCGAACTTTGTGGCTCAAAACTGGGATGACTATATAAAATAGACAGCAGTGCCTACTGCCTCTCTACGTATGATTCAAGCATTCTATCAATTTAAAGACGCACAGCAAGAGCGAATTTATATCAAGCTTCATTCATTGGTTGGAAGAGGAGCAAGTGCATTTTATCGGGATGCGTGTCGTCTGATGGAGATGGATAATTCTCTAGAATCAACCACTCATCTAGTTGGACATCTGCTACGAGAAATTGAAAGCTCACTGCGGAGTGTTTTAGTTCCGATCACGACTCCCACGAGCGGACAGAGTAATCGGATTAAGTGTCCAAGCTGCTCGCACAAATTCACGCTAGAACCGCAAAAACCTTCGCATAAGGATGAGATCATTGCCATTCTTCAAGCAATTAATATCCCTCTAAGCCTGGTTGACTGACAAAACTCGGTGTGTGCGTCAAGTTGCAATTCGAGATTGAGT
>CAXTDB010000402.1:0-4277 GCA_964242045.1 uncultured Leptolyngbya sp. | reverse complement strand
TCGATCCACCCGTATCTGAACCGAGCGCGATCGGACATTCTCCGCCCGCAACCGCTGCCGCCGATCCCCCAGATGATCCGCCTGGAACTCTCGACGTATCCCAAGGATTCGCCGTTTTCGCATATGCGGAAGTCTCCGTCGAGCCGCCCATCGCGAATTCATCGAGATTGGTTTTCCCGACCATGATCGCCCCCGCATCGATCAACTTCTGCGTCACCGTCGATTCATAAGGCGGAACAAAGTTTTGCAGAATCTTAGAAGCGCAAGTGGTCGGAACACCTTGCGTACAGAGATTATCTTTAATCGCGATCGGAATTCCCGCCAATAATCCAATTTCATCACCTGCGGCAATCTTGGCATCGATTTGTTTCGCGTGTTCCAAAGCGCGATCGCGCGTCACCTGCAAAAAACTATGCAGCTTCGGTTCCAATGCCTGAATCTGATTTAGCGACTCCTGCACAATTTCAACTGCCGATCGTTCTTTACCGATGAGTTGTTGATGCAACTCGCGAATGGATGCCATACGGAAACTCCCTATTTCTGATGCTGTGCGCCAGATCTACACAAATGTACAGTATAGGGGGTCAAGGCAAAGATGGTGCGCCGTAAAGGCGTTAGAAAGCAGGCGAATTCTGGGAATTTTGAGAGCAATGCAGAAACTTATTGAGCGGCTTCGATCTCAATAATTTCTGCATCAGTTCTAGAGCTTCAGGTTACATTATTTACATTGTTTTCCTGAGCCTTAAATTCGCTCAATTGCCGATTCTAAAATCGTTCTTCGTTTTTTCTTTGTCCAAGCTTCTGTGGCGTGAATGTGATTACTTTAACTCTATTACATCCGGTTCAGCTAACGCCCGTTCAGCACTGGACATTTGATCAATCTCCGATCGTGCGCGTGGGTCGATCGACGGATAATCAAGTGGTGCTTTACAGTGCCGTGGTGTCTCGCTACCATGCCGAAATTCGGCGGGTAAATTCGTCTTGGGAATTAGTCAGTCTGGGCGCAAACGGCACGTATTTCGAGGGAAAACGAGTGTTACAATTGCCCGTGCGCGACGGCATGATTTTTCGACTAGCGCGATCGGGACCGAATCTTCAGATTCATCTCGGTCGCCCCGATACGCTGAGTGTGAAACGATCGACAGAATCTGCTCGGCTTCCCGTCTCGAATCTTCCCTTTAGCGATGCGGAAGACGACAGAACCCAACCCTTGCTAAAAATGCAAACAGTTGTAATGCCTGATTCAAAGACGACGATGGATACGGATTCGTTGTCGGGCACGAACGAAGAACGGCGACAGGACGATTCAACGATCGGTAAATATGACAGTATCGAACTGCTCAGCCAAGGTAAAGTTGGAACCACCTACGTCGGTCAATCTCAAGGCGAAACGGTTCTGCTAAAAACGCTGAATCCCCGTTGGATCAACCACCCGCAGGCGTTATCACTCTTCGAGCGACAGGCAAAAGTGCTGCGATGGTTAAATCATCCAGGGCTTCCTCGCTGGCGAGATTTTTTTCGCATCGACGGTCAGCCGTTTCTAGTCACAGAAATGATTGTAGGAAAAACGCTATTTCAGCACATTGTCGATCTCGGCAAAGTTGACCTCAAACAAGCGATCGCCTGGATGATCGAAGTGTGCGAAATTCTCGACTATCTACACGCGCAGTCGCCGCCAGTTCTGCATCAAGACATTCGCCCCCAGAATTTGATTTATCGCGCGCCTTCAACTTCTTCGTATCAGTTAGCGCTCGTCGATTTTGGCAGTGTTCGCGGCTTGGATCTCGATGAGACTTCTGCCGCTTATCTCGCTCCAGAACAAAAAAACGGACAGGCGACCTATTTGTCTGATTTATATGCGATCGGCACAACCCTAGCGTTTTTGATTTCTGGTCAGCAACCGCATTTGTTTTATCGTCAATGGCGGCAGGATTATCGCTTCAGTCCCGACTTAATTCCGGGATTACTGCCAGAATTGATCGAAGTTTTATATCAACTCACCGAACCGAATCCCAGCGATCGCTATTCTTCTGCACGCGAAGTCGGAGCGGCATTACGATCGCTGATTTAATGCGAAGATGGAATCCGGTTGATTTCATCACCGCTCATGAAGATTGCGACTTGGAATGTGAATTCGATTCGGACGCGCCTCGCGCATGTGACGCAGTGGTTGACGGATAATCCGATCGATCTTTTATGTGTGCAAGAAACAAAGGTGGTCGATGAATTGTTTCCGCACGAAGCAATTTCTGAAATTGGCTATCACGCTTATGCGTTTGGGCAGAAAAGCTATAACGGCGTTGCTTTAATAAGTCGATCGCCGCTCGAAACCGTCGATCGAGGATTCGGGGCAATTTTGCCTGCTGAAGTTGTTGGAGATTTAGACGATCAAAAGCGGGTGATTAGTACAGTGCTCAACGGCGTTCGGATTGTCGATTTGTATGTCCCCAATGGTTCAGCCATTGGCAGCGAGAAATATGAATATAAGCTGCGCTGGCTGAAAGTACTGCGCGAATATCTACAAACCTTACTTCAGCAATCTCCATCCTTGCTCGTTTGTGGTGACTTTAATGTTGCGCTTGAAGACATCGACATTCACAATCCGAAAGGACGCGAAAAGCAAGTGATGGCAACGGATTTAGAGCGGGAAGCCTTGCGTCATGTCTTAGAACTCGGACTGTCAGATGCGTTTCGCAAATTTACAGCCGAAGGCGGACATTATAGCTGGTGGGATTATCGATCGGCGGGGTTTCGGCGCAATGCCGGATGGCGAATTGATCATCACTATCTCACACCGGATTTGTATGAGCGATCGAGTTCTTGTGTGATCGATCGCGCTCCCCGCGAACTCGAACAGCCAAGCGACCATACTCCGGTGATTGTGGATCTACGGTTAGATTAAAGCGATCGCGCTCTTGTTCATCGAACACGGTCTGTATATCCTTAGAACCTGACAAAATAGAATAAACGATGAAAGGCGGAAATTTAATATGCTGACACCAAACCTTCAGAGGCATCTTATAGAACGCTTAGGAGTCACACCAGAACAGATTACGACTCTATGTCAACGTTGGAAGATTACTGAATTTGCTTTATTCGGCTCCATTCTGCGAGACGACTTCCGCCCAGATAGTGATATTGATGTGCTAGTCACCTTTGCACCCAACGATGGCTGGTCGTTGTTTGATCTAATGAATTTACAACGGGAACTGGAATCTATTGTGGGTAGACCTATTGACCTACTTGAGAAACGAGATCTCAAAAACCCCTTTCGCCGATCTGAGATTCTCCGAACGCATCAGGTAATTTATGCAGCCTAGCGATCGAGACTACGCTGCTCTGTGGGACATGGTGCAAGCAATCGAACTCGTTCAAGAATTTGTTACATCTCTAAGTTACGAGGAGTATCTCAGTAGTCGGCGGGATCAGATGGCGGTTGAACGGGGTCTAGAGATACTAGGTGAGGCTGCTCGAAGAGTATCTGAGTCATTTCAGCAAGCACATCCAGAAATCGACTGGCGCAACACGATCGGTTTACGAAATGTGCTTGCTCATCGATATGAGCAAGTGCAACAGGATCGCATTTGGGCGATAGTGACAATTGAGTTGAGCGATTTGTTAGCTCAGCTAGAATCATTGTTGCCGAATCAGATTTGATCGCTTGTCAGTGCTTCTTTGGAGCAGTAGAGCCTCTAGATTGAGTAGTACAACGGGAATGACTTGGCATCTTTGGGTTTGACATAAACGCGCTGATCTGGGGAAAGCTTCAACTCATCGAAGCGATCGCGTGTTAGATGCGCGGTCACGACCTGCCCATCATCAAGCGTCAATTCCGCCTGAATTTCCCAGCCCAAGTGAATCAATCGCGTCACTCGTGCCGAAACCGTTGATCCATTCGGAGAAGTTTCGACAACGACATCGTGCGGGCGCAAGAACATCTCAGGATGCGCCGAATCAAAGCCGTTATTTTGAAAGATTCCCGACGAACTCGGCAACACATTCACTGGACCAATAAAGCTCATAACAAACGCAGTCGCCGGATGATCATAAACATTCGCAGGCGTTCCCACTTGTTCGACCTTGCCTTTATTCATCACGACGATTTCATCTGCGACTTCCATTGCTTCTTCCTGGTCGTGCGTCACAAACACCGTCGTTACATGCACCTCATCGTGCAATCGTCGCAGCCAAGCGCGCAGATCTTTTCGCACCTTCGCATCTAGCGCCCCGAACGGTTCATCTAGCAGCAATACTTTCGGTTCGACTGCCAGCGCGCG
>CAXTDB010000401.1:0-4278 GCA_964242045.1 uncultured Leptolyngbya sp. | reverse complement strand
TGAATCGATGGTCGAAGCGGTTTTCATGCATAAAGGCATTCTTGATAAATATATCGGGGATGCAATCATGGCGGTTTTTGGTTCACCCTTGCCCTTAGACGATCACGAGTGGATGGCAGTGCAAACCGCGTTAGAAATGCGGCAGCGGTTAGCAGAATTTAATCAAGCAAGAAATGCCCGAAACGAGCAGACTATCTCGATCGGCATTGGGATCAATTCAGACACTGTAATTAGCGGCAATATCGGATGCAGTAAACGCATGGAATTTACCGCGATCGGGGATGGAGTGAATCTCGGTTCTCGACTCGAAGGCGCAAGCAAACTCTACGGGACTGACATTGTGATGAGCGAGAGTACGTATCGACCTTGTGCCGATCGCATTTGGGCACGCGAACTCGATTTCATCAGAGTCAAAGGCAAAAACAAACCCGTTGCGGTTTACGAACTGGTGGGATTAATATCAGACAAAATTCCCGACAAGAAAAAGCGTGTGATCGAACATTATCACACCGCGCGTCAGCATTATTTGAATCGAAAATTTGCTTTCGCCGTTGCCGAATTCGCGACCGTTCTAGAAATTGATCATGACGATAAAGCTGCATCTCTGCACATGGAGCGATGCCAGCATTGGTTAAGAACACCGCCGCCTGACCACTGGGACGGATCTTGGTCGCTGACCGAAAAGTAACCTTCACAATCAAATTAAAATTTCATATACAAGCCGCATACTTAGAACGACGATGTTATCCTTAACCAAGGAATCAGCAGGCTGCTCGCTTTCGGATGCCACCACCCGCTAAGGGATGCGATCATATCATCGTAAAAGCTATAGTGGCACTATCGGAAGTATGACCCTCATACCGTCAATGACTCAGCTCAGTCGAGCCGACATTGATAATTTCGGATTTATTGTTATTGCAGTTATTCACCCCCAGTCTTATCATGTCCTCTTCCAACCAAAACGGTCAAACTGCTGCTCCCGCTACAGCCACCCAGATCAACCAGCAGTCACCGGATCTTATGAACGACCTTGCAAAATTTGAAATGCTGATTCCGAAAAACCTCAGCAACAATAAGCGCGCAGTGATTGAACGGTTGGTGACGCTGTATCAGCAAAATAATAAGAGCGATCGCTAATTCAATCTCTACCTTGAGAAGTAGTCTTGTCAAAGTTAAGACCAGATAGATTTTGCTGTACTACAATGTAATTCCTAACTTCTCACGGGTTTGGGGTTGTTTTTACATTGACTGAGACAGACAACCCTCTGCAAAATCATCGGTTTTCTGGTCTTTTACGAAATGCACCAGAGCCGTTTTGTATTCCTAACTGTGCAGCGTCCTGTGTCCCTTGATGGTCTCAGTTAGGCAAGGCAAATATGATGACCAAAGATCAATCTCTCCAACTGCTTTTAGATTTAATCGAACAAGTTAAAAGCGCCGATACCGACGACTTTTTCGCTCTGGCAAAAATTGCAGGACTGAATCCGCTCCGAGACTTCTCAGAAGCTAACTTGAGCGGCATCGATCTGCGATCGAAAAATATGGTAAAAGCAGACTTGATCGAAGCGACGCTAATCGGAGCCAGCCTGATTAGCACTGATTTTACCGAAGCGCGTCTGATTAGCAGTAACCTTACTCATGCCAACCTGACCGATGCGACATTAACCGGAGCCACCTTGATCAATGCAAATTTATCAGGTGCAATTTTAGTGAATGCAACGCTGGATAGTGCGAATTTGACGGGCGCAATCTTGACTGATGCGAAATTGAGCTATGCGGATGTGCGTCGATCGACGATGACGAGCGCAGATTTGAATGGAACGAAGCTAAGTGAGACGAATCTAAGCTACGCCAATTTGCGACGGGCACATTTGATTAATTCAGACTTGAGTGGTGCAAGTCTGTACGGTGCAGACCTGAGTGGGGCAGATCTTCGAGGTGCAATCCTGGCAGACACCAATTTTATAGGCGCAAACGTTGAACGAACTCGGTTTAATGATCCCCGCTGGTTTTCGAGAGAAGCAAAGCGAGACTTAGCCCAGCGTGGCGCAATTTTTGAAGTTTAGAAAATTCATAGAGACGCGATTCTTCACTGCAAGGCGATCGCGTCTCTATTTCTTAAGCGTGCAGATTCTCGATCGCTTCTGTGGGACCTAACAACGAAACGTAAGGATCGCCGAAATAGCGACAAGCCGTTTCTTGCGCGGATTCTGCGGTTACAGCCGCGATCTCCGCTTGAAAGCGCGTATCAAACTCAACGCCCAATCCTAGCGTTTCGTACCATCCAAAAATTTGTGCGAGTTGTGAGTTGGTCTGCTTGCCTAAAGCGTATTGTCCCAACAGCTTATTTTTTGCAGTCTGGATTTCCTCATCGCTGAGCGGAGCAGCACAAAGTCGATCGACTTCGGTTTTCAAACCGGAAAGCGCGATCGCAGTATTCCCCGGAGCCGTTCCCATATAGGTAACAAAATACGAGGTATCTAATCGAGTGGGATAAAACGCGGAAACTTCGTAAGCGAGTCCTCGTTTCTCACGCAGTTCGACAAATAAACGACTCGATAAGCCATTGCCTAAATAGGTATTCAGCAACTTGAGTGCAGCGTAGTCTTCCATCGAGTCGGACTGAACCGAAGGCGCGAGATAGCCGAGAATGACAATCGATTGCTGCGTGTCTTGTGGAACGGTACGACAAACTGGATTCGGAGTGACGATCGGTAAATTCAGCGTTGCCAGAGGCGTTAAAGGCGCTTTCCAATCCCCCAAGATTGCTTCAACTTGCGATACAGCTTGATCTGGAGTAATTCGACCTGCGATGCTGATCGTTAAGTTATCGGGGCGAAAATGCGTTTTGTAATAGGTCTGCAAATCTTCGCGAGTTAGTTTCTCAACGGTTTCTGTGGTTCCCAGTCCTGAAAGCGCGTAGGGATGATCGCCATACATGGACTGACGCAAGCGATCGAGCGCCACCGTGAAGGGTTGTTCCTGCTGCGATCGGATTGCCTGAAGCGCCAATCGTCGTTCTAGCTCAACTTCTGACTCTGGGAATGTTGCCGATCGCAAAAGTTCTCCTGCCAACGTCAGCATTTCAGGGAAATCAGCGGAAACCGTTTTCAGGCTCAGTAAGAAATAGTCTGAAGCGGCATCTGTGCTTAAACTTGCTCCGATCGATTCGACTCGTTCTGCAATTTCTAGAGATGAATGCTTTTCCGTTCCTTTTGTCATCACCGCTGCAACCAGGTGAGACAATCCCGCTTTATCGTGCGGCTCCCAACGGGAACCAGCTTTGAAAAACAAACGAGCCGCAATAATATCAGCAGACGGATTTTCGGTCACAATCACTGTGATGCCATTGCTTAACACAGTATGGTGAATGGTTCGATTTTGAGGCAGAGCAATTGTTGAGGTCACGATCGTTCTAAAAATTACATTTGTTGATTCTAGCAATCCGATCACATCGGCTTCACCACGATCGCGGCATAGTGATACGGCGAAAGGTAGTGGCTAGCTAAATCGCGCAAATCTTCAGTTGTAAAAGATTGAATCCAGTGAGGATAAGCGATCGCAGCTTCAATCTGTGCGAGAGAATGATAATAGCCGTAAAGTCCCGCAAGCTGTCCGGGTGTTTCGGTTGAAAAAGCGTAATCATTGCAGAGCAATCGTTTCGCGCGATCGAGTTCGGCTTCGGAAATCGGAATCGTCATCAGATGCGATAAGCGATCGCAAATCAACGCTTCGACTCGCTCTAGATCTTTAGAATCAAGCCAAGCCGCGATCGTAAACAAACTAGAATCTCGTTGCAGCGAAAAACTACAGTCGATCGCTTGTACGAGTTGACGTTCCTCGCGTAGTTCCTGAACAAATCGGGAGGTTCGCCCTGATCCTAAAACGGCTGAAATCAAATCAAGTCCACACGCTGCTTTGAGCGGATCTTGCTGATTCGATTGAGCAAATCGCTTCCACGGGAGCGGTTCATCTAGACTATTCTGCCCAGTCAGCGGTTCAACTCCAGGAGCAATCCAAGCCATGAATAATCGAGCTTGCTCTAGTCTTGGAAGCTGCAATTCTTCGCGTCGAATGCTGGTGATCGGCGGTTCTGCTTCAGCCTCATAGCGCGGACATTGCACCGAATTTGGAAAAGTGTGAAATGCTTTTTCGACCTGAAGTTTTGCTTGATCGAGATCCACATCGCCCGTCAGTACAACGGTCATATTTTCCGGTCGGTAATGGGTACGATGAAACGATCGCATTTCCTCCGCCGATCGCGGCATTAAACTTTCT
>CAXTDB010000400.1:0-4298 GCA_964242045.1 uncultured Leptolyngbya sp. | reverse complement strand
CGATCGCTTCGCTCAAATCTCAGAACTATGCAGTTCCAGATATCGTCAAAGTTCTCAAAGAAGAAGGCTATACTGCCTCAGCTCCAACAGTTCACGCAGCGCTGAATCGTGCCGCAATGCTGTTAGATAAACCGAATCCCTATAAACGGGTAGATACAGCTTCAGATCAGGCTAAGTCCATGCTAGAAGCTTACGATCAGGTGTTACCGGAGTCGGGCAAAAAGTCAAAACTTGCATACTAACTTATGGCAGCTAGAACTTCGCGATCGGACAAGGCAGCACTGAAGGCGCTATTTCTATCAATCATTAACTTCTCTGGTGGCTCAAAAGGTGGAGTAGGAAAGTCTTTCTTTTGTCGCGTCCTTTATGAATACCATAGAGTTTGTGGTTTACCTGTCGTCGGCTTTGAAGGCAACATCCGAACACCAGATTTCGCGGGTATCTATACCGAGATTAAAGCGGCAGAGAATATCATCCACTTCAGCGAAAATGAGAATCAAGCCACAGAGCCGAATGCGCTACTCAACACTGCGGTGCGGCAAAAAGCAAACGTGGTTGTTAATATGCCTGCTTCGGTTGAACCTGCATTTCAAGTTTGGCTTGATTCCACACCAATCCTGAAGATTGCTCAACAAAAGCAGATTCTATTGCTGAACTGGTTTGTGTGTAGTGGCGAATACGACAGCAATGAGGCGCTCAAAGCGTCGTTAAAGCAGTTTGGTTCAGCCATTCCTCACATAGTGGTGAAGAATCGCAAGTTTCCCGATTGGTCGCTGTTTGATAAAGACCGTGAGTTGCAGCAACTAATCGAGCAGTACGAGTGCAAAACCATTCATTTTCCTCGACTGAACGTGGTAATTGCCGGAAAGATTCTTAAGCACCGATTGACCTACGCTGAAGCACTCAAATACACCGATGAAGAGTTTGATTTTGTCGAGCAGTCATCGGTTGAGTCGTTTCTAAATGAGAGTTACGCGGAAATTGATCGTACAGGATTATTTGCTCATGCAGTCGAGTTCTAATGAACGATTCGAGCCAGAACAAGAGCTGTATATTCGGCGTTGGGCGGCTCGCTTTAATCTTGCTCCTGACGATCGCGTCGTGATTATGACTGCCACGATCGAGCGATTATCAGACCAGCTTTCTCAGCAGTTTGACGATCTGCATGGCACGTTCGATGAACGGCAAGAGCAATGGATGAATCAATTTTCCACAACGCAGCAAACGCTGCAAGAGACGTTGCGCTGGGTGCGACAGCAGCAAAATCGGCACGACAAACTGACGGATAAGATGACAGAATTTACAGCAGCGCTGTGGGGATTTCAGGGCACAATCGCAGCTTTTAACAATCTCGCTCCAGAGTCCGTTCAACGCTCTCAGGAGATGATGACAACTTTAAGCGCAATTGTTGTCAGTCTGGCGCTGATGACCGCAATTCTGATGGAGATACAGCAGAATCAGCAGACGCTATTAAACGAGCGTTCAACGTTGAAACTGCCTCCTTTCTTTCGCTTTGCCATACTTGGACTGGTATCGCTCGTTATCGCGCAGTTTGTTAGCAATTTCTCAGGGCACAGTTCAATTGAGCAACAGTTGAAAGCGATTCAGGACAGCGTGAATGCGAATCGATTAGAGCGTCTGGAAAAACGTAATCCCTAATTCAAGACGGAAATTGAACTAAGAACTAGAATTTGTAGTGTTCTAGCTATATATTTAATTTATAAAGCTAGAACACTTTGTCATGCCGAAACAGAAATGCGGACTGTCTTTCTCCTGCGCTCTGATGATGCAGCAACCTGGATTAGAGCCGAGGGACTGCCCAAACTACCGCGCCTGTGGAAGTGAGATCGCACTCACGTCAGATGAGCAGTTGGAACTGATTCGAGTGCGTGAACAGTCAGCACAAGAACTTCAACGATCGTGGGAGGAACGTCAAGAACGAGTGCGGGTGTCGCGTCACCAGGCAGCCACTCTAATGTTGCGAATGCGTGGTTGTCCACAAACTTTACAGAGCTTGGGTGTAACCGACCCACTCGACGAGATCGCGGCTCAGTTAGAAGATTTGAGATCGCGCCTCTCAACGATCGAGCGAGAAGACCAGTACATCGCACCAGAGGGCTGTGAGGCTCATCGCTACAACGTAAAACGAGGTAGAAAAATATTCTGGTACAACAAACTCACTGCCAATTCCGCTTGCTTTGAGCCTGTAGAACGACAAGATCGAGTGCGTACAATTCATCTAAGCCACGACGACGATCCCCGAAATTTGGAGGGGCGATTGGGAGTCGATCGACGCAACAAGCTGACTCAAGTTCGGACTCAGTTGCAAGTCGCGGCAGCAGCGATCGCAGAAGCACTTGTTTTGCTTGCAGATGAACCTGAGATGGAAACGTTAGCAGAAGTAGAATTTGTTCTAGCTAATAATCAAGAAAATCAGCTAGAACAAAATTCATTATCAGCAGAGCCGTTTACTGATGACGCGCCCCTCCCAGAAATCTTCAACGCTTGAGGCAAAGATTTTTCAGCACTGAATCGCTTTCAACAACTGTGTCTTCTAGCGTTCTCGATCGACTAATTGAATCAGCCTTTTGCTCTAACCATTTCTCAGTTACAGGAGCTGCTCAACCGCTTCGAGCAATCGGGCTTTTAACACCTCGGAATCTTGTGGGTTAGCAGAAGGTGACAAGACAATTGCATTCGGTGGAATTGCAAGCGCTACAGGGTAAGGATACGCCACAAAATGCACCTCCAGATATCCTAAAGTCTCATAGTAGGGTCGAAGCCACTCAGAAATATCATCGGTATTTACAGTCATGTCTGGAATGCCGCCAATCTCGTCCGTAGTCGAATCGGTAGGGAAAGTTAGCCAAGGTTGCTCTCGCTGGCGAGAAGGATAGACCTCGCGCAGTTCCCGAAGCCGATCCGCGATCGCTGTCGCTCCGTCCCACACTGCGATGTCATCCTGTCCCCACATATCGGGTGGAGTTTGTTCTCCGTATAAAGCATCAACCGCTGCTCTAATCTTCTCGGACTGCTCCTGTTGCCAAGTGTTATGCCGATCAATTTGATCAAGGAACGCAGGCGAATCAAGAGACGGAAAATCGATATCTGGGTAGTCCTGAATAAATTGCGCTTGCATCTGGGAAAATTCAGCAACCATCTGTTGCTTTTCGACTTCGATATCCGGTAATTGCCAGTGAAGTCGTTGATCCCGTAGTAATGCAGTTTTAGTGAGCCACGATCGCCATTCTTCTGGGGTCAAACCGTTTGCTTGCAGGCTGCCATCTCCTGCTGGATGCTGGTCAAATGGCGGAACGCGCAATCCATCCTGCTCTAAAACCCATATACAGAAATCGATCGGAGAACCAACTCCATAATTCACGCAAAATATGGGATCTGGATTTTCTGGAGGCGGATTCTGAATAAAGAACATAGGTAGAAAAACTTCTAGTTCTAGATAGTGACAAGTATAGCTATGTTCTATCTGCTGAAACTTAGAAACTGAACCTCTGCCCTGGGCGATTTTTGGTTCTTGCATTTCGATTTGAGATCGCCACAAATAATCACCAAATCGCGCGATTATTTAGGTTTAGGCGATGCTGGACGCAAGTCTTGCACGCTCCATACAACAAGCTCAATCCCTTCGCAGCAACGCACCTTCCAGCAGGAAATTGACCGAGCGGGGTTTGAATGAACCACAGGCACCGCGGTAATAGATGCTAGGAACCATTTTGAATCTTGCTGGACATACACGCTCTCTCCAATCTGAGGAATCCAATCCAAATCAGCAGTTGCTAGATCAATTGACTCTGATATGAGAGGTAAGCAGAGTGTTGATGCTTCGTGTTGATGCTGCAATGCGCTCGAAATGTTGGGGTCTGGCGGAATTGTTGTTGATGTCAGCTTTTCAGTTAATGAAATGTTGTTGGCTTCATCAACATTCTCAAAGTCGCTCAGAGCAACAATTTCAGCAGAATCTAGATCAGTTGTTGATGGTGTTGATGACACATCGACGAATTCACCAGATTTGGAGTCGATGAGACTGAGATCAGGAGCAAGATTCTGATCAGCAATTTTTGCATCAACACTATCAACCGCAACAACACTTTGCCCGATGCTAGTTTCTGACTGATTTCTAGCCGTTGATGGCAACAACAACGCTTCTTTTTTGGCATCAACACTTTCTTGAACCGACCATCGCAAGCGAGTCCCATTGCCTTGAACGCTGCCGTGCCCCAATTCGCAAAGCTCTCCAAACATTCTCCGAATCACGTCACTCGTAAACTGTTTGCCGACTC
>CAXTDB010000399.1:0-4327 GCA_964242045.1 uncultured Leptolyngbya sp. | reverse complement strand
GAACAGTGTGACGACCGGATCGATTTATCAAGCCGTAATTAATAAAGAGCGGCGCGGTGATTACAACGGCGGAACGGTTCAAGTCATCCCGCACATCACCAATGAGATCAAAGAGCGAATTCTGCGCGTAGCTCAAAATACAAACCCCGATGTCGTGATTACCGAAATTGGCGGAACCGTAGGCGATATCGAATCTCTGCCGTTTCTCGAAGCGATTCGCCAGTTTCGCAAAGAAGTCGGACGGCAAAATGTTCTCTATATGCACGTGACGCTGATTCCCTGGATTCCGGCAGCAGGAGAGATGAAAACGAAGCCGACTCAGCATTCGGTGAAAGAACTTCGATCGATTGGAATTCAGCCCGATATTCTGGTGTGTCGCAGCGATCGCGCGTTGCCGTCGGGAATGAAAGAGAAAATGTCGGAATTCTGTGATGTCCCGGTCGAATGTGTGATTACGTGCCAAGATGCTCGCAGTATCTATGAAGTGCCGCTACGACTCGAAAAAGAAGGACTTGCCACTCAAGCGATCGATCTACTCCAACTCGAACAGCGTTCACCCAATCTCAGTCAATGGCAAACGCTGATCGAGCGATTGTATCAACCTTCCCAAGAGCTTGAAGTCGCGATCGTTGGAAAGTATGTTCGGTTATCGGATGCTTATCTATCGGTTGTAGAAGCGCTGAAACATGCCGCGATCGCAACCGGAAGCGCCTTAAATCTCCGCTGGATCAACTCCGAAGAAATCGAAGAAAAAGGAGCCGAACATTACCTTATGAATGTCGATGGAATTGTAGTTCCGGGCGGGTTTGGGATTCGTGGGGTTGACGGGAAAATTGCAGCGATCAACTATGCACGCGAACATAAAATCCCATTTCTAGGACTGTGCTTGGGAATGCAATGTTCGGTGATTGAATGGGCGAGAAATGTAGCTCATCTAGAAGACGCGCACAGTGCCGAATTTGTTCCCGATGCAAAAAATGCAGTAATCAACTTACTTCCCGAACAGCAAGATGTGGTGGATCTAGGTGGAACGATGCGATTAGGCTTATATCCATGTCGATTAGCTCCAAACACGCTAACGTTATCGCTTTATGGAAAGGAAGTAATTTACGAACGTCATCGCCACCGTTATGAATTTAACAACGCTTACCGCAATCTATTTTTAGAATCTGGATATGTGGTCAGTGGAACTTCACCGGATGGGCGATTGGTTGAAATTATCGAACTTCCAGGACATCCATTCTTTGTTGCGACCCAGTTTCACCCAGAGTTTCAATCGCGTCCTAGCAGTCCGCATCCTTTGTTCAAAGGATTCGTGCAGGCAGCATTGAATCGAGAAACGGAGATCGCAAAAAGTAAAGTTCCTGTAGAAGCGTAACAGCGAAAAAGTTAAGTCTTCCCGAATACCAGTCTTTTCGGAACTTTACGCTTGAATAAAGAGAGAATTCCAACGGCGTAACGATATGGAAGGCTGTTTGAGCGATCGATTAAAGGAACTCTTTGCTCTGTTCTTCAAGCTGGGTGCGATCGGGTTTGGTGGACCCAATGCCCACATCGCCATGATGGAAGCCGAAGTCGTGAAAAAACGTCAATGGATGACGCGCGATCAGTTCCTCGATTTACTCGGTGCAACGAATCTGATTCCCGGTCCAAATTCGACTGAAATGGCGATTCACATCGGCTATCTTTATGCAGGTTGGCTCGGACTGATTGTGACGGGTATTGCGTTTATCTTTCCAGCGATCGCAATTACGACGGTGTTTGCTTGGGCGTATGTCACGTTTGGTGCAGTGCCGCAATTTGCATTTTTGCTTTATGGCATTAAGCCTGCAGTTCTGGCTGTGGTCGTAGATGCACTCTGGCGCTTAGGGAAAAAAGCAATCAAAACCCGCAAGTTGTTTGTAATTGCGATCGCTGTTTCTTTACTGATTTGGTTTGGTCACATCAGCGAAATCATTGCACTGCTCATCGGGGGAGTGTTGGGAATGCTTTGGCTACGATTACCTGAGCGCAACAAGCAAACCGAAGAAGCAAACATCCTGATTGCGGGTGTTGCACTGGGAAGCGCGCTAAAAGCAACGGCTGCGATCGCCGTAACGACTCCGGTCTCACTGTGGCAATTGGGCGGATCGTTTCTTAAAATCGGCAGCATTTTGTTTGGGGGCGGCTATGTGTTGCTGTCATTTGTGCAAGGTGAATTTGTTGAAAGATATGGCTGGCTAACCCAGCAGCAATTGTTAGATGCGATCGCGATCGGACAGTTCACTCCGGGTCCAATTCTCTCTACGGCAACCTTCATCGGTTACGTGATTGCGGGAATGCGGGGCGCGATCGTGGCTACGATTGGGATTTTTCTACCTTCATTTCTGTTTGTGGTTGCTTTAAATCCACTGTTTCCGTATCTGCGTCGATCGACGTGGACTTCTGCCTTTCTTGATGCGGTGAATGCGAGTGCAGTGGCGTTGATGGCGGTTGTGACGGTACAGTTGGCAAGCTCACTAGCGAGAGGAGGCGCTGCAACATTTGGGAAATCAACTGCGCCTCATATCGATGGTTGGGAGATTGCGATCGCGCTTGTGAGTGCTATTTTAGCGATTCGATTTCGAGTGAATGCGGCGTGGTTAGTGTTGGGAGGCGCGATCTTCGGTTGGCTTGTGCTGAGTCAAACGCAGTAAATCGGACAAGGTATCGATCGAGAAGCGATGCTGTGAAGTTGACTTGTCCATAAAGATGTATCTGGCTGTGTTCCTAAAGAGCTTATCTAAACGCTGAGCGTTCAGCCTAAAGGCACTCTAAAAACGATTAGAGCGAACGTATCATCGATCCAAGTCGCTTGATGCAATCAATGCTTTGCAATCATGATACGATGCTCAAATTATGAAAGAATTATGAAAGGCGGATAATATGACGCACGCAGAACGATTGCCGTCTTTGCCAGAAGTTCACCGCAGCGTTAAAGTACCGGAACGGAGTCGCTTCTGGGGCAAACTTTTGGCGTATGCGGGACCCGGATATTTAGTTTCTGTCGGCTATATGGACCCTGGCAACTGGGCGACCGATATCGCTGGAGGCGCTCAGTTTGGCTATTTATTACTCAGCGTGATTTTCTTCTCGAACTTAATTGCGATTTTATTGCAGGCACTCTGCGTCAAATTGGGAGTTGCAACCGGACGCGATCTAGCTCAAGCTTGTCGAGATTATTTCAGTCCTCGTGTTAGCTTCTGCTTGTGGATTCTGTGCGAAATTGCGATCGCGGCTTGTGACTTGGCTGAATTAATCGGAAGCGCGATCGCATTACAACTGCTTTTTGGCATTCCCTTGGCGATCGGGGTTTGTATCACAGCAGTTGATGTGTTCATGGTGCTGTTTCTACAAAATAAAGGTTTTCGCTATGTTGAAGCGCTTGTAATCACTATTATTACGATCGTTGGAGCCTGCTTTATGGTTGAACTATTTGCGGCTCGTCCAGATGTCGGTGCGGTCGTTCAGGGATTTCTTCCTCAATCAGAAGTGGTGCGAAATCCAGATGCGCTTTATCTGGCGATTGGAATTCTAGGGGCGACTGTAATGCCGCATAATCTTTATCTGCATTCTTCGATCGTTCAAACTCGTCAGTGGCAAAACACGCCTGAAAAGAAGCGCGAAGCCATTAAATTCGGCACGATTGATTCTACCGTTGCTTTATCGTTCGCTTTATTTATTAATGCAGCAATTTTGATTTTATCCGCTGCAACGTTTCACTCTTCAGGGCATCAAGGCGTGGCAGAAATTCAAGATGCTTATCAACTGCTCACTCCTTTGATGGGGTTTGCGCCTGCGAGTGTGCTGTTTGCGATCGCGCTTTTAGCATCTGGGCAAAATTCTACGCTCACTGGAACGATGGCTGGGCAAATTGTGATGGAAGGGTTTTTGCAAATTCGGCTTAAACCTTGGTTTCGTCGCTTGGTGACTCGGCTAGTGGCAATTGTTCCAGCGCTAGTTACGATCGTTTTCTTTGGTGAAGGCAGTACAACAAATTTGCTGATTCTGAGTCAGGTGATTCTGAGTTTGCAGCTTTCATTTGCGGTGATTCCGCTGGTGATGTTTACCAGCGATCGACGTTTAATGGGCGAGTTTGTTAATCCTCGCTGGCTCAAGATTCTTGCTTATAGCATTGCAGGGGTGATCGCTGTGTTGAATACTGGATTGTTACTGCAAACCCTCTTAGGCTGGTTGCATTGATACTGTTTTCGAGCAGTAGCCGTAGAATAACAAAATGCGTTCAGCAAGGGTATGCCCGAATGGATCAATCCGCTTCAGTTCAACTTAATCAGAGCGGAAAAACACC
>CAXTDB010000398.1:0-4333 GCA_964242045.1 uncultured Leptolyngbya sp. | reverse complement strand
TCGACTATCAACCGCATGTCGATGTTCTCTTGCTCGATGCGTATCATCCAGAGCAAGCGGGCGGAACGGGATTAACGATCGACTGGACAATGCTAAAAGAATTCTGTCCTAGCTGCGATTGGTGGCTAGCAGGCGGACTCACGCCTCACAATGTCACCGATGCTCTCACCTTAGTTGCACCCGATGGCATCGATTTATCGAGCGGATTAGAAAACGCCCCAGGCGATAAAAACCTAGAGCGTGTTCAATTCTTATTCAACCAACTGAAGATTTACCAGAACGAAGGACGATGACGAATCAAGTTCAGATACTCTTCACGAGTCTTCTGATCATCCTGAAACACACCAACCATCGCGCTTGTCACCGTCCAAGATCCCGGTTTCTGCACTCCACGCATGACCATGCACATATGGCTTGCTTCCATCACGACTGCCACTCCACGCGGCTGAAGCACTTCCTGTAAGGCTTCCGCGACCTGACGAGTGAGCCGCTCTTGTACTTGTAACCGTCGCGAATACATTTCCACAATCCGCGCCAGCTTGCTCAAGCCCACCACTTTTTCATTCGGAATGTATGCCACATGCGCTCGACCCATAAACGGCAGCATGTGATGTTCGCACAAACTAAAGAAATTGATGTCGCGCACCAACACCATTTCATTGTGCCCTTCGTCAAAAATCGCGCCGTTTACCAACTCTTCGAGCGACTGATTATATCCACTGGTTAAGAACCGCATCGCATCCGCGACTCGTTTCGGAGTCTTGAGCAAGCCTTCTCGATCGGGATCTTCTCCCACCCCAACGAGCATCGTTCGCACCGCGTCCATCATTTGTTCGCGCGTTTCTTCACTCGGCGGCGTAATTTTCGCTTCTTGCCCGTTCTGCGTATTGCGATCGGGTCTCGCTTCTATATTCTTCGGGTTGAACCCATTCGGAGAGGCAATAGTCATGATTGTTGGAAAGTTAGGTGTGTAAAGAAAGCGTTCAACCAGAAAACTCGAATCAGAACGTCCCCGCATTCGGCATGAGAATCATCTCTTCTACCACTGCGCGATCGTTCATTGTTGCAGCCTGCAAAATCGCGTCTGCCACAATGTCTGGAGTCAACATTGCCGAGCGATCGAAGTCTGCCTGCACCGTTTCGGTATCCCAAATGGAGGTATTAACCGACCCCGGTGAGAGGGTGACGACTCGAATCCCATGCGCTCGTTCTTCAGCAGCAAGAGTTTTCGAGAGTGCTAGTATCCCAAACTTGCTGACGCAGTACGCGCCCCAGTTGGGAAAAGTTTGATGGGCAGCGATCGAAGCGATGTTAATGATCGTGCCACGGTTTTGAGCGCGCATGTTTGGCAAGATTGCTTGAATGCACTGAAAAACGCTGGTGAGATTGAGGTCAATCACGCGCTGCCAATCGCTCAAGGGAATATCCGCGAGTCCGCCTGTGTATCCCATGCCTGCATTGTTGACCAAAATATCAATTTTGCCGACCTGAGAAACGAGGGTCTCAATTTGCGATCGCACTTTCTCTACTTCTGCCAAGTCAAAAGCACAGATCTGCACATCGACACCAAACGATCGCGCTTCTTGCGCCACCGCTTCTAACTTGGATTGAGAACGGCTGACTAAGACTAGATCGATCCCCGCTTTGGCAAACGCGATCGTCGTGGCTTGTCCAATTCCGCTACTCGCCCCGGTAATCAGGGCACGTCGATCGAGAGAGGAAGTCATGAATCCTCGATGAGACAACACTCAGTAAAGGTGAAAATTTGATTGGTGCGGCTATCTTCATTCACGATCGAGCGCAGCCCAGCGCAACAGAACTTAGAACGAAGAACCGGAAAAGAACTTGAGTTAAAAGGTTTGGCAATGAGTTGGAAAATGAGGGTAGTTTTACAAAACGTTACGTTCGCTATTAATTATATCCTGCTGCGGAGTGATTTGAGAATTTTGTCGTTTCGCATCGCTAATGCTTAGAAACATAGAGAATCTACGAGCGAGAATCCTTTGTATGTCTCCTATACGTGGGTTGGCAGCCCTGCCTCGGTGAACACTCCAATATTGCGAAACTTTTGATAACGTCGATCGCGGCGCTGTTGAGCAGTCAGTTGATCCAACTCACCCAAATTCCGCAAAATTGCCGCCTTCAGCGTTTCTGCTGCTTCTAACGGATCGCTATGCGCGCCCCCGATTGGCTCTGGTAACACTTCATCCGCAATCCCCAATTCTTTCAAATCAGGAGCCGTAATCTTCAACGCCTCCGCTGCTTGTGCCGCTTTCGTTGCATCTCGCCACAAAATCGTTGCACAAGTTTCTGGAGGCGCAACGCTGTAGACTGCATGTTCAAACATCAGCAACCGTTCACCCACCCCGATCGCTAAAGCTCCACCCGATCCGCCTTCACCAATCACGCTGCAAATAATTGGCACTTCAAACGCAAACATTTCGCGCAAATTGTACGCGATCGCTTCTCCTTGCCCGAACTGTTCCGCCTCCAATCCTGCCCACGCAGCAGGCGTATCGATAAAGGTGAGAATCGGCATTCCAAAGCGATCGGCGTGTTGCATTAACCGAATCGCTTTGCGATAGCCGCTCGGTGATGCCTGCCCAAAATTGCGCTGAATATTATCTTTGGTGTTGCGTCCTTTCTGCTGACCCAACATCACTACCGGACGACCTTCGATCCGCCCCACACCGCCCACAACTGCGGGATCATCATGTCCGCCACGATCGCCGTGTAGCTCCATCCATTCATCACTAATCGCTTGAATGTAATCGAGCGTACTTGGACGACGCGGATGACGTGCAACTTGAAGCCGCTGTCCGGGAGTCAAGCCGCTAAAAATCTCTTTACGAAGCTCGATCGCGCGTTCTTCGAGCAGCGCAATCTGGTCAGACAGATCGACTTCATTTTCCTCTGCCAATTCTCGAACTTGGGTAATCCGAGATTCGAGTTCAGCCAGGGGCTTTTCAAAATCGAGCAAAATTGGACGACGATCGACGGAATTCGGCATGAAGCACCACTCCTAAGATTGAGGAGATGTGATTTTTTCCTTGGTCTTCTAGATTAGCGGATCGATGTGTATAACCACTAGCAAAATTCAAAAACTAATCTTTCTCAGGCACGATTTGTATCGGGATGCTCAACGGCTTGGTGTTCGCATCGAACCAACCGACGGACTCTTGCACCATTGTGAGTTGCAAAGTATACAGCCCTGCAAGGTTCGGTGCGGTTGTTCGCTCAGAATCGTTGCAATGCTCTTGACAATGAGAAAAGAGCCTACCACATATCTTCTAGGTAAAGGTGGCATCATGATATTTCCGATCGCGATCTCACCCCGTCACCGCCGCAAATCCCGTTCGTAATGCTGCCCCTTTGCCGCGATTCGTTGCATGATCAAGCACTCGATCGACTTGCGGTTCGAGCTTGGATTTCAACAATTCAGTTGTACCATCGGTCGAACAATCATTGACAACGATAATTTCAAGATTCGCAACTGGAGATGCTTTCACTGTCTTGATCACGATTTCGATCGTGCCTAGCTCGTTGTAGCAAGGAATCACAACCGATAGCTTAAAATTCCGCAATTCAGTGACTTCAATGCCCTGCATCATTTCATACGTTAAGGGTAGTGGCTCTTAATCAGCGGCAATATACTGCATTACTTCTTCAATTTATCCGCACAAACAGCACGTAAAAAACCTCCCAGATTGCTCTGAGAGGTTCTAAATTATCGCGTTCGCTTACAGATCGTCGTCCATATCATCGGCAATCAAATCATCGTCATCATCGAGAATCGGTGAATAGATCGAATCTGAATCGCCATCATCGGTACTGCCGAAGCTTTCAAAGCTGAAACTCGGACGTTCATCCAATGTTTCTAAGCCATAAGAACGAGCCGTTCGATCGTCAAGCACGACATCTGAGAAATCAGTATCTTCATCAAAAATCGTCGGATCGTACACGGGTTCAACATCTGGACTACCGACTTCTTCGTAAGCATTGAAGCCTGTTCCCGCCGGAATCAAACGACCAATGATCACGTTTTCTTTCAGACCGCGCAGCCAATCGGATTTTCCTTCGATCGCAGCTTCCGTTAACACCCGCGTCGTTTCTTGGAAACTTGCGGCTGAGATAAAGCTATCCGTGTTCAGCGATGCTTTGGTAATTCCAAGCAGCACAGGCTCATATTGAGCAGGCGCGCCTCCGGTAATCGACATCGCATCATTCACCTGTTCGATCTGGTAGATCTCCACTAGCTCACCCGGCAGCATTGTCGTATCGCCACCGTCTTCGACCCGCGCTTTCGAGGTCATCTGACGCACCACCACTTCGA
>CAXTDB010000397.1:0-4340 GCA_964242045.1 uncultured Leptolyngbya sp. | reverse complement strand
TCTTCTTGCTGCTTGAGCAGAAGGTAAGCCCACAATCGCACAAAATACTCTGCTTTGCGTCGCGTTAGTCCTCCGCGACGCTGAATCATCGCAACATAGGGACGCTGGATCTCGATCGGAAACAAGCGGTCTACGAGGTCTGGAATCATGACACTGGGGGCTTGTGAGAAGAAAATAATTAAAACAACCCAATCGGGTGAAGCAATACGATCGCTCGATCAGCAACAATCTGAGATGAGAAGCTTTGAACGCTTTTAGTTTGTTCTAAGTGTGATTACGAGAGTCAAGCTTCACCGAACTCGCATCTAGATGTAGTAGGAGCAGCCCAGATTGATATCGCTCTGTTCTGATGGAAATAATGCAAGACCAAAGCCTTACAACGGTATTTCATTATTATGATTTTCTCGTTCTTTCTAGAACGAGAAAATCATAAGACTTCAAGTAACTTCAGTCTAGTTCGGCGTTGTTCAGTTTTCTTCGGTGCTTTTCAGTGTACTCATTGTGACTTCAGGGTTACAGAAAACACAATAAGGGCGGTGCTTAACAACTCTAAATTTATGGTTGCCCCCCTATTTTTTGTTCCCTCGAATCTCCGGTCTTCCGAGTTCAATCTCTACGCTCAACACCGATCGACGCGCCGTTCTCGTCGCAACTCGCCAGATGATGCAAATCGGCGGGAGTTGCCCCGCTTTACCGCTGCTGATGCAGATCGTGATTCTGTGAGTGAGGATGCGCTGTGGGGAGTTTTGCTTGAATCCATGCCGCTTGGTGTGATGGTATTAGCATCTTCGCTGCAAATCGTGTACTGCAATGAAAAAGCGAAGAATTTATGCGATCGTTTACAGAATACAACTGATGAGTTGCCGATTAGCATTTGTCAGCTTTGTCAGCGATTAATGCAAGAGAATCATGTTTCATCAGAACCGTTGATTATGGAGTATCAGGAGCGAAACCAGTTTTTCCGCTTGCAGGTACGCTGGATGAATCTATCAGTCCCACAGCCTTTACTTTTGGTTTTGATAGAAGATTGTCATGAGTCGATGCAGCAAGAATTAGCGATCGAGCAAGACAAATATGATTTAACCGATCGAGAAGCTGAAATCTGGTTTTTACTGCGTCAAAAATATTCCTACCAAGATATTTCAGCTTTGTTGAAAATCAGCTTGAATACGGTCAAGACGCACGTTAAGAACATCTATGCAAAGCGAAAAAATCTAGCAGGAGAGCGCAAAATTTGGTATTCCAGATAATAGGTTTATCTTTATGCGCTGATGCGATCGATTACTTACAGTCCGGCTTACACGATCGTTCCAACTTACGAATGCTTTAATCGATGTACGTACTGCAATTTTCGGACAGATCCAGGACAAAGTGAATGGCTGAGTCTGTCCGAAGCAGAAAAAACTTTGAGAAAGCTTCAGTCTCAGAATGTGATTGAAATTTTAGTTCTGAGCGGAGAAGTTCATCCTCAGCATTCTCTCAGGTTTGCTTGGTTCGATCGAATTGTCTTGCTTTGCGAAGTTGCGCTTTCGATGGGATTTCTGCCACATACCAATGCTGGAATTCTCACGTTTAATGAAATGGCAAAGTTAAAGACCGTCAATGTTTCAATGGGTTTAATGTTGGAACAAATGACCCCAACATTGTTAGAAACTGTTCATCGTCATGCACCGAGTAAAGTACCAGAGGTACGATCGCAGCAATTGATTTGGGCAGGAGAATTACAGATTCCGTTTACGACTGGATTGCTGTTAGGAATAGGGGAGAGTGAGCGCGATCGCATTGAGACATTAGAGGAAATTGCTCGAATTCACGATCGCTTTGGTCACATTCAAGAAGTGATTTTGCAGCCTTATAGTCCGGGTCAAAAAGAGAGTTTGTCACAATCCGCTTTTCAGCCAAGTCAATTGATTGAATTGATCAAAGTCGCGCGTGGAATTTTGCCGGAATCGATCGCGATTCAAATTCCGCCAAATCTTGTTCCAAACGACTTACTTGCTTGTCTAGAAGCAGGGGCAACCGATTTAGGCGGAATTAGTCCGCACGATGAAGTGAATCCTAACTATCCGCATCCGAAGGCTAGGGATTTAGAGGCAATACTGAAACCGCAAGGATGGAATTTGATCGAGCGATTGCCTGTTTATCCACAGTACGATCGGTGGCTTTCTGATCGTTTGAAAGATGCAGTTCAACATTACAGAATCGCCGGACTCGCAACCCCTAGAAACTCTGTTACAGATTGAAGATAAGTCTCTGGATCTTCAAGCATTGGAAAATGAGCGGTGTTTGGAATCGTGACGTGCTGAATCCGATCGCTCAATGCCGCCGCTTTTTCTCCCATTTCAGCAGGGATAATCTTGTCATACTCGCCCGAAATTAGCAACGTTGGAACCGAAATTCGAGCGAATTCAGCAGGCATTGTTTCCGCTGCTTCCTCGCTTACAGCAGAGAACATGGTTCCCAGTGCTGCTGCTTCATCGGCTAATAGAAAATCTGCCAAAAAAGCGCGGCTCATCTCCCGTGGAACGGATTGATGAAGAAATCGCTGCATGAACAAGCGATCAGTAAACGGCAAGCTATATAACCAAGGCAAGCGGAATTTCACTACATATCCACCGAACTGATGAAAGGCTTTGAATGCTCTCTCTTGATATTCAAAAATACCGCTGCAAGTGAGAACAGCTCGATCGACAAATTCCGCGTATCGATTCAGGAATAGAACCGCGATCGATGATCCCGTTGAATGAGCATTGAGACAGACTTTCTGAAGCCGCAATGCCACTAATAATCCCGCTAAATCTCTCACATAGACATCAAGGTTATACGTCGATTCGGGTGCGGTATCCATTCTCGATCGCCCAAATCCGCGCATATCGTACAGCAAACAATCGAAATGATGAGCCAGCGATCGGGCGGTACTTTCCCAATATCGTGCAGAACCACCCCAACCATGAATAAAAACTAAAACAGGCTTATCGCTCGGCTGATTGCCCAATTCGGTAAGCCATTCGTAGTAGTGATTAAAGCCGTTGACTGAAATGTAAGCCATGCTGAAAAAGCAGATTGAAACGTTTCTAGAGTTTAGGGTATCACTCGATTTTCAATCTGCCAGTTAATCTTTATGCTGATTCTGGTTTTGGAATCGAAGAGGGGTGAAGCAGCAGTTCAGCAGTCGATCGCTTCTCAACCATTTCGCGGGTAATCGTGCAGCGAGTCACATCCTTACGAGACGGCAACTCGTACATAATATCAAGCATCATTTCTTCAACAATGCTTCGCAGGGCGCGCGCTCCCGTTTTACGGCGGTAGGCTTCTTGTGCGATCGCTCTCACTGCATCAGGCTTAAATTCAAGCTGCACGTTGTCCATCTTCAGCAATTTCTGAAACTGCTTGACAAGCGCATTCTTCGGCTCAGTTAGAATCTCAGCCAGTGCATCTTCATCGAGCGGATCAACGATCGCCATCACCGGAATTCGTCCAATAAATTCAGGAATCAAACCGAATTTTACGAGGTCATCCGGCTCTAAATGCTGCAAAACATCAGCAGTACGCTTTTCTTTCGATTGCTCGCTAGATTGCACGAAGCCCATCGATCGCTTACCCATCCGCTGTTCAACTGCTTTATCCAGCCCCACAAATGCGCCACCGCAAATAAACAGAATATTGCTAGTGTCGATTTGAATGCAGTCTTGGTAAGGATGTTTGCGTCCGCCCTGAGGGGGAACATTTGCGATCGTGCCTTCCAACATTTTCAAGAGTGCTTGCTGCACACCCTCGCCCGAAACATCACGGGTAATCGAAGGGTTCTCGCTCTTCCGCGCAATTTTATCGATTTCATCAATGTAGATAATTCCGCGCTGCGCTTCTTCGACATCAAGATCAGCGACTTGGAGCAAGCGAAGCAAAATATTTTCGACATCTTCACCCACATAACCTGCTTCAGTTAAAGTCGTCGCGTCTGCGACCGCAAACGGGACATCGAGAATTTCAGCTAAGGTCTGTGCGAGAAGCGTTTTACCGCACCCAGTTGGGCCAATTAATAGAATGTTCGACTTCTGAAGCTCGACTAAATCATCTGGAGACGATTTGCCGTTCGTTTTCGCTTGTAAGAAGCTCAAACGTTTGTAGTGATTGTAAACCGCAACCGAGAGGACTTTTTTCGCCTCGTCTTGACCGATCACATGCTCATCCAAATACTTCTTAATCTCTCGCGGTTTCGGCAATTGATTCAGAGAAATATTCGCAGAGCGCGATCGACGTTTTTCTGGGGCTTGCTCTCGGCGCGGCACAGGTTGAGGGGCAGCACTGGAGTCAAACAACTCCTCATCCAAAATCTCGTT
>CAXTDB010000396.1:0-4340 GCA_964242045.1 uncultured Leptolyngbya sp. | reverse complement strand
GGAAAGTCATCCAGAAAGATATCTAACGCATCTCCAGCGGTCAAATGTTGAATGAGAATTTTGACGGGTACGCGCGTTCCTGCAAACACTAATTCACCATTCATCACCTGCGAATCACAAGAAACGATTTGCTCTCGATTCATATTTAGAACTCGTTTTTGCTTTAATCTTGCCACAATCGCTGTCTGGTCTGCCGTTTTAGCGATCGTGCATCTTTCCTAACGCGCTGGCGCAAAATCGAACGGCAAAGCGATCGCTTCATTCTTCTATTTTCCAGGACCAACCTGACCTGCATAGCGACTGCCAACCTCAGCAGGAATATCTTCTGCAAGCAAGGTTGTCAGTGTTTCGTCGCTGAGTGAAGTTAGGACAGCAAGCCGATTTGCCTGTCTCTCAATAATTCTTTCAAACAGATTCCGAACTAGCCGCGCATTTCCAAAGGTTTTATCGCGTTTGACATATAGATCCTCAAACACCGATCGCAATTTCTCGCGCGCATCGTCCGCTAGTTTAAAGTGACTTTTGCTGCACATTTTTTCAAAGATTGCTAACAATTCTTCTGGCTGATAATGATTGAAATAAAAGTAGCGATTAAACCGCGATTCTAAGCCAGGATTCGACTCAATAAAGGTTGTCATTTCATCGGTATATCCTGCCACGATAATCACTAAACGATCGCGGTAGTCTTCCATGCGCTTGAGTAAAACATCGATCGCTTCTTGTCCAAAATCTCGTCCCGATTCTTCAGGCACTAACGCATAAGCTTCATCGATAAATAAAACACCATCCAGCGCAGAATTTACCAAATCATCTACTTTTTTAGCTGTTTGCCCCACGTATCCCGCGACCATGCCGGAGCGATCGGTTTCGATCAAATGCCCTTTGCTCAAAAATTCGAGTCCTTGATAAATTCGGCTCATGAGTCGTGCAACTGTGGTTTTACCAGTACCCGGAGGACCACAAAACACCGCATGAAGCGAAACCGATGTTTTTGCTAAACCGCGATCGGCTCGAATTTTCTGAACCTTGAGAAAATTTGCTAAGGTTCTCACTTCTTCTTTTATATTTTCCATGCCAATCAAATCATTCAGTTCGGCTAATGCTTGCTCTAAGATTTGCTCCGGATCATCTGAAGTCTGAGCCGATCTAGATGTTGAAACCGAGGTTAAACCTGCTTGGTAATTGGCAATTTTTTGATAAGAATGAAGCCGTTGCCAAATTAGAGAAAGCGTTTCCAAGTCTTGTAGGCTGATTGAGCCGTCTGCTTTGACGATCGCTTGAGCAAATTTATAGATCGCGTTAACGATAATTCCTAAATAATTCGTTCCTTTTTCTTCATCGAGTTGATTCAGGATCGAAGGTAAAAGAAACTGTTCGGATTCTGCCTGATTCTGCGTCAAATCTAAAATAACCTGTAGCGTTGTCTTTTCATATTTAATTCGCTCTGAAGTATCCCATCGATTGATTGCCGCATTCAATTTTTCTGCATCTTGTTTGATTAGGGCATAAATTACGAGAAAAGCGAGTAACTCAGGCGATCGCACATCCCCATTACTCCGCGCACATTGTTGCATCAGCTTAGCGAGATCCAATAAAATCACATCTGCAAATCTAGAATCTAATGCCAAAAGCGGCGATAGTGCTTTATAAAGCGAGTTTGCTTCTTGTTTCAGTAGCTTAGAATCCATACAAGCGGTTTCACTGGCAGAAAACTCTCTTATTATCTGTGAAGCGCAAAGCGAATGTATATCGCTGCGGTAACAATAAGCTCGATCGTAGGAATTTAATGTTCAAAGATTTCTACTTATTCCAGCAACAGATTCATATCAATCAAAATTTTCATGCGGTTTCGAGCGGAACCTTAATTTCTTCAACCCGCCACGCCGCATAAGATAAAGCTTCGTAGCGATAAA
This sequence comes from uncultured Leptolyngbya sp., assembly GCA_964242045.1. Taxonomy (GTDB): domain Bacteria; phylum Cyanobacteriota; class Cyanobacteriia; order Leptolyngbyales; family Leptolyngbyaceae; genus Leptolyngbya. Next base: position 2,427 of record CAXTDB010000396.1, on the reverse strand, counting down.
CTTTGAGAATTTCAGCGATCGTTCGCCTAGAAGCCGCTAATCCAACTACTGTGCCTACCGTGACGCGCATTCTTCAAATGTAAGGCTTCCCGCCCATTACTTGAGAATCGAATGTAATTCGTTTAAGAGAATTCATAATAAAGTGCAATCAACTGTTCTTGCATCCTAATTCATGGATACATGAATTAGAGCGTGAATCAATCTACAGAATCTCCCACTTCCTTCCGCAAAAACATCCGTCTCGGTCTGCCCAAAAACCAATCCCAGCTCGGCTGAATCTCTTCCAACCGATATCCCAACTTAAAATACAGTCCCTTCGCCGCCTCATTCGTTTCCAGCACGTGCAGATAAATATTGCGGTAGCCCCACTCTCGTACAAACGGCTCACACGCTAGTAACAACTGCTGTGCGACTCCCTGCCGCCTCACCTCTTCCCGCACCGCCAAATTTGACAAATACACATACTGACTCGTGCGCGGTTGCCAAGGATTCGATGTCCGTAACCCAATCTCAACCGTTCCGACGATTCGTTCTGCTCGATCGCTCGTATCGATCGCCACCAAACAAACATAATTCGGCACCGGAATCCGCGTGCGACTCCGCAAATCCTCATGAATTCCAACTCGAATAATCGGACTCAGCCACGGCAAAAACGACGGATACAGCGGAAAACTATCCACCAAAATTCCCGCAATCTCATACAAATCCGAAGGCTGTACCGCCCGAATCCGATAGCGGGTCGGACTCGAAAAATCTGTTTGACGCGAAGAAACGCTCACAAGCACCGACTAACCCAACATTCACATCCTAAATCAGCTTGCCTGAAACTGTCGCAAAAAAGAACCCGCCTCGTACTGAAGCGGGTTCTTTTCGGAATCCTGAACTATTTACCAATTCTCGGCGGTTCGCGAAACGCGATCGCAAAAAACAGAACGCCGATCGCCAATGCCAAAATCAAAATATATGCAACGCTTTCCATGATGATGTCCCAAAATAAAGAATCAAGTCGGGTCTAAGCGATCGCCTAGACCCGTGAAGCGATTTAGACTTCTGTTCTCTGAAGTGTGGTTTTGTCACCCACCTTCGCAAAGCGTCCCCATTCGACTTGCTCTTCCGACAGATCCGGGTCAACCCCAGCAAACACATCCCGGAAGATTGTCCGAGAGCCATGCCAGATATGACCAAAGAAGAACAGCAGTGCAAACACCGCATGACCGAACGTAAACCATCCACGCGGGCTAGTGCGGAACACACCATCCGAGTTGAGCGTTTCACGATCGAATTCAAACGGTTCGCCCAACTGAGCCGCCCGCGCAAAGCGTTTGACTTGTGCCGGATCGCTGATCGTTTGACCGTCCAGCTTACCGCCGTAGAAGCTCGCCGTTACACCTGCTTGTTCAAAGCTGTATTTCGACTCAGCCTTACGGAACGGAATATCTGCACGAATCACACCATCGCTATCTTGTAGAACCACTGGGAAGTTCTCGAAGAAGTTCGGCAAGCGACGCACAAACAATTCCCGACCTTCACTATCCTTGAACACCGGATGTCCGAGCCAAGTTTGAGCGATTCCATCCCCTTTGTTCATCTGACCTGTACGGAACAAGCCACCCTTTGCGGGACTGTTGCCGACGTAATCATAGAACGCCAGTTTTTCAGGAATTTGGTTATACGCTTCCGACAGACTTGCACCGTCAGCAACCGCATTTTGAACCCGACGATCGATTTCTTGGTGGAAGAAGCTGCTATCCCACTGATAGCGCGTCGGACCAAAAAGCTCGATCGGGGTTGTCGCGTTGCCGTACCACATGGTTCCCGCAACGATAAACGCTGCAAAGAACACGGCTGCAATACTGCTCGCCAACACCGTTTCGATGTTCCCCATTCTCAGGGCACGATAGAGACGTTCCGGTGGACGAACGCTGAGATGGAATAAGCCTGCAATAATGCCGACAATTCCCGCCGCAATGTGGTGCGCGACGATTCCACCCGGATTAAACGGATTAAATCCAGCCGGGCCCCATTCTGGAGCCACAGGCTGAACGTGCCCGGTTACACCATAAGCATCGGACACCCACATTCCCGGACCAAACAATCCGGTCAAGTGGAACGCACCGAAACCAAAGCAAAGTAATCCCGACAAAAACAAATGAATTCCGAACATTTTCGGCAAATCAAGCGCAGGTTCACCCGTGCGTGGATCGCGGAAAAGCTCTAAATCCCAATAAACCCAATGCCAGCAAGCTGCTAAGAACAGCAAACCCGATAAAACGATGTGGGCAGCCGCAACGCCCTCAAACGACCAGAAACCTGGATCGGTGACGGTTTCACCCGTGATGCTCCACCCCCCCCAAGAAGAGGTTACGCCGAGTCTTGACATAAATGGCAGTACGAACATGCCTTGTCGCCACATCGGGTTTAGAACTG
>CAXTDB010000395.1:955-4369 GCA_964242045.1 uncultured Leptolyngbya sp. | reverse complement strand
CGGTAATTAATCGTTTTCGCCAATTCTGTCCCGCCCGTCATCGAAGAAATCAGAATCGGCGCGCTGAGCGGTTTGTTTAAAAAAGTCGTGCGAATATTAATGTCTGCTCGATCGAGTTCCGGTAAGCAGCAATGCGTGAAGTGATAGTGTTCGAGTCCCGTCGTCGTCTCCCGAAACTGTACATCGTCTTCCAAACAAACTCTTAAATGATCGGCTTTGCGATTCTGAGTTTCGGTCGCTCCATCCATAAGTAAGTTCTTTATCCTTTTACAAGCTCGACTCCATCCCGACCATCCGTTTCTTGCAGATACACCTTGATCATTTCTTCTTTGGCAGTCGGAAGCTGTTTTCCAATATAGTCGGGATGAATCGGCACTTCTCGATGTCCACGATCGATCAACACCGCCAACCGAATCACTTCCGGTCGTCCATAATCATTCACCGCGTCTAACGCTGCGCGAATCGTTCGTCCTTTATAAATTACATCATCGATCAGCACCACTGTCTTTCCAGTCAAATCAAAGGAAATCTCGGTTTTAGCCGGAGTGCGAACCCCCATCGTGTCGAGATCATCGCGGTAGAACGTAATGTCGATCGCGCCTAACGGAACCTCCATTTTTTCCAAAGCATTGATCTGATCGGCGATCGTTTTTGCTAACGGAACCCCTCTGGTATAGATTCCTAATAAAACCAATTTCGATAAATCTCCCGATCGCTCAACAATTTGCGAAGCGAGACGATTCACCGTTCGGCGTAATTCTTCAGCAGACAAAATCTCAATTCGTTCTAGCGGCATGAGCGATCGTCGATACAAAGTATAGCGTTAGCGTACAAGCAAATTTGATCCACCCGCCGTTAATTTTGTATTTGATCCAGTCGTCTCGTCAGGTTGATCATTCGCGGAGATCACTACACTATCGATTTGCTGTAAAACTACATTAAAAAAGGTTGCAAAAACCTGAAGAAACCAGCGCGATCGAGCAGTTAGCGCTAGGTTTAGAGAACCGCTTAAATCGTTTTGCATTGAGAAACCATGAATAACATGCAACGGTATCGCTTATCTTGTACCCTTTCATTCGGCGATATTTATGGTCAGATTATCGTCTGGCTAATTGTGATTTTCCTTAGTTTAGCCGCAGCAATGGCAATGATGGGCGCAAGCCGTCCGATCTACGCCCTCGCTACCGTCGGACTGATCCTCGTTTTATCACTCCCATTTTTACTTTTCGCCTTTGTCACAACTCTGTTAAATCACATCGAAATTACAGAACTCGATTCGGCAAAAGAAGCTCGATCGATGCCTGCTCCTGCGGCTCCGCGTCAAACGGCTCAAGCTTAATCGCAGAATGGGGAGACTCACACCCCTCCCCGCTGCTTTCACTGCTCCCTTTTCACAACTTTGCGCTATCGTTGAATCTGCTAACTCAGTCTTAGCCATTCCACTCTGCGAAAAATTGTGAGGTAATCCTGTGACCGAACCACGGAAAAATCGTTGGCTGCTCAATCTCGTTCTGATCGTGGCAACCGTCGGCTTGTTAGGTGTCACGATGTTGCCCTTGATTACCTCCGCGATCGGCAGCAATTCCGAAGCAAACAAACCAAGCCCGTCTCCGTCTCAAACTGCCACTCCGCAAAAAGCCGATATCGAAGCGCAAGCTAGAGGTTACGAAGAAGTTCTGAAGCGCGAACCCGAAAATCCCACAGCTTTACGCGGACTGGTCGAAGCGCGACTCCGATTAAACGATGTCAAAGGAGTCGTCGATCCGCTAGAGAAATTAGCCAAACTAAATCCAAATATGACCGAATACGGCGTTCTGCTCGCTCAGGCAAAACAGCAGTTGAACGACCCGGAAGGTGCAGCCCAGGCTTATCGATCAATTCTCCAATCCAAACCCGGTGATCTCAATGCCCTCGCTGGACTTTCGGATTTATTAATCAAACAGCAGCGACCGGAAGCCGCGATCGGACTTTTGCAAGATACGGTGAAACAAGCCCCAACCGTGAACAAAACACAGCCAAATGCTGTAGACACGACAGCGGTACAAGTCCTTTTAGGCAAAGTTTTCGCATCTCAGAAACGCTATGATGACGCGCTGGCAACCTTTGACGAAGCTTCAAAAACCAACGCGAATGACTTCCAACCTGTTCTCTACAAAGCGCTGGTTCTGAAAGAGCAAGGAAAAAATGATGAAGCAAAACCGCTATTTGATAAAGCCGCTTCTCTCGCACCTGCTCAATTTAAAGATCAAATTACTCGCTTAAGCACCAACCAACCTGCCGCACCGAATGCCAACACAACTAGCCCCACAACTCCACCTGCCGGAGTGACTGCGCCAAATCCTGCTGTCGCTCCCGCAAGTCCCGCTCCGAAAAACTAAGCTCGATCATTGAATCATTAAAAGCTAGAAATGCGAGAGGGACATCCTTTTGAATTCCTAGCTTTTTTAGTCGCTTCTATTCGTAGTCTAGAGAACCGAACTGCCCTTTCTAGCTTGATCGCCGCCAAAATTTTTTAAATTTCTTAATTCCGCAATTTCGCGCAAAAAGTTGCGCGATTTGCCTCACCTAACTTGTGAACCTTATCAGTTTCTGATCAAGAAAAATTATCACTCGATGACAAAGTTGCGATTTCCATCTGACTTTCGGTAGATGCTCTGATGTAATTAGAATATCTAATCGTTCAACTCGTTCTTTCACTGATTAAAAAATTGTATATAAGCAGCAATACGCAAATTTTCCCGTAAGGTGATGTTCCCGTTGTCCTACTTTCGCGCGTTGATTTATGCCTAAAGTCGTCCTCGTTCATCCTCAAATTCCTCCAAACACCGGAAATATTGCCCGCACTTGTGCCGCTACTCAAACCGAACTTCATCTCGTTGCTCCACTTGGCTTTGAAATTAGCGATCGCTACCTCAAACGCGCAGGTCTCGATTACTGGGAATTCGTCTTGCTCAAAGTTCATGACTCGATCGCCGATTTCCACGCTTATTCACAAACTCAGGGCGGACGCTGGATCGGCTTCAGCGCTAAAGCCACTCAAAATTACACCCAAATCGAATATCAAGATACCGACTGGCTTTTATTCGGCAGTGAAACCGCTGGACTTCCTGCTGAAGTGCTACAGACTTGCCCGTTACTCGCTTATATTCCCATGAGCCAGCCGGGTGTTCGTAGTCTCAACCTCTCAGTCAGTGCCGCGATCGGACTGTTCGAGGCGCGTCGTCAACTTGGATATTTCAGCTAAACATCTATATATAGATATGTGGAAAAGAAGCGGCGATCGTCGCTCAAATAACAGTCGCGATCGCTCTATCGCTTCACCGTTGCCTTATCAGTAAACCGCAAGTTCGATCGTACAAATTAGTTATCTGGATCACTAAATGCCAGTTTTTAGATAAGAAATTCATATCGCAA
>CAXTDB010000395.1:0-945 GCA_964242045.1 uncultured Leptolyngbya sp. | reverse complement strand
TTTATACTTTGCACCCGTAATTCTGCGGATTTTCTATCAGCTAGATTTAAGTATTTACCTCGCAAAAAGCCGATCTGAGTCTTTATCAGAGCGGGATTTCAGCGTTTCTAATCACACATCTAAAAAAATCAAATCTCAACCTGCTGCATGAAATTACGGTTGAGCAATGATATTGTTTACATTAACTTCTTGTCATCAAATACGGACAAGAAACATCTTGACTAAAATCTTCAAAGTGTTCTAAAAGATTTCAGTCGGATCATTCCGCTCAAGCCCACCTAGTGAATTCGTTGAAATGCTGATCGACCCGCTAAACTCCAACTTTTGCCCCCAGACGGCTGTGGATTTTCAAAATCCAGTTCAGCCTTACGGTGTCGGGAATTCAGCGAATCAGTTCTACCGCCACGAGTTGACAGTTGCCCAGAGAATCTGCTATCGATTCTTTCGGATAGATACAGAAATGCCGAGCAACACAAATTTCCCGTTTCCCGAAAATCGGAAAGTAGGGTAGTCTTGCTTGGGAGTGTTCCCGACGTTGGTCAAATTGCCTGATAAAACTAAATCGAGTGACTGGCACCAAGTTTCGGACTCGATGACAGTTAAATGCCGCACACTTTAGGAGGTCGTTTTTTTGAAACGAGCAGTTCCGCAAGACGTAAACTCAGTTCCTTTCAGCGTCCTCGACTCCGAGAGCGCTGAAGAACACCCCCGGCAGACGCTCCCAGAGGCAAACCGAACCGTTCGTACCTCTGCTGCCATGCTTGGACTCGCATTCTCAGTCGGCGCATACGGTCTAGCCGCTCCTCAACAAGCGGAAGCCGCCCCTACTGAACCCGCGACATCCGACCTGACTCCCGGCACTTCTGCTTCGGCAGATGCCCCGACCGTATCTGAGCCAACCGCTGCCACTCCCGCTTCGACAACTTACACCGTTCAAGAAGGGCA
>CAXTDB010000394.1:0-4370 GCA_964242045.1 uncultured Leptolyngbya sp. | reverse complement strand
GCTCGAACTGAGTGGAAAGCCCCCGACTTCCGGGGGCTTTTTCGCGTTTAAAGGTTTGGTTTTTGGCATTCAAGTAGACTCTAACTGTTCTAGAGAAACTGTCTTACCAATTGTGCAGTTTGTTCAGCGCTATCAATTACCGAGATCGACTTTGCTTGCTGCGACATTTTCTCTAATCGATTCGGATCTTCTAACAATGTCAACACCGATCGCTGAAGTTGTTCAACGCTCAGTTCTGACTGTCGAAACATTTCCGCTGCGCCCACATTCACCATGACTTGAGCGTTAAACGCTTGGTGATCTTCTGCGGCAAAAGGGAAGGGAATCAAAATCGCAGGCGTTCCAGTTACAGTCAGTTCTGTTACGGTTCCTGCTCCTGCCCGACTGATTGCTAAATTCGATCGCATCAATAACGCCGCCATGTTTTGATAAAACGGCAACGGTAAATACTGTGGATGCTGCAAACTTTTTGCATCTGGATCATTTTCTCCAATGAGATGAACCACCCACGCCCCTTTTTCAAACCAAGCGGGTGTAGCTTGCCGCACAAGTTGATTCATCGCGACTGCACCTTGGCTACCCCCTACAACAGCAATTAATGGCGCATTTTCAGGAATTGGTAAATCTAAAGCGTCTTGCTGCAAGAGGGCGGAGCGAAATTGAGATCTTACAGGAGTTCCAACAACAATCGTTTTCGCTTTTGGTAGTGACTTCGCAGCAATCTCAAACCCGATCGCGACTGCCGTACACCAAGGCGCAAAAAATCGCGTCACTTTTCCCGGCAAGGCATTCGATTCGTGCAAAATCACAGGCAGTCCCAGCGATCGAGCGGCAATAATCGCAGGTGCAGAGATATACCCACCTGTAGTAAACACGCCATTAAATCGACCTTTTTGCAGAACCTGTCGAACCTGCCAAATCGATCGAATCAAACGCAATAAAACCTTTAGTGTTCCAAACCCTAGTTTTTGTTGAAACCCTGCGACTGAGATTTGGTGCATCAGATAGCGATCGCCGACAAGCTGGGATTCTAGACGATCAGGGACTCCAAGCCATTCAATTTCAAATTCTGGAAGCTGTTCCGCAACTGCGATCGCGGGAAAGACATGACCTCCTGTACCACTTGCTGCAATTAGGAGACGGCGCGACTTCTTCTCTAGCTGATTTGAGGACGATTGCACAACTAAAACTTCGCAATTCACGAAGGGCATTCTACCGCACTCGTAGAGGTAAATGAATTTTTTGTTGTCTTAATGGTTGCTTTTTTGGCTAAGACTCGTACTAATTTTATTTCTACAAACAAATTCAAAAAACAAAACCTGCAAGTATCTTATTTAACAAAAGACTCTGATCTATTCATGGCTGATGTCTTTAATTGAAGCAAGTTTAAGCAAACTGAACAGTCTACATCCTGATTTCTGCTAACTCTAGCTGGGTTGCTTCTTGCACTGTCCCCTTTTAGATGCGTTCCCAAGCGAGTTTTTTAAGGACTCGAATTGTACCCACACTCAACAGTTTTTAGAAAGAATGCTGTAGTTTCGTTTTGATTTCACCTGGATAGATCAGCCAAACACGCTGTATCGATTGAGTTAATGTTTGCACCAATGCGGAAAGCTCTCCAATCTCTCGCAGCCCTAGCGTGGTCTGAATATTAATTCCGCGATCGTACAGCGTGTAGCCTCGACTCACTGCAATTCTCAATCCACAATAGATTTTTGGATCAAATCCTAATTGCTTTGTCCAGTGCTGTGCTTTTTCAAGTAGCGTATTGCGATCGCTTTCGTTCAAATGAGAAATATCTAACGCTTTGAGTAAATCTCGATCGAGAAATCGCCTCGATAAATCTGCCAAAATCGAATTATCGCAAGTCTGCCACTGCTGTAGATGGTAAACAAACGTTCCGTCATCTGTTGCTAAATACTGCGCTAATTCAATTTGATTATTCAGCCACGCTTTTACGTTTTGATCAGCGTTCAATTTCCCAAGTTCTAGTTGATATTTTGCTTGCTGAAATGCTTTTAATAGCACCCAAGTTGCAGCTACATTTTTACGATGGTTATACACTTGAGAATACATGAAATACCGCACGATCAAATAATGTTCAATCGCTGCCATTCCCTTTCGCGCAATCACTAACTGTTGTGTCACCGGATCGTATCGCATCGCCATGAGAATGCGATCGAGATCAATTCGTCCGTAAGATGCTCCGGTGAAATAACTATCTCGCATTAAATAATCGAGTCGATCGCAATCTAACTGACTCGAAACTAACTGCCAAATCAACGGTAAGGGATATTTCTTCAAATACACCGCTTCAATCTGCTCGATCAAACTCGGTGAAAAGCGATCGAGCAATTCCCGAATCGGTTCTGATTCCCGCAAAATTCGCCGTGTCCACACTTCATGATCGCTATTAAAGATCTCTTCGGCAGTGTGGCTAAATGCGCCATGTCCAATATCGTGAAGCAGTGCTGCACACAGCAGAACGGTTCGATGCGGTAAAAGTTGTGGATAGTCGCGCGCAACACGATCGAATGCCCGCCGTGCTACTGCCATCACGCCCAGCGAATGCGTAAATCTTGATCCTTCTGCGCCGTGAAACGTTAAACTTGCAGGACCTAACTGCCGAATCCGTCGCAGTCGTTGAAACGTGGGTGTATCGATGAGTTGAATTAAGAGCGCTTCGGTTGGGTCGGCGGAATTCAGCGCGATCGCGCCGTGCAACGGATCGTGGTAGACGCGCTCAAAGCTCACTTTGCTCCTGCAACAAGAGAATCTGCAAACGCCGAAATTGCCGCTTTATACTGTGTGTCCGCCGATGTTCCAACTTGTTCGAGCGTGATGGCTTGATCGAGCGATACGACTTGATCTGGCTGAATTCCTAAGCGATTGATATCAGTATGATTCGGCGTTTCATATTTTGCTACTGTCACCGCCAATCCTGCCCCATCCGACAAATCGAACAGCGATTGAATTAATCCCTTTCCAAACGTCTTTTCACCAATAATTGTGGCTCGCCCGTTATCTTGCAGCGCACCCGCTAAAATCTCACTTGCGCTTGCTGTTCCCTGATTCACTAGAACCATCAGCGGATCGCTCGTCAACGCCTTGCCTGTCGCCTCAAAACTGCCGATCGTGCCCTGCCGATTCACCGTATAAACGATCGCGCCTTCATCGATCCACAACCGTGCAATTTCGATTCCCGCATTCAGCAAGCCACCTGGATTGTTTCGCAGATCGAGAATATATCGATCGGCTCCGTCACGCTCTAATTTCGCGATCGCGTGCGCCACTTCCATCGTCGCGTTCGCATTAAACTGACTCAATCGTAAATAGCCAATTTTCTTTCCGTCGGGCTGCGGGCGTAATTCTGCAAGCACCGGATTTAGCTCGATGCGATCGCGCACCAAATCAAAATCGCGCTCAAACCCGTCCTCGCGCGCGATCGTTAGCGTCACGTGACTGCCAATCACACCGCGCATTTTTTCTGCCGCTTCATCGAGGCTCAGTCCTTCGGTTGTCACCTCATCAATTTTAAGAATCGTATCGCCGGAGAGAATCCCAGACTTCGCAGCAGGTGAGCCGACGATCGGAGAAATTACCTTCAACCGCTTCGTCTCCACGTCAAGCGCAATTTGCAATCCTACACCTGTTAACTCACCCGATGTACTCGTTTGCAGACTGCGATACTGATCCGGCTTCAATAGCCTTGTGAATGGATCATCTAATACCGCCAGCATTTGTGAAATTGCGCCATAAGTTGCTTCCCGATTCGGCAACGGCTGTTTTAAATACTTCTCTCGCAGCGCCCACCAATTCTTATGATTGAAGGTCGAATCCACATAGGCTCTATCGATAATCCGCCAAACTTCGTTAATTAGCTTCTGCTCCTCGGTTAGCGCTTTAGCGGGAGCAACCATAAACAGCAGTGCAGCGGCGATCGATAACCCAATAGCGGTCAGTGAGCGAAGCCAAATGAATCGTTTTCCCATAGCGATCGATAGTAGCGCTAAATCGGGCAATTTGACGCAGCAAAATCTCAGTATGCTTCACTTTGCCAGAGAACTCTGAATTCGACAAAAGTTTTACTAGATGAAACTTTTCTTTATAAAGGCTTAAGTTTGTTGATCGAGCGCGGAACCCATGCAAAATCGGCAAAAACCCTGACAAATTGCCTCTTTTCACGAAGAAATCCACCCTTCAGATATGTTACATTTTTTATGAACAGCAATCATTTTTAGGAACGCTTGCTTTATGGCAAATGTGTATGACTGGTTCGATGAGCGCCTCGAAATTGGAGCGCTTGCCGAAGACGTAACCAGCAAGTACGTGCCTCCCCACGTCAACATCTTCTATTGCTTGGGCGGCAT
>CAXTDB010000393.1:0-4388 GCA_964242045.1 uncultured Leptolyngbya sp. | reverse complement strand
TATAGGATTTATCTAGTGCTGTCTTTAGCTCAGAGTAGAGTTCTAAACCTATCAAATTGTTGGGTCTACTCGGATTGGTAAAATCACAATTCAACAATGCCGAGATGTACGGCTGTAATGACAGCTTGAGTACGATCGTTGACCTCTAGCTTAGTCAGAATGTGACTGATGTGAAATCTAACGGTACTTTCAGCAATGTTTAGGTCAGCGCTAATTTGAGGATTGTTCTTGCCCTGCGCGATCAGGCGGAGAACTTGTAGCTCACGATTGCTCAATTCTGCCATAGTCACTCGCTTATAGGAACAGTTGACGGTTATTCAACTTTAAAAGACTCCCTCAGCATTGTCGCTAGATCTGCATTGAGTTCTGAACATATCAAATTGTTGGGTCTGTTCAAGTTCATGCCTTTTTAGGAAGCAGGATGGCTAACAAAGTAAATCCTGCACAAGCGATCGCCGCAAAGATGGGTAAACCGTGCTGCGTCAAGTCCATTGCGGCTCCAGCCGAACTTGGACCAATAAAAGCTCCAATGCCCCAAGCGATCGACAAGACGGAATACACAGAGACGAGATCCCCACCCTGAAACTTGCTGCCCACAACCGCCATCATGATCGTGTAGATGCCAACGAATAGCCCACCCCATAGAAAGATGATCGGATAGGCAAGAAACGGATTGTTCAGGATAAAGGGCCAAATCAATGCACCCACGACCGAGGCAAGTCCAAGACCGATCACGAGCTTGCGTTTTCCCATGTGATCCCCAAGCCAACCGATCGGCAACTGCATCACGATCGCTCCGAACAGTAAGACAGACAGCAGCAATGTTGCCGATCCTTCACTCCAACCGACTCGCATCGCATAGAGCGGTAAGAACGACATTCCTGCGGTTTCCATTGCTGCATTGACGATCGCGGCTCCAATTGCAACAGGCACTAAAGATACGTAGCGCCAAGGATTCGGGTGAGACGGGCGCTCGAACACTGGCGATCGTACCCAAGGCATCGCGACTGCTAAAAGTGCGATCAGCGAGATTGCTCCTCCAATGAGGTAGGGCGGTAATCCCTTCGTTCCGACCACTGTTAGAATTGCCGGACCTAAAGCAAATCCAAGAGATACGCAAGCCGTGTAGATTGCCATTGTCAGAGCGCGAACTCGATCGCTACTGAGTTGGCTTAACCAAGTCTCAGACATGACAAACAGCGTTTCAGAAGCGGCTCCGAGCGCAAGCCGCAGCGGAAACCAAAGCCACACGGATGGCATGATTGGAAACAACGCGAGCGCAGCAGCACTGCACAGTAGCGCCACAGTAATCGGTAGTTTTGGGCCTGTTCGCCAAGCGAGACTGGGTAAAAGTGGTGCAGTGACTAAAACCCCAACTGCCTGCATTGCAGCATTCGCACCGATAAAGCTGTGATCATACCCAAGCTCGGTTAAGTTCAATGCCAGCAGCGGTGCGCTCAGTCCATACGTTAATCCGAAGATTGTTGCTGTCACTACGATCGACGCGATCGCAGAAATGTTCGATCGTGTCGGGTGCCCTTCTGAGATTTGAGTGCGACGGCGTGCTTCGTAGCCTTGCCACATCATCCACAACCGCACTAGCCAGCGATCGTTGTAGCCTTCTACAACATGCTGCAAGGTTTGCGTGTAATCTAACACTAGTCCCGGTGTCCAAGTCATCGACTCACCCGAAGCCCGCCACAAAGCAAGCATCCAGGTTGCGGGATCAGTTAGCAGACGCAGCGTAGTGGGCACGATCGGAGCGTTGCCTAATGAACCCTCAACCGCAGCATCCAGCGACAAAACAACAGTCGAAGAACAGTTTCGGCGCGTAAGATTGTACGTCTGATCGCGACGGTAAATCGCCAGAAAGGCGAGCAGTGCAGCGCGGTTGTAGTGATAGAACTGAATTTCGCGATCAGGCGGTTTCCACTCAGCCGATTCCTCAGCTAACGAAGGCTTAAACCGCCCCGGTACATCATTCTCTACACCTGAGCGCATCAAGCGATCGAACTCTTCCGGCGAATGATCAATATCATTTGCGGGGCAGAGACTAACATAGACATTCGGAGGCAACGATAAAGCAGCATGTCCGGTTGAAACCACCCCATTTTGATCAATTGCGGCAATGTAGCGATCGATAATCGGTCGTCGCTGTGCGTGAGTCGCTGAAACAACCGGAGTCCAGATATGCACGCGCAGAGGGTCATCATTGCTCCAAGATTCGCGATCGGTGTGCGAGGAATGCAAAATTCCGCGTGAGTGCCAATTCGGTCCGGCAAATAGCGGTAAATCTGTGATCGACGCTCCGGGTGCTAGATTGCGTAACTGTAGTCCCAATTGGCAGAGATTCCAAGCGGCAAACATCAAAGCAACGCCAATGCAGAAGGGCACAGTATTGCGGTGCGGAATCGGGTAAGGTGCCCAGATCAAAGCTGCCAGAATCAATTCTAGAATCGCGATCGCGCTAGAGTGCCGCCAACGAATCGAGCGAACCACGAACGCAGAGCCAAGCCGAAATATTCCATCCAGCACTAACGCCGCTCCAATCACAACGGTTGCAACGATGTTATCGTCCCAGGGGATGTTAATTGCCATAAAGCCCAAGGCAAAGAAGCAAATGGACTTAATTACTGGAACCGTAGCATTTGGAAAGCCGATCGCTGCGAGTTGGAGCAGTCGCACTCCGCCCTCGATAATGAATGCAACGCCTAGTAGGTCAGTCGCGATCGTAATTCCTGTGTCGAATTCATCATTGAGCGCATCGATAAGGCAGACGAAGCTGAGTAGCAGACTAAGAACCGCAGCTACAATAAAAAATTTCCAATGTCTACGGAGCGCCTTTGCTCCTAGCAGCAGAAGTATTAACCGGGTCATAGCTCCCTCTAGCTTTGGAAAACCGCACACAAACGAATATTGAAGCCACAACAAGAAGGGGCATCGATCGTGCGGATAATATCAAGCAGAACCAAGTAAATGCTGAAGGACTCAAAGCGCTGAATCAGGAGAAACAGCACTTTGAGCATCACAATTGCACGCTTTAGAGGGCGTTTGAAAAGTATAAAGAGGTTCCTCACTTCGTTCGATCTCGCCCCGGAATAGAATTCGGGGCTAATTGTACAAAGTCCTTTGAAAAGGACTGAAGACCTAACTTCTACTGATTGTTAGTCCCCTTCAGTGGACTTCGCCCTGTTAGCCCCGAATTTCATTCCGGGGCGGGTGAGTGCAATGAACGACACTGTTAAAACACCCTCTCAGGTCGCTGTGCTATCTGATCCAAGATGTCGAAACCCAACCGCCACTCGAAAGTTGGGCATAGCCACCGCTGCGTTGTCCGGTTAATCGAACAACTGTTCCATTCGAGTGGCTACCAATCACACTGCCACCTGGACTCGATCGAATCAACAATGCGCTACCGTTCGTCGAAACTCTAGCAGCACTACCGCCGCCACCGACACCGAAGCCAGTTGTGCTGCTATTGTGCGTTGCATAGGCATAGTTTGACGAAAACCAGCGACCATCGGGAGTTTGATACCAGCCATTCGATAACCCTGTGACTCGCACTGATTGTCCTGGGTAGAACGTTCCGATAATCCGATAACCTGTGCCTGGTCCACTGCGGACGTTCACTGTTGTAGCAACCGTAACATCGCGATTGATGACTGCGCCAGCGCTGCTAGCGCTGCCACCGCCACCAACTCCACCGCTTGTGGCATAAGACGATGAGAACCAGCCGCCATCGGGAAGCTGATACCAGCCATTACTCGAATTCACCACCCGCAACCGCTCACCTCGATACACAGGTCGCCCATTCAAACCATAATTTGTACCGGGACCATTGCGAACGTTCACCACGCTCCCGGTCACTGTCACGACTTGATTGGTCGGCGTACCGCCACCACCAACACCCAAGCTAGACGTGCTGTAATTTTGGGCTGAGTGCGTATAGTTTGACGCAAACCAGCGACCATCGGGAGTTTGATACCAGCCATTTGACGATAATCCTGTGACTCGTACCGTTTGCCCTGGGGAGAAGCCACCGATGATCCGATAATTTGTTCCTGGACCGCTGCGGGCATTCAGGTTTGCGGTAATTCTGACATCGCGGTTAATGATTTGAGCGGCTAATGCTGAACTTTGAGACACTAACTGAGTGGCTAAGATTGTTGCAGATACCAAAAGCCCCATGAATCCAAGCCAAACCGCACTAGGCAGCTTTAAGCCTAGTTTTTTCAGCGATCGAACTGCTGATGCGACCAAATCTGAGGGTGCGATCGCGGATTCAATAGATGCAAAGTTTTTCATGTTGTTTCCTACTGACTTCTAAAGGTTGATAAAGTCAAAGAGCATCTTGCTTAAAGCTTGAAGAGTAAGCACAGATTGCTGCG
>CAXTDB010000392.1:0-4412 GCA_964242045.1 uncultured Leptolyngbya sp. | reverse complement strand
AGTGAATTTGTAGTGACTATTTTTACAAGACTTCCGCTAAAGCGACTATCCCCTGACTGAACGGACGAAGATTACTCATGACTACGTTTCAAAGTGCATCTCGGCTCACAACCACTCCCGATGATCGAGTCGAACAACTGAGGCAAAAGCTCGGCTATCCGGTTCAGCAGCGTGATCTACAAGGGTCTGATTTCTTTTATTTGCGTCCTGGCGCTGATGCAGAAGAGGCAGAAGAGACCTGCCCTATCACCGTTGGCTTTTATCCTGAACTCAATCAGGTCACGGATGAACGATCGCTGCAACAGCTTTTGACTGCTTCTGAGTGGCAGCAGCGCATCCACGGGCATTATCGAGTCACAGAGTAACAGCCTCTGATGTACATTCTCTTGCCGACTGAAGAAGGGACAAGTCCCATTAATTCTGCCAACCGAGAATCGACCGAGGCAAGACGAATTGCCTGTTGCGTCTAGAGCATCAACCTTCGTTTCTTCAGTGAAACGAGCTTTCTACAAACCGATACAAACCGCAAAAGAATTAGCCTTCTTAGCTACGACTGCACGTCGAATCGAGCAAATTTCTCCTGAAGTTTACCATGTGCATCTGACTCAGCCTTTGAGTATTCAATGATAAGCAGTTGATCCGAATCTTTTTAGTCGGAAACAAGTTTGCAGGGTAGGATGCTTAGAATGTGACTCATTGAGTTTGATATAAATCATGTCTCGGCATCTAGAGCGATTACTACAACTTGATGCGCGATTGAGGTCAGGTCAGCGTCAAACCGCTGACCTTTTAGCTGAGTTTTTAGAAGTCAGTGAACGAACGGTGCGTAATGATATTAATTTTTTGCGCGATCGATACCACGCCCCAATCGAGTTTCATAGAACCAAAGGCTATCACTATACTAATCCCGATTGGCGGCTGCCCAGCATTAGTCTCAGTCAGGGAGAATTATTTGCGTTAACGTTAGGTGCAAGAATGCTCCAGGCTTACAGTGGTTCAGCCTATCGCAGTCAACTACAAGGCGCGATCGCACGATTAGCTGAACGCTTGCCTGAACAAACCTGGATTGATCTACAGCAATTAGCGGAACAGAACGTTATATTTCGAGTCGGTGCAGAACTCGATTTAGATCCAGAAATTTGGCAGTTACTAGAGCAGGCTTGCCAACATAAGCAGCGAGTCTGGATGCAGTATTACAGTCCAACAAGTAATGAGATTTCAGAGCGAGAGCTTGATCCTTATGTGCTGCACTTCTCACGGAATAATCCCTATGTAACGGGGTTTTGCCACTTGAGACAGGAAGTGCGATGGTTTCGCGTCGATCGGATTCAAAAGCTGGAACTGCGATCGCACCGCTTTGAGATTAATCCGGTCTTCGATCGAGAGAGCCATTTTGCGGATGCTTTTCAGCATGAAGTCGGAGGGATTCCAACTCCGATGGCAATATGGTTTGATGCGCGGACGGCTCCATACATTCGAGAGCGACGTTGGCATCCAACTCAGCAGATTGAAGAACAACCCGACGATAGTCTAATTTTGCGATTTGTAGTGCGGGGGTTAAATGAAGTGAAGCGCTGGGTGTTGTTTTATGGCAAGGGTGCAAGAGTTCTGGAACCGCTGGAATTGGTGGAGATGGTGAAGGAGGAATTACGCAGCATGGATGCGTTGTATCAGGAGAACAAGTCATGAACTTTTTAAGGATTACGCATCTTATGATGGATAGGCACTCGTCGATGCCATTGGCGTTGAGCATGATAGGGGACATCCTCGCGAAAATGAGTCCTTGCTCTCAGAAACCACTGATGTCTCACGGCGTTAAAATCAATCTGTTGAGCAGAGGTTGTTCCCTATCCATACCTTGACAATCAAAACTGAGTCACTATAGGATGAGGGGATTAAATTGCTGCCTCGGTAAATGCTTATGTTTGATTGCTGGTCTGATCTTGAAGCCCTTCGCCTTTCGCTTGACCATCTTCAGCAAACGCTTTCCCTTTTGCAGAAACAGGCAGATCAGTTGAGAGAAGTAATCGATTTCCGTTTGGAGCCGTTGTCACAGGAAGTTGACGAACTGCGTCAACGATACGATGTCGATGCCGACTAAAGATTTCGATCGCAAGTAGTTTGCCACTCTCCAAAGCTGTCTTCTTGAAATTGCTAAATTTTGCTCACGTCAACTATGCAGGTGGCATTCCTGACTGTGGTTGATGTGTCCATAACTCATTATCAATTCATACAAGGTGACAAGAATGCAAGTTGTTGAAACACAAGCTACTCCACACAAAGAATACCAGACAGTTTTTGTAGATTTAAGTTTTGAAATTATAGGAGAAACGCTCCCTGCCGATCACGGGTATGGCTTGTATAGCGCGATCGCTCATCTTATTCCAACCGCACATGAACAAGATGGAATGAGTATTATGACCATTAGCGGAGAACCCGATCAACAGGGAAAAATCTACTTGTCTAAAAATTCGCGCTTGAAAGTTCGTTTACCTTATGACGCTGACAAGATTGCTCAGATTTTGCCACTAGCAGGGCAAGTTCTCAAAATTGGAACACATTCCATCCAATTGGGAATTCCTCAAATTTTCCCATTGCGTCCTTTTGACAAGCTGCGATCGCGTCTTGTCATTATCAAAAAATTTCAAGAGCCAGAGTCTTTTTTGGCAGCAGCGCAACGTCAGATGGAAGCACTTGGAATTCGAGGTCAGGCTTTCGTTCCTTTAGATGAAACAGGGCAACCGATTCGCAAAGCGATCAAGATCAAAACCTACTCTGTAGTAGGGTTCAGCATCGTTGTAACAGACTTAAGTGATGAGGATTCGCTAAGGCTACAAGCCTACGGATTGGGCGGAAAGCATCGAATGGGATGCGGCATTTTTACGTCGTTTCCCAGTGCTTGGAGGTTTCAAGATGTCTAGGATGCCAGAAAAACTTGTAGCAAAAAGCAAGCCAAGATTATCCTTAAAGCAACACCTGTTAGATACAGAGCAAGCCGCGTCCTTGATTTTTCGGTTGGAGGGGCGATGGGGACAGAACTGGTGTCGATTCTTTCAGATTCACGGAAAGGCAGCCCAGCAAAAGTTTTTGCTAAATTTACAGATTGCAGCCTTATTTCACGACATTGGAAAAGCAAACGCTGACTTTTACGCTGCGGTGACGACTCCAGGGTCTAAAGCACAAACGTTGCGCCATGAGCATCTCAGTGCATTAGTTTTATCGCTGCCGGAAGTTCGGCAATGGTTAGCTCACAACGTTGATTTGGATATTGATGTCATTACAGCCGCAGTGCTTTCTCACCACCTAAAAGCCTCTGCGGGTCATGTGACCGTCAAGGGCAATCCGGAGGCGAGTGAAAGACTAAAAGGCTACAAATGGTGTCAACCATCGAATGATTGTGCTAAAACCTCTGTCGTTTTATATCTTCAGCACGAAGAGGTCGAGGCAACGCTTCAGCGAATTGCGACAGTTGCCAAGCTAAAAGATCCGCCTGAATTACCCAGCGATACTTGGAAAGCGGATTCGCTTTGGACAAAAGCTTATCGGCTAGGAAAGTCAGCAGGCGAAGATTTTGCAGATGATTGCCAGGACGATCGCGCACGGCGTTTATTCCTGTGTGCAGTGAAGGCAGGTTTGATTGTTGCAGATTCTGCGGCATCTGGGTTGGTGCGGGAAGGAAAGAGAATTACGGATTGGATTGAAGAAGTTGTTCATACTGCCCCGATTGGTGCAAGGGAGATTGCAACAGCAATTCTGCAACCTCGTGCTGACCAAATTGCCTCTCGAATTGGGGAACCTTTTAAGCCACGTAGTTTTCAAACTCAAATGGCAGCACAGAGTTCTCAAGCTCTATTGTTAGCAGCTTGCGGAACGGGTAAGACCTTGGGCGCTTGGATGTGGGCAGAGGCGCAGTCCAGAAAATATGAAATTGGCAAAGTCATTTTCTTATATCCAACGCGAGGCACAGCAACAGAAGGATTTCGAGACTATGTCGGCTGGGCACCAGAGACAGATGCAGCCCTTGTTACCGGAACAGCACGCTATGAGCTAGAAGCAATGCAGGAAAATCCTAGCGATGCGATTCAGGGCAAAGATTTTCAAGCGGATGAACGGTTATACTCGCTTGGCTTTTGGTCACGTCGTTACTTTAGCGCGACGGTGGATCAATTCCTCAGTTTTATGGAACATAGTTACGCTAGTCTCTGCCTACTACCTGTGCTCGCAGATAGCGCAGTGATTATTGATGAGGTGCATAGTTTCGATCGCAAAATGTTTGATACGCTCATTAGCTTTCTGAAACACTTTGACATTCCAGTGTTATGTATGACAGCTACCCTGCCGACTTCGAGGCGTAGGGAACTGATCGAAGCAGGGCTTCAGGTTTTTCCCACGGAAGAAGATCGGGCAGTTTT
>CAXTDB010000391.1:0-4416 GCA_964242045.1 uncultured Leptolyngbya sp. | reverse complement strand
TGGCATATTCTAAATAAGACTGCTGCATCTCCGTATGTAGGGCAGTCGTGATAACCTGTCCTGTTGGGAGAATGTTTAACTGTTCTGATTGAGATTGAGGTCGCGTCCGAGCCATGAGCCTGTTATCCTGCTGAACTTTACAATAAGAATCCGAGTGATTCCAACGTCGTCGATCGCCGTCCTGAAAATACTAATACAGTTGAGCTACCTTACAATCGTTCTATTTTGCCGTATCCAGCGCATTTCGTAAGAGGAATTTATATGCAAACCGTCCTAATTGTGGAGGATGATTTGATTAATGCCAGGGTGTTTTCTAAAATTCTGACAAAACGCGGAGGTTTAGCTGTCAAACATACTGAAAATGTAGATGAAGTGATTCAAATTGCCCAGTCCGGTGAGGCAGACATTATTTTGATGGATGTCTCTCTCTCTCGTAGTATGTATCAAGGCAAAGCGATGAACGGGATTCAGTTAACTCAACTGCTAAAAGCCGATGCGAAAACTGCTAGTCTGCCGATTATTCTCGTGACCGCTCACGCGATGGAAGGCGATCGAGAAAACTTCCTCAAGCAAAGTGGTGCAGATGGGTATATCTCGAAGCCTGTGATCGATCATCAAGCGTTTGTCGATCAGATCGTGGCGTTGCTGCCAGAGACGTAGAGGCATAGCGCTCATTAAAGAACATCAGTACTATTTTAGCGCGATTTTGGCAAGCCGCTTCGATCAAGACAGGGCTAGGTTCTATGGATTGGGGAGTCTACACTCTGAATCAGTTGATCCTGAATTTCTCACGCTCGATTAAAATGCCCCGCAGTCCGACAGCGTTGGCGGCTTCGTAGTCTTCGCACAAACTGTCGCCAACGTGCCACGCATTTTCAGGCTCACAGTGGTGTTTTGCAAGCGCGATCGCAAAAATTTTCGCGTCAGGTTTCGCGACTCCCGCTTCGGTTGAGATCGTGATTGATTCAAAAAAATCCCCTAGATTCAGCGCGCTCAACACTCTGTACAACCGAGAATCAAAGTTTGAAAGCACGCCTAACGGAATGTCGAGACTCCGCAGTTTTTCCAAGGTGGGAATCGTATCGGCATAAACGATCCAGGGTTTAGCCGTTTCAAAATGAAAATACAAATCTGAGAAAAAACTGGAAAAATCCTCGAATTTGTTTAACACACCTGCGCGATCGAAGGTTTGTTGCGCGATCGTGTTCCACCATTGCTGTTCAAGCTGGGGAACTTCTAACACATCAGCACCAGGAAATGTACAGGGCGGGGACGCTTTGAATGAGTCGTAAAACGCTCGATCAATCACCGTTGCATCGACTTCTACACCGTGATTGCGGGCGATTTCTCGATACACCTGACCGACACTCCCCCGTACCCCAAACAATGTACCAACGGCATCAAAAAACACCACATGGGGACGCTTCATTAGGCTATAATCCCGAACGAACTCAACTAGGAATGAACACACATCGTTCATTATTCCTGGTTTTGCGTCAATGCGGTAACGATCGGGCGAGTAATCCAGTTAAATCCAACGCGGAGTTGATGTCTGAGTGTGGGCATTCGATTCAGGTACGCTAAACGGCGAACGAGATGAGCAGCAGTTCCTTCTAGCTGAATGCCGAGTCCAGTGAGCGTGGCTTCATTGATGCCTAAGGTCATCATTTCGCCAAGGTATTGATAACGGAAGGGAAGTAACGGTCGATCGCTGAGTGATGCCCAAAGATTCCATCCGGTGTAGTCGGATTGCTGAAATGCAGCTTGAGCGGTGGAAGGCACTTGCTGATTGTCGGCATCTTTGCAGTCGGCAAGATCCCCGATCGCAAAGATTTCAGGATGATCGACCACTTGCAGCGTTGGAGTGACGATGATTTGACCGCGCGAGTTTTGTTTTAACGGCAAGTTCTTGATCACTTCATTGATGCGAGTGCCGATCGTCCAAAGGACGAGATCGACCGGAATGGTATCAACAACGCCTTTGTAGAGCAGCGAAATGCTGTCAGCCCCGATCGATTCAACCGAAGTTTCTAAATCCGTCCAAATGCCGCGCGCTTCAAGGGCTTTCTGAGCGGCTTCGCGATTGTGGGGAGCCGACGATCGCAGAATTTGATCCGATAATTCAATTAAGCGAATCCGACCTCGATTGCCGAGTTTATCTGCCAGCTTGCACGCGAGTTCAACGCCGCTATAACCCGCACCGACGATCGCAATCCGAATCTTATCGGCATCGGAACTTTCAAGCTGGCGCAGGCGATCTTCGAGGCGATACGCATCGGTGATCGATCTAAACGGAATCGCAAATTCGGCTGCACCAGGAACCAAATCCAGCGGAGTTTCGCCGCCCATTGCTAAAACTAAGCGATCGTAATCCAGTAATGCCTCGTCTTGGAGCCGGACTTGTTTCGTTTCGAGATTAATTTCGGTCACGGCAGACTGGCGGAACCGGATCGATGTGCCTTCGAGCAGTTCTTCGTAAGGCGGCGCAACTTCCCAAGATTGCAGTTCTCCGGTGACGAGTTCGTAGAGCAGTGGAGAAAAAACAAAGCGATCGCGCGAATCGACCAAGGTAATTTCAGGCTTCTCGGTCTTTGTCCAAGGAAGATTGTGCAATCGAAGTGCAGTGTACAATCCCCCGAACCCACCACCGAGAATACAGATTTTTGCAGGAGTGTGAGACATAAGACACGCCAGAAAGGGCAACCCCTTTATTCTAAGTTCGGATCTCTTATTTCGGAATTACAGCAGCGCCGATCGAGCGAATTTCTACCCTACGTCCGGTGTCTTGATAGCTAAGAGAAATTTCAAGATAAGAGTCAGGTCGATACGCCAGTCGTTCTGCCCACTCGATCGCGCAGATTCCCGGTTCTACTTCGATGCCTTGCCAATACATCTCAGGATAAAGCGCTGCGGTTTGATGCGGTTCTAATCGGTACAAATCGAAGTGATACAGCGGAACTCGTCCGGTGAGATATTCATTGATTAAAGTGAAAGTCGGACTTTCGATCGCGTCTTGAATGCCTAATCCTTCCCCGATCGCTTGCACAAAAGAGGTCTTACCGCTGCCTAAATCGCCTTGTAATAAAAGAACGGTTCCAGCGGGGAGTTGTCGCCCGAATTGTAGACCGAGCGATCGCGTGTCGGCGGCGGATTGGAGGTCGATCGTGATCATTGCCTTGCTCGTTCGTACCAGCGGAAGATCACTCGCGCTAGTTTGCGCGAATCATGGCGAACATAGCCTGTGTCTTCATCCTCGATCATAATATTGGCACGAATCACCTGTCGCCCTAATTGCGCGACTGCATCCGCATCGAGATCGACCGGGTGTGACTGCTCTTGAGCATAGTTTAAGAGCGCTTTGGCTGAAGGCGTAGTTTTTTGCACCAGAACCGAGTCGAATAACTGCTGTCCACAGGCTCGATCGATTGCTCGAATATGATCCGCTACTGAGTAGCCGTCAGTTTCTCCAGGCTGCGTCATGATGTTGCAAATATAAATGCAGGGGACTTGCCTTGCGGCGATCGCGTCTGCGATTTCAGGCACAAGTAGATTCGGAATTACGCTCGTATAAAGGCTTCCAGGACCAATCACAATGTAATCAGCTTCGTCGATCGCGTCTAATGCTTTCGGTAAAGCGGGCGGATTCGCGGGTTTGCAGCCCATTCTGACGATTTTTCCGCGCGCTTCGGTAATATTCGATTCGCCTTCGATATAACGACCGTCTGCGAGTTCTGCCCACAATTTTACATCGCTCAAAGTCGCGGGTAGGACTTGCCCACGAATCGCTAAGACTTTGGAACTGGCTGCGATCGCCCGCTCAAAATCGCCTGTAATATCGCTCAGCACCGTTAAAAACAAGTTGCCAAAGCTGTGTCCGACCAGTCCATCGCCCGCTTTGAATCGATATTGAAAGAGTTCGGTTAATAATTTTTCTTCGTCTGCCAATGCCGCAATACAGTTGCGAATGTCTCCGGGTGGCAAAACGCCAATTTCGCGCCGCAATCGCCCTGACGAGCCGCCATCGTCCGCCACAGTGACGATCGCCGTAATATTCGCGCTAAACGCCTTTAAGCCCCGAAGCAGCGTCGATAATCCGGTTCCACCGCCGATCGTCACAATCTTCGCGCCGCGATTTAATTTGCGGTGGCTAATGAGTACATCGACTAACTCTTCAGAGCGATCGCTCATCAATACTTCGGTGATCGATCCAAACGTGCGTTTTTGCCCCCAAAACACAAGCAGCAATCCCACGATCAGCACCAATGGACCGCTAAGGTAATTTGGAATCAAGCGCGTCATCAGTTCCAGCAAATCGCCGGAAAACTGCATGATGTAGTATACCGGGGTCAGTCGGCTCCAAATCGCCGCACCCAGAACCACCATCAGCACCCCGCTGACGCTGATAAATATCCAGCG
>CAXTDB010000390.1:0-4421 GCA_964242045.1 uncultured Leptolyngbya sp. | reverse complement strand
CAAACCGGATCGCTCGGATCATGTCCCTGCATGAGATCAAATAGCAAAGCAATATCACGGGTCGATCGAGCAAATGGGCCAACATGATCTAAGCTTCCAACAAACGGATAAGCACCTGATCGCGATAACCTTCCATACGTCGGTTTCAACCCGAATATCCCGCAAAATGAGGACGGCACGCGAATTGAGCCATTCGTATCAGAACCTAAACTGAATGGAACGAGTCCGGCTGCGATCGCGGCTGCTGATCCTCCAGATGATCCGCCTGCGATGCGATCGAGATCATGCGGATTGCGAGTTGCTCCATAATGCGCGTTCTCGGTCGTGAAACCGTAAGCGAACTCGTCCATATTCAGCGCTCCAACCAAGATCGCACCCGCCTGCTTTAATCGCTTCACTAATGTTGCATCTTGAGTTGCAGGAGGCTGCTCGGCGTTGATTTTAGAGCCTGCTAAGGTTGTAACTCCAGCAATATTAAACAGATCTTTCACGGCAAAAGGAACGCCTGCTAGTGCGCCCGGATCTTCACCTGCCGCAATCTTTTGATCAATGCGATCGGCATCTTCTAACGCCGCCTCAGATAAAACGGTCGTGAAACAGTTGTAAGTTTGGTTCTGTTCTGCAATTCGAGCCAGAGTTGCCGCTGTTACCGATCGAGCAGAAACTTCTTGGTCGCGAATCGCGATCGCGGTTTGGGTCGCATCAGGAAGAGTCATGGTTCAAACACCGGAGCGACTTCGATTTCATCGGGCAAGGAAAACTCTAAAACCAACTGCGCGACAGTCTGAATTCGCTCAAAGTTCGCGACTACGTTTTCGCGATACTCCGCTGGAATCGGTAAACCAATGACTTCAGACATGACTTCGACAAATTCGCTTGCATTATCCATTTACTTGCTCGCTATATAAGCTCTCCAACCACCGTACTGAGTAATTTCGATTTGTCCTTCGCACAGAAACGGTTCACCCAGCACGCCTAAAACTTCTGCTCCATCTACCAGTCGAACTTTTCCAATCGATAACCCTGGTGGCTCTTGCATTAAGAGTGTCACTAATCCACTCGCTGGAACTGCCCACACTTCAACCGCGATCGCCACTCCCCCTTCTTTCACTTTCAGCATTGCGGGATGTCGATCGCCAATCGACCAAATTCGATATTTCGGCTCGGTCTGAGCTTCGCGCAAAAACTGGGCATCGATCGCCAACAAATTCGGATTCAATTCCAAGCCGCGCATCAGTGTGCCATTGACCGCTAACTGTACCGCACCTTCCATAAAGTCACGCTAATCTTGCCTCAAATAGTGTACAAGTGCGTGCAACCCTAAACGGTAGCTCTCGGCTCCAAATCCGCAAATTTGTCCGATCGCGACAGGCGCAATGTATGAATGATGCCGAAATTCTTCTCGCTTGTGAATATTGCTGAGGTGTACCTCAACTGTCGGAAGATTCACCGCAGCGATCGCGTCCCGAATCGCCACACTCGTATGCGTGTACGCGCCTGGATTGATTAAAATTCCTTGATGTGCGCCTAGAGCCGCTTGAATCGCGTCAACCAAAACCCCTTCATGGTTAGATTGCAGCGCAATGAGGTCAATCTGTATCGATCGAGCTTCTCGCTCTAAACGCTGATTAATTTCTTCCAGCGTAACCACGCCGTAAACTCCAGGTTCTCGTTTACCCAAGAGATTAAGGTTTGGCCCGTGGAGAACCAAAATACTGCTCAATCCATTTGCCCCGCAGGTTGTAGAGTCAAACTAGCGGTGACGATCTCGAACTGGGATCGGAATGAGTTCGGGTTCTGGCTCTTCTTCAGGACCCAACAGAGTCTCGATGACGCGCCGCGCCCATTCCTTGAGCTTTTCCAATACCTTTTCAATGTAATCCATCGGTCAGACGGCTCCTTTGATAGGGTCTAAACTGTACTAGATTCCCGTATAACCCCTTAATTCTAGCAGGGAGTTTTTTGAAAACCAATGATCCCCAGGGTTGGGAAGTCGGTATCTAATCATCATACCGAAAGATAGATTAAAATCAAGCGACAAAACTTAAGCGTGGCTTAACAATCTTCGTCGAAGCTGATCGAGCGCGCTACAAGCACTGACTTGACGCACCCAATCGCGTCCGCGATCGCCCAATCGATACCGCTGACTTACTGCACCTTGGGAATTCGCTAAGCCAATATATACGAGTCCAACGGGTTTTTCATCTGTGCCGCCTCCGGGACCTGCAACTCCAGTGATGCTAATACCCCAGGTTGTTTTAAGTTGGGATCGTACTCCTATTGCCATTTGTTCCGCGACAATCGCGCTGACCGCTCCTTGAGTAGCGATCGCATTTGGATCAACGCCTAAAAGGTTTTCTTTCACCGAATTGTCGTAAGAAATCACGCCGCCCCAGAAGTAGGTTGAGCTACCAGAAACGCGCGTGAGCATCTGACCCAAGCCGCCCCCTGTACAAGATTCCGCTACGCTCAACGTGGCTTGGCGTTCTTTCAGCAAATCTCCAACCACAGAAGCCAATGAGTCTTCGTCGGCTCCATAACAATCGATGCCTGCAATGTCGCGCAGTTGTTGTTCTACAGGCGCAATCAGTTCTTGGGCTGCTTGCTCTGATGTCGATTTTGCTGAAATCCGTAGTTTGACTTCGCCGTAATTTGCATACGGCGCAACGGTCGGATTTTGCAAGTCGAAAAATGCTCCAACTTTCTCAGCAAGAGCGGATTCTGAAATTCCCCAAAAGCGGAGGGTGCGACTGATAATAATTTCTTTTCCCCAGCCTTGCTGTCTAAGATACGGAACGGCAACTTCTTGCCACATATGTTTCATCTCAGTTGGAACACCGGGAAAAGTGAGAATCGTTAGATTCGATCGCGGTTGCCAAATCATGCCGGGAGCGCTACCGATCGCGTTATACAAGATCTCTGCGCCTTTGGGAATCAGCGCTTGCTTGCGGTTGTTGTCGGTCATTTGGCGACCGCGTTGAGCAAATTTTTTGCTGATATCTTCAACGATTTCGGCTTTCTCGATTAAAGGTGTGGAGAAAAAATCTGCGATCGTTTCCGTAGTCAAGTCGTCTGGAGTCGGACCTAATCCGCCCGTGAACACGATCAAATTGGCGCGATCGCTGGCGATTTGAATCGCTTGCTTTAAACGATCAGGATTATCCCCAACCACGGTTTGAAAATAATGTGGAATCCCTAGTTCGGCAAACTGCTGAGCGAGAAACTGAGCATTCGAGTTGAGGATGTTCCCTAACAAAAGTTCAGTTCCGACGCTAATAATTTCCGCATTCATCTTGCTGTCCGCCACACTTGCCAACTAGTCACGCTCAAGATGATTGTAGCGGCGATCGCATATCCGACTCCACTGGGCATTCCCGACACTGCCATCGCTAAACTTCCCGCCCACAGCGTCAGCGAGTAGATAAACAGCACAGCTAAGCGTTGTGACAGTCCAGCTTTGAGCAATCGATGATGCAGATGACGTTTATCGGCAACGAATGGAGATTTTCCGCGACGTAAGCGATCGAGAATCACCGCCGACATATCTAAAATTGGAACCGCCAAAATTACATAAGGCAGTAAGACTGCAACGGTTGTGACACTTTTTACTAAGCCGATCACCCCCACGCCTGCTAAGGTGAACCCAATAAAATACGCACCTCCGTCGCCCATAAAGATTTGAGCCGGGTTGAAGTTGTAGGGCAGAAACCCGAAAGTCGCGCCCGCTAGTGCCGCTGCGAACAGTGCCGCTTGAGGTTGCTGCATGAACAGGCAAGTCCAAAACATCACAAATGCAGCAATTCCTGAAACGCCTGCTGCGAGTCCATCAAGACCATCAATCCAGTTAATCGCATTCGCCATCCCGACCAGCCAAACGACAGTAATCGGCAAACTTGCCCATTCTGGCAGCGAGAACAATCCTGCGATCGGGTTCGTCAAAAAGTCAATCTGTACGCCCGACTGCCAAGCCAAACCCGCAACTACAGTTTGTAAAAGCAATCGAGTCTTAGGCGACAAGTTAAATAAATCGTCTGCGAGTCCAATCAGAAAAAAAGCAATTCCGCCGATCGCTACTCCCCAAACCTCTGATTCTTTCCCCGGTTTGAGCGCTCCAAATCCACCTGCCCACCAAACAATCAACAGCGCAATCACCACACCGATAAACATTGCCACGCCACCGAGTCGAACCATTGGGCGCTTGTGAACTTTGCGGTGGTTTGGTTTATCCACCAGACCGATGCGCTTACCGAGACGGTTGACGATCGGGGTTGCTACGAGAACAACCAGGAATGAAATCAGAAATGCGGCAAAAAACGGCATCAGAAATCGCAAGTAGGAAGGACAAAAGCTTCAGGCAGAGTGTACTACAGATTCGAGAATCCTCAGCAAAGAATTATGAACCATATTTTCTGTTTCATTCA
>CAXTDB010000389.1:0-4438 GCA_964242045.1 uncultured Leptolyngbya sp. | reverse complement strand
TTGGGTGTGGCAGCCTACAAAGGGCAAGTGCAAAACTTGTTAGCAGCGGGCGATGCGGGTAAAACGGTGCTGGCAGGTGCTTTAGAAATTCACTCAGTAGAAGCGCGACACGCCGCAGGCATTCGCTATTTGCGCCAAACGCTGCTCGGTGCAAATGCACGCCCTTGGATTAACGATCCCAAAAGTGTGATTTACAATGAGAATCGCAGCGGCTCTCCGATTCCTTTCGGTTCTGCGGCATTTGATGGCTATGCAACCGAAACGGAAGTACTCGCGTTGGTAAAGCCCATTTTAACGAGTCAGCAATCAAACTCAGCACCCGATCGATCAACCGAATCCAAAAATACTCAGGCGGAGACTGAAGTTCGAGGGCTATGGTAGGTTGACATCGATTGTTTGACTTAATCATGATTAAATGTCGGTATCGCTTTCATCTGCAAAGCGATACCGACATTTAGCTTTAACGTGCCGCGATCTAGCGGTTATTCAATGACGATCGAGCCAGCTTCTGATGATTTCTCTTTATTGAAACGAATTGCCCAGCAGGATCAAACCGCAATGGGAGCACTGTACGATCGCTACGCTTCCACACTTTATGCAGTCGCTTTTAAGACGCTGGGTTCAGTTCAAGAAAGTGAAGAAGTCGTGTTAGATGTCTTTGCTCAAGTTTGGCGAACGGCTGTTCGCTTTGATGCTGGCAAAACTCAGGTAGATACCTGGCTGTTTATCATGACGCGGAGCTACACGCTGGCTCGATTGCGAACAATGCAGCAGACCGAAAAAACCTCGATCGTCGCTGCTGAATTTCCCCATAACCCCGCAGGGAGTGATCCGATCGAAGACGTACTCGTTTCAGAACGACGGAACCAAATTCAAATCGCGCTTGCTCAACTTTCAGCCGAGCAGCGTCAAGTGATTGAACTCGCTCATTATCAAGGACTGTCTCATTCAGAAATAGCGGCTCAGCTAAAGCTTCCTCTCGGAACAGTTAAAACTCGGATTCGACTCGGTTTGCATCGACTGCAAACGACACTAAGGACTTGGAAGCCAGATTAAGATAGAACTTTCTCAGAATTCAAGATAGAACTCTCGACTCAGACCGCATGAACAACGAAAACCGCTGCTTTTGTGAACTCGCTCCGCTCTATGCGCTTGATCTTCTGACCGAAGAAGAGCGAGCTTGGGTAGAGCAACAAGCTGCGGCATCTCCAGAGTTAACGGCTGAATTAGCAGAACTTCAGGCAACCGTTGGGGCGATTTCTTATAGCGCGCCAGTAGTGCCTGTGCCCGCAGACTTGAAAGATCGACTTTTTGAGCGGCTGAGTCAGTCCCGATCGATTCCCGAACCAGCACTTTCGCCGTTCGACACACAGCAAGCTGCTGAAGTAAGACGAATTTCCCACAGAACAAATCCTAGGCGATCGTTCTGGCGGCACGGTGTAAAGCAAGCTGTTTTGGGAGTCGCTGCGCTTAGCGTTTTAGCTCTAGGAATTGATAATTACCGCTTGCGGCAAACGACTCAAGCCAACCAAAGTGTGATTGAAGCCTTGCAACAGCCCAACACTAATTTTTACGCTTTGCGAGGGACTGAGAAGGTGGCGAATGCTTCTGGCAAAGTGGTGATCAATTCAAGCCAGAATACGCTGGTCGTGTTAGTGCAGAACTTGCCTGATTTGCCGCTAGATCAGGCGTATCGGCTCTGGGCAATGTCGCCAGGCAGCACGCAGCCTAAGTACTGTGGTCAGTTCAGTAGTCGTGAAGCGGCGGCAGGATATCGATCGACGTTACAAGCCGCGTGTGGTGTTCCTGTGAGTCAGCTTTTGATTACAGCAGAGTCGAAGGCGGCTCCTCTAGTTCCAGCAGGAGCGCTGGTAATGAAGGGTTCACTTTAACGGGAATTCGACCAGTCTTGCTGCGGAGAGCTTAAGGCTGCGAATCAAACCTTATCTTTTGCGGGTGGTGTGATCTTGGTTTTGATCAAGCCCTGCTCGATCGTCTTCAATAGTTCAAAATCCTCATCGGGCAAAGTACGATCGCCGCTTTTCTCCAAGAATCCGAACGCCGCTCGAAACTCTTTCGCACCTGTCACAATTGGCGCATCCAAATGACAAGGAATGATTCGCTCAAAGTTCCAACTTGCAACCTTTTCTGCCCAATCAATTACGATTTCTGGCTCACGATTGAGAATCAATCTCTGCAAAATCGGAGCGACAATCAAACGATGTTTTCGCAATGCCGCAAACGATCGCTGCCAACCGAGATTCCAACGAAACGGATACCAGCCGAAGAAGGCTTTTTTCGAGCGATCGGGCGCTTTTACCACTTCACGTACCGAAGGAACTAAATCCGCAATGTCTAAACCGCTGGGCTGAAAGTAGAACGTAAACAATGCAATCCGCTGCCAACCTTTACGCCGATTGGCTTCGGTATCTTCGATCGTCTCTGTTCCTGTCTCACGCGCATGAAACAATAATGGATAAGGATCGATTTGAATGATCTCCGGTGCAACTTCTGGAATCGAGACGACTGAATCTGTAACGAGCAGCGTTTTAGAACGTCGATCGAACAATGCAATTTCTTCAAATGGACCTAATCCCAGCCGAATCGGACCTAATTTTGCATACTCAAACTGATCGCCGAACGGAACCGATCGACCATCCAGCAAATGCGTCCGATTTTTAGGAAACCCCAACCAAGACAAAGGTAAATTAACCGGATAGCTCCATTGATCCGGTGCAATGTAAATTTGAGCATGGGGAAACTTCCGAGCAAACGGCGGCACAAATACTTTATGCTCTAAACCTGAAGCAGTTGGGAGAACAATATATTGAACAGTTCCGTGAACGGAAACAATTTCATCGAGTAGTCGCAAACATTCAACCGTTGGAGCCACAGGCGCATACACTAAAAGCCCGCCCGCATCGAGTTTTACAACCGTCATCCGAATCGGTGTTACGACATAAAAAATTCCCTGGAGTTGCTCAAATGTCCAAACGGCATTTTTCACGACTTCCGTTCGGATCGTTCGCCGTTGGCTATACGGGTAAATTGGCACTGTGAACCAATAAAACCACGATCGTTCACGCGAATTTTTCTGATTGTCTTGCACTGATCGCATCATGACTCAGCATTTTCTCAGACCAAATCTAGTGTCTCACGCAATCTAGAATGATGGACTATAGCGCACCGAGAAATAAATGCCGTTTTCTTGCAGCGTGCGTTTCTCACCGCCGATCGACACTAGCGGAAAGCCGAAATCGACTCGCGCTGAAAAATCCTCGCCCTGCCGCCACACTAAACCCAGTCCCGCACCCACAAGCGTACTCGGATCTGGATTTCCACCGTTACGATTCCATCCTGTACCCAGATCGATAAACGGTGCAACTTGTACAAGCGCTTTCCTCGATCGCAAAATCGGTAAGCGCACTTCAGTCGAAAACAAAAACCCGTTATCAGTCAGCAGCGCATCTTGACGATAGCCGCGAACCGTGTCTTGTCCACCCAGACCAATTTGCTCAAGCGGAACTAACGTTCGATCGCTAAGCTGTAAATCTCCCCGGACTAACAACAACGAATCCCGCGCTAACAATCTCGTCCATTGTGCCTGTCCGCGCCACGCAAAGAACCGACTATCTGGAGCTTGATTATTGATCGTCGCGTTGAACAAGCCTAAACCGACACTAAACTGCGATCGTGCGGCAAGCACTTCTCGATCGCTGCGCTGCACATATTCTTGGAAAAATCGCACCGCTGAAATGCGCGTCCGTCCTTGATCATCCGCTCCCGGTGACAACCGAAACGGACCAATAT
Source organism: uncultured Leptolyngbya sp. (assembly GCA_964242045.1). Taxonomy (GTDB): domain Bacteria; phylum Cyanobacteriota; class Cyanobacteriia; order Leptolyngbyales; family Leptolyngbyaceae; genus Leptolyngbya. The sequence goes on along the minus strand of CAXTDB010000389.1, from coordinate 628 downwards.
TATCGATGCCTAATTCCGTCTCGCTTTCTTGACGCGAAAATGTCAAGCCTAGCGTAAACTCATTAGTCGGACGCTGCACGATCGGCTGTCGAAACGTCAATTCGTAATAGCGCGATCGAGCTTTAATATCCAAAACATCAAACGGTGATTCAATCACTCGACTACGAGTACTGCCATACGCGAGGCGTAAAGTTCCATTACGCGGATTCAGCGGAACCGTATAGCTCAAATCAATCCCGTTACTGCCGTCTGTATTTGTATAACTAGCTCTCAGCCCGTCGCCTAAACCGAGTAAATTTGCTTGTGCGAGTTCAAGTTGTCGCCGAAACGAACCCACACTGGGAGAGCGAGCATTATCGATCGAAGGAGTCACAGAAAACGTTTTGGCTTCAGTAATCGTGACTTGTAGAACACTCGTTCCGGGGCGGGTTCCTGCTTGCAAATCGGCTGAAATCGAAGCAATGAGGGGATCGAGTTGCAGCAATCGCAATCCTTCTAGCAGACGATTCACGTTTAGCGGTGCTTGAACGACCAATCCGATCCGACTGCGAACATAAGCAGGATTCAAGCGACGAGTGCCAATGACATTAATGCTCTCGATCGAGCCTTCGATTACTTGAACTTTGAC
>CAXTDB010000388.1:0-4447 GCA_964242045.1 uncultured Leptolyngbya sp. | reverse complement strand
AATAGTCACGTTACTCTCCAAACCATTCGTGTGAGGGGCGAACTCGGAGAAAGCCGATCGAGCAGGAACCAGTACAGACCCAATAGCCGTCGCCGAACTCTTGTGTTGAGAGTATTATACTAGACTCATTCCGAAATGAGAAGCACAAGAACCGCCATTCGTCTACCTGTAAAAATAGGAAATTCTATCGTTGATCTCGTGAATTCTTATAGAAGCATCCGTAGAATTCGTGATGAAATATTATTCAACGTCGAGAACTAGAAGATTTGTCTCAGGAAGTTGACAAAACGTTACAAAACCAGGGAAGCTTAAAAGTGGAATCAGTGCGATTGCGCTGTTCTAGAACGATCGAGTTTATTCCAGTGACGAATCCGATTCAGAAACTTTTAAGAATCGGTTTGTTTCTGTCTGTAGCGCAGGCAACCTTCAGCCAGGTTATGAGAGAAATATTGCCCTCTTAACCTTGTCTTAAGTCTGTAGTTGTACCCTGTGGGATATACCTACATACGTTGCCCTGCGTTTTATTTATGGCGTTTTCTCAACGAAAAATTCATCTGGGAGTGTCTTTTTCCTCCCTTGCTGCCCTGGTACTGGGTTTAGCAGCATGTACTCCTCAAACCGCAAATACTCCTCCTCAAGGGGCAACAGGCAGTAGTCCTGCGGCTCCAGCTTCGGCTCCGGGTGGTGCAACCTCGATCAACGGTGCAGGCGCTTCGGCTCCAAACTTGCTGTATCAGCGCTGGTTTCAGGAATACAACAAGAAAAATCCTAGCGTTCAGATTAGCTACGACTCGGTGGGTAGTGGTGCAGGTGTAAAGCGTTTCCTCGATCAAACCGTTGATTTCGCCGCATCCGACGATCCGCTGAAAGACGAAGATCGCGCCAAACTGCCTGCCGATCGCGGTAAAGCCATTCAGATTCCCTCGACCGGAATTTTCGTGGTGATGGCGTACAACGTTCAAGGCTTAAGCGATTTGAAACTGTCGCGTGAAGCGTTTTGCGGCGTTGTCGATGGCTCGATCAAATCTTGGGACGATCCGAAAATCAAAAAAGATAACCCGAATGCGCCGAGTCAGCCTTTAACCTTCGTTCACCGCTCAGACGGCAGTGGAACGACCGCAGTGTTCACAAATCACATTGTCAAAGCTTGTCCGAACTGGAAAGCTGGCTCCGGTAAAACCGTGGAATGGCCCGCTGGAACAGGCGGAAAAGGAAACGAAGGTGTCACCGCTCAAATTCAGCAAACAGCAGGCTCGATCGGATATACCGAGTATTCGTATTCCAAGCAAAACAATTTGACGACTGCGACTTTGCAAAACAAATCCGGAGCCTTTATTGCTCCGACTCCTGAAGCGGCTGCAAAAGCGCTCGAAGGTGCGTCTGTTCCCGCTGATTTTGCTTTGAAAGTGCCTGACCCAGAGGGCAAAGATGCTTATCCGATCGTCAGCTTGACCTACCTGCTGCTGTACGAAAACCCGAAAGATCCCGCCAAGGCGAAAGCGTTCAACGACTTTATCAAGTGGGCTTACAGTGACGGAAAAGCGTTTGCAGGCGAGTTGGGATATCTACCGCTGCCAGAAGGCATTTCCACCAAAGCGGCTTCGGCATTAGATACGATTAAGGTAGCTGCGAAATAATTCAAGCGATCGACTAGAGAGCGAGTATTTCTCTCTAGTCGAAGCGCGATCGCATGATATTGTTTTCATCACTTTCTGAATGGATTTCTTATGGCTTCGCCTGCGGATCGATCATCGCGAATGTCTTGGCGGCGGACTGATACGTCTCGCCTGATTGATAACGGATTTGTTTGGCTGACGGCTGCGTTTGCGATCGGGGTTGGCGTGCTGCTGCTCGCGATCGCAGGTCGAGTCGGAATCGATGCGCTTCCGGCAATTCAAAAGTTTGGGCTGGGTTTTTTGGTGACGAGTCGGTGGAGCGTCAACGATGAGATATTTGGCGCGCTGACTCAGATTTATGGAACGCTTGTAACTTCGTTTTTGGCGTTGCTGCTGGCAGTGCCGATCGGGATCGGAGTCGCGCTGTTTTTGAGCGAAGATTTTTTACCGCCGCGCGTGAAGCAACCGATCGTGTTCATGGTGGAACTGCTAGCGGCGATTCCTAGTGTCGTGTACGGGCTGTGGGGCATTTTCGTGCTGATTCCGATTCTGCGTCCGTTTGGCATGTGGTTGAATGCGACTCTCGGCTGGATTCCGATTTTTAGTACGCCCCCGGCAGGTCCAGGAATTTATGCGGCTGGAATCATTTTGGCGATTATGATTTTGCCGATTATTGCGGCAATTTCGCGTGATGCGTTAGTTGCGGTTCCGTCAGAATTGCGCCAGGCATCGTATGGACTCGGTGCGACTCGATGGGAGACAATCTTTCAGGTTCTGCTGCCCGCTGCGTTTTCTGGGATCGTCGGCGGTATCATGCTGGCGCTCGGTCGGGCAATGGGTGAAACGATGGCAGTAACGATGGTGATTGGAAACGTCGATACGATTCGATCGTTCTCGATTCTGGCGCAAGGTTCTACCGTGGCATCGCTCTTAGCGAACCAGTTTGCAGAAGCGAGCGGTCTGCAAGTAGCATCATTGTTATATGCAGCGTTGGTTCTATTTGTATTAACTCTGGTGGTGAATGTGCTGGCGGAAATGGTCGTTCGTCGGTTCAGCATGAAGCTCTAGGCAACTCTCGAATTTTAGACAAGGATTTGTATGACTTCTCCAGAATTTGCAGCAGCCAAACGCGACTTAAAGAAAGTGTCGAGTTCTCCTCGCACTCTCTTTTCTTCAGCCATGACGATTCTGACTTTTGTGTGTGCAGGATTGGCGCTGATTCCGCTGGCTGCGGTTACCTATTATGTCCTTGTGAACGGCGCTTCTCGGCTGAATCCGAGCGTATTTCTAGAGTTGCCGCCTGCGCCCGGATTGACGGGTGGCGGTTTCGGAAACGCTTTTGTAGGAACGCTGCTCACCGTTGGAATTGCGGCAGCGCTGGCGATTCCGTTTGGTATCGTTGGCGCGATTTATTTATCTGAGTTTGGACGCGATACCAAACTAGCAGAATGGGTGAACTTCTTTACCAACGTATTGAGCGGAGTGCCGTCGATCGTCATCGGCGCATTCGCTTATACAGTCGTCGTTTTACGCACCGGAACCTTTTCGGCAGTCGCGGGAGGTTTTGCGCTAGCGGTGTTGATGTTGCCGACGATCGTTAGAACCGCAACCGAAGCGCTAGAATCTGTGCCGAATGATTTTCGTCAAGCCTCGATCGGGCTTGGGGCTAGTCGGATACAAACAACATTGCAGATTGTGCTTCCGGCGGCGATTCCTGCGATCGTCACTGGAATTTTGCTTGCCCTCGCGCGCGCGGCAGGTGAAACGGCTCCGGTGCTGTTTACCGCTTCATTTAATCGATTTTGGAATACAACGTTGTGGCAACCGACCGCAACAATGTCGCGGTTGGTGTTTGATTTTGCGACTTCTCCGTTCAAGGCTCAGCAAGAGCTTGCTTGGGCGGGTTCATTAGTATTAGTGTTGCTCGTTTTAATTACTAGCATTCTGTCTCGCATGGTGATCAAACGTCGATAAGCTCTTTTTGAAACGCTCCAATCCTTTATTCCTTCTTAACTGTATGACTTCTAGAGTCCAGGACACTCGCCAAACTGAAACTGTCTTTCGTACCGAAGACCTCAACATCTACTATGGAAATTTCTTAGCGGTGCGGGATGTTTCAATTCACATTCCCAAAAACGCTGTGACCGCTTTTATTGGCCCTTCGGGCTGCGGTAAGAGTACAGTGCTGCGCTGCTTTAACCGCTTGAATGATTTGATCAAGTCGTTTCATATCGACGGCAAAATCTACTACCACGATCAAGATCTTTATGCTTCTGAGATTGATCCGGTGGAAGTGCGGCGACAGATCGGCATGGTGTTTCAAAAGCCGAATCCGTTCCCAAAAACGATTTACGACAATATTGCGTTTGGCCCTCGGCTGCTTGGCTTTAAGGGCGACATGGATGAGCTAGTAGAACGATCGCTGAAACAAGCCGCACTCTGGGACGACGTGAAAGATAAGCTCAAAGCTTACGGAACTGATCTTTCTGGCGGTCAGCAGCAACGGTTGTGTATTGCGCGGGCGGTTGCCGTTCAACCCGATGTGATTTTGATGGACGAACCTTGCTCAGCGCTTGACCCGATTTCGACTTTGAAAGTCGAGGATTTGCTGCAAGAGTTGAAAGAGAAATATACGATCGTGATTGTGACTCACAATATGCAGCAGGCTTCTCGCGCCTCGGATTACACCGCGTTCTTTAACGTGGAAGCGAATGCGAAGGGACAAAGAACTGGATTCATTGTGGAATACGATCGTACTGAGCGAATTTTCCAAAGCCCACAAGAGCAAGCGACCCAAGCTTATGTCAGCGGTCGTTTCGGCTAAATCACAG
>CAXTDB010000387.1:1104-4462 GCA_964242045.1 uncultured Leptolyngbya sp. | reverse complement strand
TGATAGGCGTAGTCTCCGGGTCGCCTTCGTTTTAAAGGGTCGGTTTTCTACACCGAACACGGGAAGTTTTGCACTAGGCAACGGATCGAATTCTGCATATCTTGGAAGAAACGACTACCAGGAGCGCGATCGTTATGGGTTTGGGAGATTTGGTTCAAAAAGCAATGTATTTGGGAATCGGAGTCGCTTCCTATGCAGGAGAAAAAGCGGGAGAGAAACTCACCGAACTCCGGGCGCAGGTGCAGAAGGTTGCAGATGAAATGGTCGATCGAGGCGAAATGAACGCAGAAGAAGCGCGCCGATTTGTCGATGAAATGGTACAACGCGCACAGCAATCGACTCCCAGCGTTTCTAGGTCTGAAGACCGACCCGCAGAGCCGCGCAAGATTGAGATTCTAGACGAGGAGGAACCGACTCCAACGCAGACAACCGTAGACGAGATGCGGCAACAGGTGGCAGATTTGCAGGAAGAGTTGCGGCGATTGAAGAAAAACTAGGAACAAGAGAGGGATAAAGCTTTATCCCTCTTATTTTTTGCCCTCTTATTTTTTAATTGTGGTGGAGAAGTCCTCGAACCAGCCCTTCCGTTTGAAAAAGAAGATGAGGCTGATTGCGATCGCGATCATTACTGCCCAACAAATCGGATAACCCCAGTACCAGTTTAATTCTGGCATATTGAGCGGGGATTTATCAGGATTGAAGTTCATGCCGTAAATTCCAGCAACAAACGTAAGTGGAATAAAGATGGTCGAGATTACTGTTAGCACTTTCATAATCTCATTCATGCGATTGCTGACAGACGAGAGATAGACATCCATCAAACTCGCGGCTAATTCTCGATAAGTTTCCACCATATCCAAGACTTGAACCGTATGATCATAACAATCGCGCAGATAAATTCGGACATCATCGCTCACGAGGTCAGAGCCAGTGTCACGAATGAGAGAATTGATCGCATCCCGAAGCGGCCAAATCGATCGACGCAACAGCAACAATTCCCGTTTGACTGCATGAATCTTTTCTAAAGTCTGCCGAGTTGGACTGGCAACCACCTCATCTTCAAGTTCTTCAATGTCTTCGCCGTAGACTTCGAGAATCGGGAAAAAGCCATCGATGATTGCATCTAGAAGCGCATACGCAAGATAATCGGCTCTGCGTTTACAGATCGTGCCTTTTGTAGTGCGAATTCGCTCACGTACCATCTCAAAACAATCATGCTCTGGCTCTTCCTGTACCGTCAGTAGATAATGTTTGCCCAGGATGAAACTCACTTGCTCCGAATAAAACCCTGAACCCGATTCTTTCAGCACCACCATCCTCGCGATGATCAAAATCTGCTGATCGTATTCTTCAACCTTTGGGCGTTGCGGCACATTCACCACATCTTCTAAAACCAATGGATGCAAGCCAAAAACGCGCCCTATTCTTAGAAGAATGTCCTCGCTGCCTAATCCCTTGACATCGACCCAAGAAACCGAGTCAGTATCGAGATAAGGGGTACATTCCTCTGGTTGGTCGAGCTGGAGTCGAACCGCGTTGTCATTGTTGTAGTCGATCAGCACAATCACCGGAAGCGCAGCATCTTTGGGGATGGTTAACGTACCGGGAACCGTTCCGGGAGCATCGTAGTGATAGTCGAATGAACGATCGTCGTCGGGCTGATCGATGAAACTTGTAGGCTGAAAGCGCTTTCCGACCATGCCGAGTCCTCTTACAATTAACGGAAGATATGTGGTAAGCCAGTCAAACTCAGTTATAAACGAATTTGATATGCTTCTATCGAGTTTGAAACAGGTAGTGTCCCTTTGACTGAAACGCCCCAACATTCTTCCTCTGCTTTAGGACTTTGGAGCCGACGCTTAATCGCCGCCATTTTACTCGGAGGTCAGGTGATTGTGCATTTGCTGTCCGGTAAGATTCATCGTCGCAATACTGTAGAGCAGATGGCAACCGCAGGTCCAGAATCGCTGCTGATTGCGCTGATTACTGCAACGTTTGTAGGTGCAGTGTTTACGATTCAAGTAGCGCGTGAGTTTATCAATTTGGGAGCGGGAACGGCGGTTGGGGGAGTGTTGGCGATTTCACTGTCGCGAGAACTAGCTCCGGTGCTGACAGCGGTTGTTTTGGCGGGGCGTGTCGGGTCGGCGTTTGCGGCAGAGATTGGCACGATGAAGGTGACCGAGCAGATCGATGCGCTGTATATGCTGAGGACTGATCCGATCGATTATCTTGTGATTCCGCGTGTGATCGCTTGCTGCGTGATGTTGCCGATTCTGACGCTGTTGTCGCTCGTGACTGGAATGGCAGGTGGAATGGTGGTTGCAGACTTACTCTATGGGATTTCAAATACAGTGTTTCTCAATTCAGCCAAAAACTTTTTAAGCGTGTGGGATCTCTGTAGCTCTCCGATTAAGGGGTTTGTGTTTGGGTCGATGATTGCGGTGATTGGGTCGAGTTGGGGGCTGACGACAACGGGCGGGGCAAAAGGGGTTGGACAATCGACGACAACGGCGGTTGTGACTTCGCTGCTGGCGATTTTTATCGTGAATTTCTTTCTGTCGTGGCTGATGTTTCAAGGACCAGGAAGCGCGATCGGTCGGGGTCTATAATTTTCTTCTCAGAACGCCTGTACTTCTGAGCAATTTTTTTGTATGGTATTCGCATCAGGGAAAAATGACTTGCAGATTCAGTGAATTGATCCGTCAAAATGATCTTGACGCAATCCTATATCTGGTGTTTCATGGTGAAGCGACTCGGAGAGAGACGCTACATCTAAAAAGTGAATTGCCCTATTTTGAGACAGTCCTATGGTTTCGCAAGTTGAAACACCCGTGTTTGATGCACCCCGATCGCGCAATTTGAAAGTCGAAGGATTAGTGCAGGTGTTTACCTCGTTTCATCGCAGTTTCTTTACGAGCGTGATGGCACAGGCGATGCGAATTGCAGGACAAGGAACCCCAGTTTTGGTGGTGCAATTTCTCAAGGGCGGGATTGGGCAAGGATACGATCGACCCATGCAGTTGAGCCAAAATCTCGACTGGATTCGGTGTAACATAGCCCGTTGCATTGATACACCCCAGATCGATGAGGATGAAGCTCGATCGTTGCTGGAACTATGGCAGCATACGCGCCGTGTGATTGAGCAAAATCGCTACGATCTCGTGGTGCTAGACGAATTGAGTTTGGCGATTCACTTTGGATTTATTCCTGAAGCGGAAGTGCTGGACTTTTTGCGATCGCGTCCGCGTCATGTCGATGTGATTTTGACGGGTCCTGATATGCCCGAAGCCCTTTTAGATGTAGCCGATCAAATTACAGAACTGCGTCGCACTCATCAACCCTAAAACACTAGCATCAT
>CAXTDB010000387.1:0-1068 GCA_964242045.1 uncultured Leptolyngbya sp. | reverse complement strand
CACGAAGGCATGATCGCGCCGTTTGAACCTCAGCTTGTACGACGAATTGATGGATTGCCTGTGATTTCGTATGGGTTAAGCAGTTACGGTTATGATTTGCGTCTGTCTCCGTCTGAGTTTCGGATTTTTCGGCACATTCCTGGAACGGTCGTTGATCCGAAGAATTTTAGTGATGCAAACTTAGAGCCTGCACCGTTGCACCAAGATGACAATGGCAAATTTTTCATTCTGCCTGCTCATTCGTATGGCTTGGGGGTTGCATTAGAACGGTTAGAAGTGCCGGACAATGTGACGGTAGTTTGTATCGGAAAATCGACGTATGCGCGGATTGGATTGATTGCGAATTTGACTCCAGCGGAAGCGGGCTGGAGAGGACACTTAACGTTAGAGTTCTCGAATTCATCGAGCGCAGACTGTCGGATTTATGCAAGCGAAGGGATTGTGCAATTGTTGTTTCTTGAGGGCGCGCCTTGTGCAGTGAGCTACGACGATCGACGCGGCAAATATCAAGATCAAATCGAGCGAGTCACATTGGCACGAGTTTAGGGAAAAGGAGCGATCGCTCTTCACAAGATGCGATCGCTCCTTTTCATTTCGTTCGTCCACGTTGCCAAGCAAAATAGCTCTCTTGCAAATCTTGAAGGAAATAGTTTCGTCTCAAATTGTGCCATTCGTGAGCCGCATTTCTAAATACTTCTGACAATGCTGGAGACGCATAAGAAAAACGATCGAAGAATTGAATTTTCAAATTCTCAGACACCGCAAACGAAATTAAGTGAATTAACTCGATCGCATTCTCTCCAACAATATGCGCGCCTAAGATCAAACCATCACGACGCACAATCAGTTTACATAGTCCCGTAGTCGCTCCGGTGATTTGCGCTTGCATTAGTGGATTAATTGGCTGACGCAACACAATGATATCCCGACGATAACGACGAACGGCTTGAGTTTCAGTCAGCCCAATCCAAGCAAATTCGGGATCGGTTGCAACGGATTGGACAACGCGATCATAATCGACTTTGAAAATCGGCAGCGACGAGAGATTTTTCAGAACGGTATCAGCTT
>CAXTDB010000386.1:0-4465 GCA_964242045.1 uncultured Leptolyngbya sp. | reverse complement strand
CCGGTTGCCAAGATCACCGCTTGAGCGCGAATCCAATGCACTTCAGATTGATAAATCAAACAAACGCCTTGACACTGATTTTCTGAATCTAGCCACAGATCCAGCACAAAAGTTTGGTCTAAAACCTGAATATTATGACGTTCTAAAACTCGTTCGGCTAAAACGCTCACCACCGCTCGTCCGGTTGTATCCGCAGCGTGAAGCACCCGACGGCGTGAATGAGCCGCTTCTAGCGTTAACGCCAGATGATCTGCATGTCGATCGAATGCCACTCCCAAATCGACCAGGTGATGAATACACTCGGCAGCGTTCTCGACTAGAAATTCGACGGCATCGCGATCGCACAAATCCACTCCAGCGGCGATCGTATCGGTGATATGCAGCGCAGTCGAATCTTGTGGATCAATTACCGCAGCAATTCCTCCTTGCGCCCAATCACTAGCAGATTTGGCAACGCTATCTTTCGTAATCAGTCCCACTCGATACTGTTGCGGCAAAGAAAGCGCAGTATACAAGCCTGCCGCCCCCGCTCCAACAACCAGCACATCATATCCAGACTGCAACATAGACTTCCTGAATAAAAAAATCGCTCTACGCAGCATCAAAATCTGCGGAGAGCGCGACTCTACAAAGTAGAAACTCGATTAGCGGTAGATCCCGTTGTTATAGCGATCGCCCCCTTCCACCAGTTCTTTAGATACTTCAGTTGCCACGAAGTTATCCATATTGGCTTCGAGAACTTCCTTTTGCTTATCGGTCAAGCCTGGAATCTCCAGCACATCTTCCACCGACTCATAAGGCGCATTTTTGACAATTAGACCTGCCAAAGTCGGGTACATTCCCGGCAGTTGGCGAAACGCTCGAACGTTTGTGTTATTCACATCGAGCTTTTTACCATAATCGGTTGCCATCTTGTCTTCGACTACGTTGCGATAATCAGCCGCAACCAAAGTCACACCCTTGAAATTTGCTGCGACTGCCGTTTGGGACAACCAGCCCAGACAGCCCACTACCAAACTCAAAGCCGCCAAAAAGCGAATCAAACGTTTCATTGTTAATGCCTCCCAACTAGATCGAGCAAACGCAATACACAGCTTTTATTAGAGCCTATCATCTTGCGGATCGAATTCAATGCGCTGTATCTAAAGTTGTTTTGAGAAAGCGATCGAGATCCGCAAACGAGCAAGCATGAGTCGGGGTCGGAGTGTCATATCCCTTGAGTTCAACCACGTAGCGCTCTAGAAACTCTACATTGCCGACTTGATCCGCAAGATGTTGATAAGTGGTTTCACCCAAAGCAATATCTAGCCCAAGTTGTTTGGTGGCAGATTCTAACCGAAACGCAGCGTTCACGGTATCGCCGAGTGCTGTGTAATCGGGTCGATCGCCGCTTCCCGTATTGCCGACCATCGCAAATCCAGTATTCACACCTGCCCCAATTCGGATCGGAAACGGTAGCGGATACTGTTGATACAAATTGCTCGTCATTCGGTGTAAAGCGTTAATTGCTTGACAGATTCGCAGGGCTTCATCTCGATCGACTCCGTGTGTTCCGTGCGTCCAGACTGCCATTACCGCATCACCGATGTACTTATCGACCCAGCTTCCATACTCGCGAATAATTTCGCCTGCTTGCCGAAACCACGTGCCGATCACTTCCGACAGAATCTTTTCGTCGAGTTGGCGCGTCAGAACGGTAAAGTCGCGAATGTCTACAACCAGCACCGAAATTAAGCGGCGAACATGAAGGGTTGCCGTGGCGGTGAATTCTTTGGAATCGAGATCGTCTGAGTTTAAAGCGGGACGGATTAGCGGGCAGAAAAAATCAAGTTCGGTTTGACCGAAGGTTAAGCGATCGCCATTTTGCAGCGTTACGGGAATGCTGACTCGTCGCCCGTTCACAAAGGTTCCGTTACGGCTTCCCAAATCGATCAGATAAAACTCCCCGGTTTCCATCCATTGCAGCATTGCGTGATTGCGCGAGATCCAGCGATCGCGAATCACAAATGTATTATCTTCACTCCGTCCGATTGTCCAGCAATTGTTTCCCACCAGTGGTAGGCGGCGGTTACTAATATCGCTGGTGTGCAGCACGAGATGGGGGGTTGGTTGGAGAGTGACCACAGGTTCAACAAGGAAAGAACGCATTCTTTCCTATGATGCAACGCTTACGTGCTAAATGTTTCAGTAGTAGCGCTTGGAATGTAAAACTTGAGTAAATGACTTTTTACTGTGATCTCCGCAGTATCTAGGAGGCAAAAATCAGGGTTGGTTCTGCCTCTTCCGCAATTATGCCAGTGTTGCTGCAACCCAGAACAAGCTGTCAACCAGAATCGTACTCAGCACTGCACCGCCAAACGCAACCCAGTGCACAGTTCTTGCTCGCAGCGAAAGAATACCGACAACCAGCAATAGTGCTGCCAGTGAAATTACCCAGAAGACTCCTGCGGGGGTGTACATTTGCATAAGAGCCTGCTGGAAAATGGGCTGTACCGCATCAGGTTCAACCTGCATTAATTTTCGCCAGTAGGGAATCAAATCCGTGAGATAAAAGTAAAGATCTGTAACCGCAGTTCCAAAGAGCGACCCTAAGTAGAAAAAGTTTCCGAGTTTGCACCAGTTTTGTCTTAAACCCCAAAGCGCGATCGGTAATCCAATGGCTTCGATCGGTAAGTGCAAAGTTGGCTCCCACCGCATCCAGCCCCAGTAGAGCGATCCAGCTAACCACGTCCAGGTAAAGCCTGTCAGCAATTCGCCCCAGTGTTTGGTTTGTGGCTTGGCAGAAAGCGCGATCGATGCCCAAACCCAAAGCGATGTCAGGAGTAGGCAGAGGAGCGGCAGCGATCGAACCAAAGGCGCTTCAAAAAAGACGGGAACCGAGACGAGAAAAACCGATGCACCGAAAATGAGGAGCGCGCGTGGAGGAGCAGAACGCTCAATAAAAGAAGTTTCAGAAACTGCAATCACTTCAGGCTCTAGGGAATAAGTTGAGTTGGAACTGGGCGGATAGGAAATCAAGGGATTCTTAAGTCTGCTATTTTATTTACTTAACTTAACATTACCATAGGATTTTTTCAGAGCGACGATCGAAAACTCTAAATCATTCTTTTTGGTAAATACCCCCTGGGGGCATTCTCTAATCCTACTGGAATTTTCCTGAAACCGCAGAAGAATTTCGGAATTCAGAACCAGAAACTCTCAGAAAGGCTGTACACTCACAGCGAGAGTTTTGCTCCATATTGAGGTTTGAGGAAGCGCATGATGCCAGTTTTTCTCGTTGCAGATCAGGTCAATAGTCTTTTTGCTTTATTTCAAGGCATTGTGCTGGGTCTCGTTCAAGGAATTACAGAATTTTTGCCAATTAGTAGTACCGCCCATCTGATCATTTTTACCGATATTTTTGGCTGGCAGAATCAATGGAATAAAGCCGCGATCGATGCAATCCAGTTCGGCAGTGTGATCGCAGTTGTGATGTATTTCTGGAAAGATATTCGGGCGATTTTATCTGGAGCATTAGCGGCATACGCGCGCAAAGAATGGGATCGTGAGGAATGGAAGATTTTAGTCGGAATTGCGATCGGCACGATTCCAGCTTTAGGAGTAGGCTTCGTATTGAAGAAATTGAATCTGCTACCGCAAAGTGTGATTATTATTGCGGTCATGTCGATCGTGATGTCGCTTCTACTTGCGCTGGCAGAAAAAATTGGAACTCGCAAACGCGGTTTTGATGAACTAGAGATCAAAGACGGGATTTTAGTGGGATTGGGGCAAACGATCGCACTACTACCAGGAGCTTCGCGATCAGGTTCGACGTTGACTGCCGCATTATTTTTAGGATTGCGTCGAGAAACAGCCGCACGATTTTCATTTTTACTCGGAATTCCGACCTTGACGATCGCAACTTTAGTTCAAGCCAAAGACGTGCTGAAAGAAGCGGATATGGGGCTACCGTTGCTGGTTGGAATTGCGTCTGCGTTTGTGTTTTCGTATTTGTCGATCGCGTGGCTGTTAAAGTTCTTGCAGCGTCAGACTACTTGGGTGTTCGTTTGGTATCGCTTGGCGTTAGGCATCACGTTGTTGATTGCGATCGCCACAAAGCTTTTAAAGGAAGTTTAGACTAGAAAAGCTTTCTAATTTCCAGTCATGAGCGAGATTTCTATTCGTCCGGCATTAATTACCAGTGTGCAGTCAGGATCGATCGCCGAAGAAATTGGGTTTGAAGTGGGCGATCGCTTGGTATCGATCAACGGCGAAAAACCGCGCGATTTGATCGACTATCAGTTTTTGTGCGCGGATGAAGTGCTAGAACTCGAAGTGATTGATACAAAAGGCAAAACTCATCAGATCGAAATCGAGAAAGATTACGATGACGATTTGGGTTTAGAGTTTGATACTGCGCTGTTTGACGGATTGATGCAGTGTAGCAATCGCTGTCCGTTTTGTTTTATTGATCAACAGCCGCCCG
>CAXTDB010000385.1:0-4465 GCA_964242045.1 uncultured Leptolyngbya sp. | reverse complement strand
ATATGCCCTACGACGAAAGTACCGCCGATGACAGCATGATGGCAGTGATGCACAATATGAGCGATTTCGAGTATGAAAGTAACTGGGGTCGCTGCTGGTTTGATTTGGGAACGAGTGATGCGATCGCGCTTGATGTCTTAGTCAATTCGCTGCGTCAGTTGAGTAAAGATTTTGTGACGATCGATTCTGTCATCATCGGCGGCGAGAACGAAGATTGGCGCGTTCCGGGCAGTAGCGAACCCGGTTTCGTCATGGACAATCAGCGGAACTAATTGACTGCCCCTGCTTGGAACACACGCCCGATCACTTCTTCGATCGGTGGATCAGTGACTGACAAATCCACGACTTGCAGTTCAGCGAGAATGCGGGCAATCGCTTGCGTCAATTGTTCTTGCTCAACCAACAATCGAACCGACTGTCGATCGACTTCCTGAACTTCACCGTAAGCGGATAGCTCTGATTCGGTATAAGTCCGATTGAATTCGACTTTGATTTCACGACACGGAGAGAACCGATCCACCAATCCACTGAGACTACCATCATAAATAAGCTGCCCCTGGTGGATCATCAAAACTCGCTCACACAGCGCTGTAATATCTGCCATGTAGTGACTGGTAAGTAAAACGGTGGCTTTATATCGATCGTTGTATTCTTTCAAGAATTCTCGCACTGCCACTTGAGCATTTACATCAAGTCCCAAAGTCGGCTCATCCAGAAACAAAACTTGGGGCTGGTGCAGCAATGCGGCAAGTAGTTCAGCTTTCATTCGTTCGCCGAGTGAAAGTTTACGAACGGGCTGATTGAGCTTGCCTTCGAGTGAAAGCATTTCGGAGAGTTCCCCAATTCGATTTCGTAACGTACGATCGCTAATTCCATACACAGCGGCGTTGATTTTGAATGAGTCCGCCGCAGGCAAATCCCAAATCAACTGCTGCTTTTGTCCCATCACCAGCGTGATTTTTCTCAAGAAGGTCGATCGCCGCTCAAACGGAACTTGTCCGGCTACGGTCACTTTTCCAGACGACGGGTGAATCAATCCGGTGAGCATTTTCAGCGTCGTCGTTTTTCCTGCACCGTTTGCGCCCAAAAATCCGACGACTTCGCCGGGTTCAATCTGAAATGAAACATCTTGCACCGCTTTCACTTGTCGGTAATTCCGCTTGAAGAAATGCGTCACTGTGCCTTTGAAGCCTGCTTGTTTCACAGCCACAGGATAAATTTTGGTCAGGCGATCGACGGTAATGGTAGACATGAGGAGCGAAGAATGAAGAGTTGGAATCCGAATCGATCCCTGCTGTTTTAATTTTATGAGGATGCGATTGTTTTGACAGTAAACGAGCGATCGCACTTGCACATCTGTCTCAAGAAATTTTGCATTGCACTGCTGTTTTTGAGGTATAAGATCCCACAGTGTTTACGCAAATCGCTTCAGGCAGTTTCTTGTGATGTCTAAGTCAGTTCCCGGTTGGGTTTATCTGTCAGTCGTGACGAATGTAGTTTTGGGTACAACTTTAGGATTGTGGTTTTTAGGCGATCGCTATTTCACCGAAGCACTGATCAATCCGCCCTCAAAACCATCAATGGCTGCCAAAGCAGTCGAGAAACCTGAAATCGTTGCACAAGCCGCATCGATGTCATTAGGTCGATCGCTGACTTATCAAGATTGGGTAGATTTGCTCGGCAAAGAAGCGAAAGCAATGATCAAGAAAAAGCCCGATCGCTTAATCGTGCTAGCAGGCGATTCGCTCACACTCTGGTTTCCTCAAGATCTTTTACCGACTGACCATACTTGGCTAAATCAAGGCATTTCTGGCGAAACTTCTGCTGGACTTGCTAAACGGTTAAAGCTGTTTGATCAAGCGAAGCCTGAAGCGATCTTTGTGATGGTTGGTATCAATGATTTGTTGAGAGGTAAGGCAGATCAAGAAGCATTAGATACCCAAGAAGACATCATCAATCAGCTAAAAAAATCGCATCCAAAATCCACGATCGTGATTCAATCGGTTCTCCCACGCGCCAAAGAATCGATCACGGTGACGAACGCTACTCAGGTAGAAGCGCTGTCGAATGATCGTATCTATCAGTTCAATCGTCGTCTTGCGGCTTTAGCCAAGCAAACTGGAGTCGAATTTCTCGATCTGCAACCGCTTTTTTCTGATAATGAAGGATTTTTGCGATCGGAACTCACCACCGATGGACTGCATTTAAGTACGCAAGGCTATCTTGTTTGGCGATCGGCAATTCAGACGTTTAATCAATTCGCTCACCGCTAAGGTTTATGATCGATCCTGTAGGCGCGAGGAAGGCGGACATGGACACTAAGGCGTTTAAGCGATCGCTCAATAGTTCTGAAAATTATCATCGCAAAGGATTCGGACATGATGCGGAAGTAGCAGACGCGATGCAGTCTGAGTATCAAAGCGATTTGATTCAACAGATTCGCGATCGAGCTTACACGCTGAAACGCGGAGAAGTGACGATTCGACTGGCGCAAGCATTCGGGTTTTGCTGGGGAGTTGAACGCGCGGTGGCAATGGCATACGAAACACGCCAACATTTCCCCACAGAGCGGATTTGGATTACGAACGAGATTATTCACAATCCCTCGGTGAATCAGCGACTGCGCGAGATGAATGTCTTGTTTACGCCTGTAACTGCTGGACAGAAAGACTTTTCAGGAGTCGCAAAAGGCGATGTGGTGATTTTGCCTGCGTTTGGTGCGAGTGTTCAAGAAATGCAGTTGCTCAACGATCGCGGTTGTACGATCGTGGATACGACTTGCCCTTGGGTTTCTAAAGTTTGGAACACCGTTGAGAAACACAAAAAAGGCGATTACACCTCGATTATTCACGGCAAATACAATCACGAAGAAACGCTGGCTACCAGTTCGTTTGCCGGAAAGTATTTAATTGTGCTGAACTTAGAGCAAGCGCAGTATGTGGCGAACTATATTTTGAACGGTGGCGATCGCGAAGAATTCCTTGCAAAATTCAGCAAAGCTTGTTCGGCAGGATTTGATCCCGATCGCGATTTAGTTCAAATTGGAATTGCCAATCAAACCACGATGCTCAAAGGCGAAACCGAGCAAATCGGGAAATTGTTTGAACATACAATGCTGAAGAAATATCCGCCGAATGAATTGAATCAGCATTTTCTCAGTTTCAACACCATTTGTGATGCCACGCAAGAACGTCAGGATGCAATGTTCGATTTAGTGAAAGAAAAGCTTGATTTGATGATTGTGATCGGCGGCTACAATTCCTCGAATACAACGCATTTGCAAGAAATTGCGATCGACTACAAAATCCCCTCTTATCACATTGATAGCGTCGAGCGAATTCAATCTCGAACCGCGATCGAACACAAACCCCTGCATCAAGAGCTTGAAATTGCAGAAAACTGGCTTCCCGATGGTGAAATCGTCGTCGGCATTACCTCTGGCGCATCAACTCCCGATAAAGTTGTAGCAGACATCATTGAGCGCATCTTTGAACTCAAAGCCGCTGTGCCTGCATGAAGAGATTCGTTTGGGTTTTGATTTGGATTCTGAGTTTTTGGTGTGCGAGTCCGGTTTGGGCAGGTGCATTATCCGATCGCGTTTCTACCTTCCCCGATTGGCACAACAAGCCGCCCATCGATCGTGCGACTAGTGATCTAATTTATCCAAGCTGGATCGCTGGAACTTGGCACGTCAAAAGCACTTTAATTGATCTGGTCGCGCCCTTGGCTCCCGAAATCGTAACGCCCGGATTTGAGAGCAATCGCGCCTATGTGAATCAGCCGATCGAATTTGATGTTCGATTTGCAGAATCAAAAAATAAGCAACTCAAAGGAATCATTGCCGATCGCGCTTTCAACGGCTTAAATATCGCGCGCGCCTACTTAGGCGATCAAGCTGTTCTCTCGGTTAAAGTCGATCCCAATTCTCCCAATAAACAAATCACTGTTTTGAGAGACGAACACTCCGTGAAGCAAAGCTACCGCATTTTGACTTCAACGATTACGAAAAGAGGAATCGAAATTCCAGCATCAAATCGATTCATTACTAGCGAAATCTTTCAGCAAATCTTTCGCGGATCAAATCAACCGTACTTGAATCAAGTTGAAACGACAACTGCGTATGAATACTTAGCCAATCAAACTTCTACGATCGTCGCGGATCAAATTACTGCAATCTATCTTTCGCCACAAGATCCTGATTATTTCAAAGCAGGAAATACGCCTGTTGCTTTATACCGCTACCGTTTAGAATTCTCACCGTGGATTGAGTAATTCAACTCAAATCAATCTTATTTTTGTTGTAAATATTACAGATAATTACCAAGCACCACCAAAGTAAACTTTGATTTCTTAAGCTAGAAAGACAAGAGTGACTTTGCTATTCTCACAATAGAGCAATAGATGGGCTGTTAACCCGTACAGCAATTGAAATCTTTCTGACCCTTTTACAAAAATCTGTCGCGCG
>CAXTDB010000384.1:0-4493 GCA_964242045.1 uncultured Leptolyngbya sp. | reverse complement strand
AAAAACGGCTGCATCTTGAGTGTAAAGCTGCTCGACTTCTTCAAGGTAATAGAGTCGCGGACAGTACGCCATTGCGTGAAGCGCAGACACACGAATCGTCTCCTGCTGAACGGCAGGCGTTTCAAGTTGAATCATGGTGCAAAACTGCTATGGGTTGAATTTAATCACTGCACCCTACTCTGTCAGTTTTGTCCTGCAATTCTGGTTCCGCTTAAATGAATCTACGACTTTTTTAGTGGAAATACGACTGTTCTGCAGTAAAAACAGCGATCGTATCTCTAAAAAGTACGATCGCTGTTCAGCTAAATCGAGATAGGTTCTCTCGGTGTCCAAGTCCAAGCATGAACAGGTGGTTCAGAGGCAGGATGCTCGATCGGAGCATAGAGATAGCTCCTTGTTTTACTATTATCTGCACGATCGATTCCGACTGTCAGACGATAAGAATTCCGCATTGGCGGATCGTCAGGCTGCATCTGAACATACCAAAGAACTGGCGGCAACTCGTCCAGGACATCAATTTGATCAAACAAGAAATGGTTATCGCCTGCGAAGGGTAGACCATAGCGCGGCTCGTGCAGATGTCCTCTCAGTCCTTGCTTCACACGCTCTATTAATTCATGTTCCGCTTGGACTCCCAAAACCATATCAAGCCCAACAAGCAATTCTCTACGAACGGGTGTAATCCAAAACTTCGCACCGTGGGTTCGGGCTTTCAGTTCTTTTCCAGAAGCTCCTACAGGATAGCTATGGAGTTGTTGATAGAGTGTACAAACTTCACTCTCAGTTTCTGCGACAGTTCCAATCGATAGATTTAGACAAGGTAGATCCGATCGGATCAATGTATTCGCACCGGAGGTTACATCCCGTATCTCAATACTGGCTAGATTCAGAATTAGCCCAAATGCAGCAGAAGGCGGCATCACTGGACTGGTTGAGCGATAAACGCCAGCTTGAAATCCTCGGAACGCAGCAAACGGCGCACGAATTCGCAGCCAAAGGCTCCCCATTTAGGCTCCCTCCGATTTAAGGAAGGCTTCAGCCAGATCAGCCAGCATGGTTTGAGGATTATCGTAAAAAGTCACTCCAGCGGCTGCCAGTTGTTTTTTCTGGCTTGCATCCATGTTTCGAGCAAGTTCTCCACCAATCCAAAATTCGCTAGGAGGTAGATCATTAGCGTTGATCCGGGTCAAGTCTGTAAATTGACCTTGTTCATCAAAACCGTAAGTGTTGTAGCCCGCAACCAAACTGGGAGTCAGTCGAGCCACAACGCTTTTGGGAGCCATTTCGTAATAGCTGCGAGCGTGTCCACCTGCAACATCAGAAAGCTGTGCGATCGCGTTCAATAATGCCGTTGTCCATTCCGGTTGAGTCTTACAATCAGAATGAGCAAGCGCAAACGGATATTGATAGGCAGTGTGGGAAATTTCTCGATGCAGCAGTGCTGAATTTGCTGAGTTTTTCCAGGGGCTTGAGCCTGCATTTTGCGGCGATTGATGAAAGGTTGCATCGAATCGATAGGGAGTCAAAGCAACGGCTAGATTCATTCGGAGAACACTATCCCGTTTGGAAGGTAGCCCCTTGTTTTTCTTAATTGCTTCGTTATCTGCCACCATGAATCCGAACAAAAAATCATCGGCATACTTGGCAGCATTTGGAAATTCTTGGAATTCAACAGCAAGCTGTTCTTGGTCGTGAAGGCGGCGGCGATTACAGGGTAGTC
The DNA here is from genome assembly GCA_964242045.1 of uncultured Leptolyngbya sp. GTDB lineage: Bacteria > Cyanobacteriota > Cyanobacteriia > Leptolyngbyales > Leptolyngbyaceae > Leptolyngbya. Next base: position 2,773 of record CAXTDB010000384.1, on the reverse strand, counting down.
CCGTTTTGAGCAGCATTTCTCGTAGCGCATTTCGCATCGACTCAGGACTGATGACGGTGTATTCTTGCTTGCCCTTGGCAATTTTTTGCAGAACGGTACGATTTTCCTCACTTTCGCCTCGATAGTTAGAGCTTGGTGCAGGGTAAGTTAGAACAGTTGCAAAAAGGTTCTTGTTCATGAATGTAACTCCTAATTCAGTACGAGTGTGACTAGCTGTTGGCGGAGAGAGCAAGTAGAGTCAGCGTCCGGATTTTGTCTGTGTCTTGGTATAGGGTCTGAGTCAGAACTACATAGTCCTCAGCCTTTATATGTTGAGGAACAGAACACAAACTAGAAACAAAATAGTTAATGAAGTCCGTTTGCTCTGTGCGACTGCGAACATCTAGAAAAGCTGATTTTGCAATTTTGGCTTTCATTTCTGAGTATTTGACATAGCCTGATTGCTTGCTCAATTCATCTTGCTTCAATCCTTTCCATTCTGATTTCCACTCCAAATCGTATTTAGCCTTCAATTTGCGCCCCACATAGTTCTTCACAAGCTGAAAAACCATTGGCTCAATCGCAGTTGATGTTTTCGGTTCGCTCATTTTTTCCTGTTCCTCGATGATCGCTTCAATTTTCTTCCGCACATCCCGTCGAAAGTATTCATCCTCGATGCTTCGCTCGTAAGGTAAAGTACACAGCAACGCATCGAATTCGCTGTACCAGGGGGAGTGATTCACCAAATTCAGCAAACACTGTCGTCGAAATAAAGGACTCCAAAAGCTCTGCCGAATCTGCGTGTATTCATCAATCATGTCGTCTTCAGGATTGAGTCGCGTTATGCTGAGTAGTCGGACATTATTTCCTTGCTTCTCAGCATGAATCACATCAATTCCGTAAACAGTCGATGCGGTAGATTGTTCCCCTGCTGTTTGAGCAACACGATCTCGCAAACGCTTGATCAGATCCAAGGCACTTTCGATCGCTATATCTACAATGCAATCACGAGGACGATAGCCCGAACGCTCGATCGAGCGCTCTTTCAAGATGTTTGGTAATCTCCGGCAAAACCGTTTAAGATCTGCCACGTCAGGAATCGCGATCGCATAGCCGACAAAATCGCGCTTGCCTTCGTTGTTGACGATCGCAGGCACATAAATCTGAGCTGCAAACAGCCAGAAATGCAATAGAAACTGAAATCGCGCCCGATCTTTAAAAGGAATGTTCTCAGCATTATTTGCCTGCGCTCCCAGAAAGTAGGTACTCGGCAAATCAACCGTAAATTCAGAAGGTTGAATCAATTGCGCCCACACTGCTTTATAGTCTTCTGCAGGAACACCCTCTGCCCTCGTTTCAAAAGGTTTTCGCGTTGCCGGAACCCCGCGTAAAATACTCCAGACCATGTCGCGCCAGAGTTTAATCCAATTCCCATTTTTGCCATCAGAACTTTGATCATAGCTTGAGTCAGCCAGAAAAGAACCACGAGGAACAACAGCGGGATAGATGTAGATCTTTTTAGTTTTAGGCTTTCCCTTTGCATCAGTGTCTTCTCGCTCCTCTTCACGAAGTGGCGGAATCACTTCTTTCTGTTTGTTCTTCAAAGGTTGCGGGTATGCTTTTTCCTCGGTATTAGCATCATAGATTTCATCAAACAGAACGGCTAATCCTGCCTGATTTAGCTCCAGCGTTGCCCCTCTCTCATCCGATCGAGTGATTCTACAAATTGCACCATTCTCGACTTGCTGTTTGAACGTGGGTTGGCGCTCTAACCATTGCGAGACTAATATCAGTCCCGCAAGTCCGGCTCGATGTTGTGAGGAAGGCAGTTCTGCCAAATCATAGTTCAGGGTCAGAATATTAACCTCTGTTTTTACTTTTGTCTTAGCCAAGTTGTACCTCCTCCAATGGTTTCGTGACGAATCCCCGTCCTAGGTTATCGTAGTGTCCTGCTGCTTCAGCCACTCCTAGATATTTGGGAAGCCAGCGATGGTGTTCGGTATTTTGATTTGCCCATTCCTTTGGGACGCTAATAATGTATGGCTCTTTCCTGTAGGTTTCTTTAGATTCCAGAATCGCCTTTACAACCTCTAAGTCGGTATCCAGAATACAAGGAACCGAGAAATCATTTGCGTCCCGAAAGTTTCCAGGAACTGCGTAGTAGCCACTATCGGGAAACCGAGCAGTGCCATCGGCATTCCGCTCAGACTGAGAATACCGCTCCAAGGCTTCAGCGAGTTGATACTGACTCACGGATTGATTGCTCAGTTCTGCTAAAAACTGCTTGGCTAAATCTAGCTCTTCTTTGGTATAGGGCTTGATGCTTTTAGCAGGTGGAGAATAGAAATGAATCTTTGCTCTAAAGTCTTCGCCTCTTGCGAGATGGCGATTGGCTCTGCCAAATCGTTGAACTAGTGATGCAATAGGAGCAACTTCTGTGATCAGAACATCAGCATCAAGATCCAAGCTCATTTCACAGACTTGAGTTGTAACCGCGATTGCAGCTTTTCGTTCTGCTGCATCTTTCTCATACGCAAATGCCACGATCGTATTAGCATGAACTTTCTGGCGATCCTGTAAGCGAAATCGGCTGTGGTAAGTCAAGACTTGTGTTTTAAGCGCGATTTCTAGTTTTTGGGCGATCGCTAAACATCGATCAACTGTGTTCACGACCCACAAGACTCGTTCTCCTGCTCGATACGCTTTTACTGCCTTATCAAAGGCAGCATCAAAGTTATCTACGGGTTCTAAATCATAGCGAGGATGTTCTTCCTTCTGTTTTAGATCCTGCAAA
>CAXTDB010000383.1:0-4516 GCA_964242045.1 uncultured Leptolyngbya sp. | reverse complement strand
TTCGATCTTCAGACAGTCCGAGGCTTTGAAAAGAAAGGGTCATTGAGTCTCCTAATAAAAGTGATAGTCATGCGCCGATTGGGGCGACAATCTCGAACTCAGGGACGGTCTTTCTTGAATCAAGCCAAACCGTCTGAATCGGGGCAGATCGCAATCGATCGCTCTACAAAATTGCCAACTTAAGGCGCGCGAAAGGGAAAGAAGGTTAGAAGCGGTAAAGGTCTAACATTTGGATCAAACAGGATACATCGTCATCTCAACACAGCACTGGAAGTCGGAGCGGTTGCGGGAGCTTGGATCAAATCCGCAGCAGTGGCAACTCGTCCGTATAAGTCGTACACATCAGCATCTACGATCGTCACAGGCACAATTGAACCTAGTGCGGCATCGCCTTCGACGTATACTAGCCCGTCTACATCTGGAGAAAATCGGCTCGATCGTCCGATGCGTTCTCCAGTTTGGGGATTCTCTTGCTCGATCAGCACGTCTACAACTTTGCCGATCTGAGCGCGATTGTTTTTCAGCGAAACCGATTGTTGAAGCTGCATCAAGGCATCTCGACGCGCATCCATAATCGATTGAGGCAGTTGATTTGCAAGGGTGTAGGCGGGTGTGCCTTCTTCGGCTGAAAAAGTAAACACGCCAACGTGATCAAATTCGTGACGTTGAATGAACTGCTTGAGATGCTCAAAATGTTCATCGGTTTCACCCGGAAACCCAACAATCAATGTGGTTCTCAGCACAGCATTCGGAATCTCAGCTTTGAGCCGCTCGATAATGCCGTCGTTTACCCGACCTTGCCAAGGGCGATTCATCGATCGCAGTACTTCCGGGTGGGAGTGCTGGAGCGGTAAATCGAGGTAAGGTAGAACGTTCGGAGTTTCGCGAATCGCTTCGATCACTTTCGGGGTCAATCCGGTTGGATAGGCGTAGTGCATCCGAATCCAAGGGATATCGACTTTACCCAAAGCACGCAGCAACTCAGCAAGCTTGGGTTCTCCGTACAGATCAAGTCCGTAATTGGTCGTAATCTGTGAGATTAAGATAATCTCTTTCACGCCTTCAGAAGCGAGATGCTCGGCTTCTTGAACGATCGATTCAATTGTGCGCGATCGTTGATTTCCTCGCAAGTGCGGAATAATACAAAAGGCACAACGGTAGTCACAACCTTCGGAAATTCGCAGATACGCAACGCCTTCAGTGGTCGTGCGATATCGAGGAGTCGTTTCATCGGCAATATAGGTCGGCTCTTGAGAGACTTCCTTGACGCGCTCTCCGGCTTCCGCCCGTCCAATCACATCTACAATCTTATGATAGTCGCCTGTGCCGACGAGCGCCACTGCTTCGGGCAGTTCATCTAAAAGCTGCTCTTGGAAGTGCTGCGCCATACAGCCTGTGATCACAATCTTTTTGTCAGCTTCCGCTAACTCAACCAGCGTCCGCACCGATTCTTCCCGTGCGGCTTGAATAAAACTGCAAGTATTAACAATAACATAATCCGCGAGTTCTTCGTCGGCATCCACTTGATACCCGGCTTGAACCAGCAGACCGAGCATGTGTTCGGTATCGATTCGATTTTTTTCGCAGCCCAAATGAGAGAAGGCGATCGTTGGCTTGTTGCCCATGTAAAACTTCGGAGATAAGTAAAGAGAATCGGTCAGGAATCTTCGATCAAGAGCGATAGCTTCAGAAATGATTAGCTCGATCGCTTCTGAGAGTTTCCTCACCTTACTCCCCACTCGAAGATGCAGTGGAGTTGGTCAGACGCAATCGTTTCGCTACACTATGGTCTATCATAGCGCAGATCTGAAGTATTACGTTCTGTTAAATCAGAAATTTTTCTAAACGAGAGTGCTGCTCGTTACAGCAAACTCCGAGACTGATAAAAGCCTGGAGTTTTGCTGTTTTTGCTGAAGGTTTAACGAACCGAGAACGCTTCGCTGAATCGTTTGGTAATCGGTTCTGTCAAGAAGGACAGAATTGATTTTTTGCGCGTTACGATATCGGCAGTTCCTGCCATGCCTGGAGAAAGTTCGACTTCACGACCGCGAACGGCGATCGCTTTACGATCGATTCTCACTTTTGCTGGGAAAACTGGACCTAAATCACGCCCGTTCTCATCTTTCTCAACCACCGCATCGGGACTAATCGAAACCACTTCGCCTTCGATGATGCCGAACTCTTGATACGGGAACGTTGCCAATTTCACTTTTGCCTTCATTCCAGGCTTGACAAATCCAATATCTCGGTTGAGAATTTTCACTTCGAGAACCAGGTCGCGATCTTCAGGCAATAGCGACAGGAGTTCTTCACCCTGCTGAATCGGTCCTAACGTTGCTTTTTGGTTGTAAATTACACCCGCAAAAGGCGCAGTCAGCGATTCGCGGTCTTTGCGCTGTTGAGTGGCGACTGCAATTTCGCCTTGTTTCTTGGTCAGTTCTTCTCGACGCTGTTTCAACTGAGTTAAAATCTCTGACTGACGCTGGGGCGTTAAGCCGATCGCTGTACTTTTTGCCGACTCAAACGCTTGCTGAGATTGACGAATCCGCTCTTGCTGGGCATCAATTTGCTTGTTCAATGAATCAATCTGACCCTGTGCATCATTAATTTGATTAATTGCGGTGGTCAGCTGTTGGCTGGCTTGCGTCACTTGAGTCTCGGCGTTGAGAATCTCTAAGTGGGGAACGGCTCCGGTGTTTTCTAGGCTTTGAAGGCGTTTGCGGCGTTCCTGAGCGATTCTCAGTCCTTGACGCGCATCAGCTTTACTGGCGTTCGCATTTGTTACGGTGGTTTGAGCCGTTGCCAGATTTGCCTGAAGACGCTCTAAGGTAGCTTGGGCTTCTGCGATCGATGCACTTTGCCGATTCGCGTCTGCAACTGCGGCATTTTGCTTATCGCTGAATTCACGTTGGCGCGAGGCAATCAGTTGATCTTGAAGCGCATCTCCGGTCGAACCTCGCCCTTGACTCTCCGCTTCTAAACGGCGGATGTCTTCCTGAATTTTTTTCGCGTCGTTTTGCAGACTCGCAACGTTTGTTTCAGTCGCACCCGGATCGATCTCCATCAGGGTTTGTCCTTTCTCGACGGTCATTCCTGGCTTGACGTTGATTTTGGTGATCGTACCAACACTCGGCGCGCGAAACGGTCGAACTTCGGTCGAGGGAACTAGCTTACCGTTGGCGTTGGCGACTTCTTCCACTTCGCTAAAATGTGCCCATCCGATCGTACCTAGCACCAAAACGCTGATACTGCCTGCGAGAAATCGAGTGTACATCGGCGGTAGTTCTTGTACCGCTTTGCCCAATTCATAAGATAGTGAATCTTCGGGATTGGCAAGCTGATGGCGGGTCTGCTGAGATTGAGCGGGACTCGAAGCCAGGGAAACTCTCATAGATCGTGTTTGTAGATGGGCAATCGCGAAATCGTAAATCACCCTTAAGTCCGGGGTCAGATGCCAAGGGGTCTACTAATATTTAACCTAAATTGCCCACAACGATCTGGTTGATTTCGAGACATGTTCTTTTATTTTCTGGCGCATCTGATTCATTGGTTGAAACCAATTCTGGTTCCGGTGTGCTTCATTACGGCTTGGGTGCTGATTTTGATGACGATTTGGCGCGTGTTTGAAGCGACGCGCGATACGGTAAAGCAAGCGAAGCAAATGCACCAAGTTCCTTGCCCGGATTGTCAGTTCTTCACTGGAGACTATAATCTCAAGTGCCCCGTGCATCCGATGACCGCACTTTCCGAAGATGCGATCGAGTGTCCCGATTATTTTTCTAAGCCGTAACGCGATGTTGGTCAGAAATTTGAGTGATTGCCCAGAGTTTGTCGCGGGTGATAATACGATATTGCGAGAGTTGCTGCATCCCGATAAGCAGGAAGTTGACCTACGTTACAGTTTGGCTCATGCAATCGTTCCCGTGGGTCAGGTGTCGATCGAGCATTCTTTAACGACTTCTGAGGTGTATTACATTCTCAGCGGCGTTGGAGAAATGCACATTGATGCGGAGGTGCAAACGGTGAAGGCGGGCGATGCGATCTATATTCCGCCGAATGCGCGTCAGTATATTCGGAACGTGGGGAATGAAGCGATCGTGTTTATTTGCATCGTTGATCCGGCTTGGCGCAAAGAAGATGAAACGGTCTATTAAAAAAGAGAAGGGTGCGTGTTGCCCTTCTCTTTCGTTTCTGCATCGATCGTTTTAGTCTTCGCGCTTATCAAACGGATTGGAAATCTGTTCTGCTTCGGGGCAATCATCTGAGACGAGCGGATCGACAAATCCTTTTGGCACAGATGCCAGCTTTTGAGTCACAGCGCCGATACTTTCGAGGCGAACCATTTCCTCCCAAGAGCAATTTTCGTCTTCTTCGTCGGTTTCGTAGCGCAGCGTTACCAAATCCCCTTCAATGTCGAGAATTTTGGCACGTTCGATCCAGCGCTGTTGATCCCGCAAGAAGATCCAGACTTCGCGACCATCACAACAGAGTTGATAGATCTTGCGGTGTAGCATGT
>CAXTDB010000382.1:3057-4525 GCA_964242045.1 uncultured Leptolyngbya sp. | reverse complement strand
ACCGTTCAAATCACGAACGTTCCGGGCTATCCGACTTTAACCACGACGTTTATGGCTCCGGTTGGGGAAACGATTACGATCGAGAACCTGATCACAATCTATACGTCGCGCGATGCTGAAACTCCGGTAAAAGCCGCACAGAGTAAACTCGGTGCATTAACGAACTATCAAACTTTGTTCGATGCTCATCAACAAAGTTGGGCGGAAGCTTGGCAACAAAGCGACATTGTGATCGAAGGCGATCTGCGCGCTCAGTTTGCAGTGCGATATAACTTATTTCAATTGTTGATTGCAGCAGCGCGACACAACGATCGAGTGAGCATTCCCGCTAAAACGCTTTCTGGATTTGGCTATCGCGGTCACGTCTTTTGGGACACCGAGATTTTCATTCTGCCGTTTTTCACTTTTACTCAGCCGCATCTCGCCCGCAATTTACTAACCTACCGTTATCACACGATCGAGGGCGCACGCCGCAAAGCTGCCTACTACGGCTACAAAGGCGCAATGTATTCTTGGGAAAGTGCAGACACAGGCGATGAAGTCACACCGCGATGGGCATTGCCGAAAGATCCGTACGGCGAAGATATTCGGATTTGGTGTCGCGATCGCGAAATTCATATCGGCGCGGATATCGCTTACGCTGCTTGGTACTACTGGCAAGCGACCGAAGATGATGAATGGATGCGCGATTACGGTTGCGAAATCATTCTCGATACCGCTGTGTTTTGGATGAGCCGAACGGAATGGAGTACGCGCTATGAACGCTATGAGATTCGTGAAGTGATCGGCGCGGATGAATATCACGAGCATGTCGACAACAATGCGTTTACGAATCGAATGACGCAATGGCATTTAGAAAAAGCAATCTACATTTATGATTGGTTACAAAAATGCTACCCCGCACGCCTGAAAGATTTGTGCGATCGTTTAAAAATTACCTCAGAACGTCGATCGCGCTGGCAAGACATTGCAACGAATCTCTGGATTCCTTATCATCCCTCTGGCTTGATCGAACAATGCGAAAATTTCTTTGATCTCAAAGACATTAACCTGCAAGACTATGAGCCTCGCACGAAATCGATGCAGGAAATTTTAGGCATTGCAGGCGCAGATAAAGCGCAAGTTCTCAAACAACCCGATGTATTGATGCTGCTTTATCTGATGCGGCAATCTCAAGAGTTTCCTTACTCGAAAGAAACTCTAGAAACGAATTGGAACTATTACGCACCTCGCACCGATATTACGTATGGATCATCATTAGGTCCTGCGATTCATGCGATTCTGGCATCGGATTTGGATAAAACGATCGAGGCATACGATCGCTTTATGCAAGCGGTGTTAGTCGATCTCGAAGACACGCGCGGCAATGCCCACGACGGCATTCACGGCGCATCCGCAGGCGGCATTTGGCAGGCGGTTGTTCTGGGCTTCGGAGGCATTCAATTTGGCGATGAACCCTTTGCCCATC
>CAXTDB010000382.1:0-3047 GCA_964242045.1 uncultured Leptolyngbya sp. | reverse complement strand
CGGTTGGACGCGGCTGAAATTCCGGCTACACTGGCGCGGCAAATGGCACGAATTTGATCTCAAAGCAGACCCCAAACCTTCTAAACCCATCATGACTTCGACTCCTTCTTTCGACATTCAAGGCGCTATCTTCGATCTCGATGGTGTCATTACCGATACGGCTGAATATCATTACCGCTCTTGGCAGCGATTGGCTGATGAAGAAGGCTTACCGTTCGATCGACAAGCGAACGAAGCTTTACGCGGGGTTTCTCGCCGCGAATCTCTAATGAAGATCATTGGCGATCGTCATTACCGCGAAGACCAAATCCAGGAAATGATGGAGCGTAAAAATCAATACTATGTAGAATCGATCAAAGCGATTTCACCCGATGATCTTCTTCCCGGAGCGCTGAACTTACTGAAAGAACTAAGACAAGCGGGAATCAAAATCGCACTCGGATCAGCAAGTAAAAATGCGCGTCCTGTGATTGAGAAATTAGGCATTGCGGATCAGTTTGATGCGATCGCCGATGGGCACAGTGTTGAGCGTCCGAAGCCCGCTCCTGATTTATTCGTATTCGCAGCGAAAGAAATGGGACTTGCTCCAGAACAGTGTGTTGTGTTTGAAGATGCAGCAGCGGGAATCGAGGCGGCATTAGCAGGACAAATGTGGGCAGTAGGATTAGGTCCGGTTGAGCGTGTGGGTGCGGCTCATGTGGTGCTACCGAGCCTAGCGGAAGTGCATTGGACAAACTTACTATTCCAGTTGCAGCAAGTTGCTGAAACGGGCGGTAGAAAAGCAGAACTAATTCGATAGTTCGGTTTAACGTCGATCGAGAAACAGTAGAGATTCTAAATTCAGGTGTGTTTGTTGACCCGCAGTCCGCCCAACTGACATAAAATTCTGAACAGGCTCGAACAGCGACGAAATTACAAAGTGTTGCTTTTCTCGATCGACATTCCAAACCATGAAAGATGTGATTGCAAATCAATTCCCAGATTGTTCTGAAAGTTGCTGTCGTAGCTGATCTGCATTGTTCAACAGCTCAGATTGGTCGATCGCGCTTTGATCTCCCGTTTTCAACCATTTAACCTGTACGGTTCCATTCTCTGCTTCTGCGTCCCCTAGAATTAAACAAGCTGCCGCCCCAGAACGATCGGCGCGTTTAAATTGCTTGCCGAACGCGCTGCCACTCATATCTAACTCGGCTGTAAATCCAGCATGACGAATCGATTGAGCCAGTTTCAGCGCCTGTGCTTCTGCTTTTTCACCGCGCGAGACGACATAAAAATCGATCGGACTTTGACGACTCTGCTGAATCTGCTGCAACAAAATCACCAATCGTTCTAATCCCATCGCCCAACCGATCGCGGGCGTTTCCGCACCGCCCAACTGTGAGACTAGCCCATCGTATCGTCCTCCCGCACAAACGGTCGCTTGAGCGCCCAAATCATCTGACTGAATCTCGAAAACCGTGTGGGTGTAATAGTCCAAACCGCGCACTAATCGAGCATTGATATTGCAAGGAATTCCCAGATCTTGTAAGAGTGCCTGAACGCGATCGAATCTCTCTTTCGACTCCGAACTGAGGTAATCCAACATGCTGGGTGCATTCTCTAAAATCGCTTGAGTTTGTGCATCTTTAGAGTCGAGAATTCTTAGCGGATTTTTCGTCAGTCGCGTTTGAGAATCTGGATCAAGCTTCTCTTTATGCGGTGTGAGAAACTCAATCAATGCAGTGCGGTAGTTTTGGCGATCGTCTGCGTTCCCGATCGAGTTCAATTGCAGCGTGAGATTCTTTAACCCGATCGATTGCAAAATATCTGTTGCGATCGCAATGACTTCCGCATCGGCTCTCACATCGCTGCTGCCCAAAACTTCTACACCCAATTGATGAAACTGTCGTTGTCGTCCTGCTTGCGGACGCTCATATCGAAACATTGCCCCGGTATACCACAATCGCGCGACCCCACCTTGAGCCTGCATTCCGTGTTCGATATAACTTCGCACGACTCCAGCCGTTCCTTCTGGTCTAAGCGTGATTGAACGATCGCCCCGGTCTTTGAACGTATACATCTCTTTCCCGACGACATCGGTTGTTTCTCCGATGCCGCGTTCAAACAAATCGGTCTGCTCAAAAATCGGAGTGCGAATTTCTTGATAAGCAGCACGCGCTAAAGTCTCACGAGCGATCGCTTCAATTCGTTGCCAGTTGCCGATTTCTTCCGGCAAAATATCCCGCGTTCCGCGAGTCGCTTGAATACCCATATCACAAAAATCCGATTAGCTTATCCAGTCTACCGACAAATGCACATTAGTAAGGGTTAGATTCGCCCGTGCATCACTTGCAAGATTAGAACATCATCGTCACTGACAATGTAATAGAGACAGTAGCCATACCTACCGAATGAGACAGGCATTTTTCCAATAGCCGAATTCTGCCGCACTAGCGGGTAGCGCTTTGGAAAAGTGGCAAGGCTGTTTCCGGCATTGACGATCGCATCTGCAAACGGGCTGACACTCTCAGGCGATCGCTCTTGTAAAGCTTCAATGTGTCGCTGAATATCGTTGAGAGCTTGTTCTAGCCAACTGACTTGGGACATGGCAATGGATGATCACTACTAAGGCTGTTGAGCCACTGCGCGACCTGTTCATGGGAAATTTCACGTTGAGTTTGGGAATGGTCTTGCAGTCGTGTTTCGCATTCTTGCAGAATTTCGTTCTCGCTGAGTTCCGGAGATCCCAGGGTTGTATCGATGTGCTTGGTTCGGAGTGCGGCTTCTGCAAGTTGCTTGAGATCGTTCAAACTCGCATCAGGATGTTGCACCCATTCACGCATGATCGCTTTAATTGAATCGCCCGGAAGCGCCTCAATGTATTCAAGAATTTGCTGTTGCTCTGTCATTCCCGCATCTCCTCCACAAGTCGATGAGCGTCTAGGATTTGCTCATTCTATCGTGCTGATCAGTTGCCATTTTATTCTGGTTCACGAAATTGCGATCGCGCTTCGGTTCAACTGTGTAATCGGGAATCGGTGTCTACGATCGCTAGACGCAGTTATTAT
>CAXTDB010000381.1:0-4533 GCA_964242045.1 uncultured Leptolyngbya sp. | reverse complement strand
CTTCGATGAATGCAACGCGATCGCGCACGTTCTGATGCGTTTTACACCATTCCATGATCCGCTGAATGATCCGCTTGCCTTCTTCATCGGCAGGGGGAGCTTTACCAGAGAAAATGATCTGTACCGGATGCTCATCGTTGCTGAAGATTTGCAGCGCTTTTTCGACATTCCTCAGCAAGAGATCACCGCGTTTGTACGGGCTGAATCGACGAGCAAAGCCGATCGTTAAAATCTTCGGATCGAGTAGATGATCAGCGGCTTCGATCGTGCCCCAATCCTCGCCACGGTTTTGTCGCGAGTTTTTCACTTTCTGACGAGTATGCGCGACCAACCGTTCTTTGAGAATTTGATGCCGCCACCAAATTTCTTCATCGGGTGCATTGTCGATCTTTGCCCAGGTTTGCGGATCGAGAACTTTGGTTGTCCAGTCTTCTCCAAGGTATTTGCGGTAGAGATCCGCCATCATCGCAGAAGTCCAAGTCGAAGCGTGAACGCCGTTGGTGATGTAACCGATCGGAACGTTATCCTCGTTCTTTTCGGGATAGAGAACTGTCCACATTTTGCGCGAGACTTCGCCGTGAAGTTCGCTTACGCCATTTGCCGATCGACATAGCCGCAATGCCAACACCGTCATGCCAAACGGTTCCCAAGGATCACCTAATCGACGTGCGCCCAATGCAAGAAACTGTTCGCGAGACAGTCCCAACTGTCCCCAGTATTTTGCAAAGAACGAATCCATCAAATCGGCTGAGAACACATCATGACCTGCGGGAACAGGCGTATGAGTTGTGAATACGCAGCGATCGCGCACCGATTTCTCGATGTCATAGAACGATTTGCCTGTTTTCTCGATTTCTTGACGACAGACTTCGAGCAGACAAAACGCCGCGTGTCCTTCGTTCAAATGATAAACCGATGGCTCAACTCCGACCGTCTTGAGTGCGCGAACGCCGCCAATACCAAGAATCACTTCTTGAGCGATGCGGGTTTCTTGGTTGCCGCCGTATAAATGTCCGGTAAGCCAGCGATCGATGGGGTCATTGTCTTCTCGATCGGTATCCATCAAGAACAAGCTGACTCGTCCGACTTGAGCTTTCCAAACTTGCACTTTGACATTACGATGCCGCACTAGCACTTCAAATACGAGCGGTTGTCCATCCGCATCGGTCAACAATTGCAGCGGTAAGCGCTCAAATGGATTGTTGATGTAATAGTCTTCTTGCCAACCGCTTTGGTTCAGTTTTTGACGGAAATAGCCTTGGCGATAAAGCAAACCTACAGCAACCAAGGGAACGCCTAAATCTGAAGCGGACTTCAGGTGATCCCCAGCCAGAATGCCCAAACCGCCCGAATAGATTTGCAGGGATTCATGCAGCCCGAACTCAGCACAGAAATACGCGATCGGATGCTCTTTTGTAATCTGAGGCGCAACACGACTCGACCAAGTATCGGTAGAGTTGACATACTGATGGAACTGCTCGGATAGAGCGTTGAGCCGACTCATGTAGTTCGGCTCAGAGGCGAGTTGCGTTAAGCGATCGAAGCTGATCGTCTCCAATAGGGCAACGGGATTGTGTCCGCAGCGTTCCCATTCGTCGGGATTGATCGACTGAAACAGCGAAATCATGTCCGGTGTCCAGCACCACCAATAGTTATAAGCAATCTCTGCTAGAGACTTGAGGGATTGGGGTAAACGCGCACTCAGTCTGTCAGCCGGATTGACAGTTGAAGTATAGGTCATAGGTTGAAGATCTCTTTGCTTTCTTAAACGATGAATTCTGGAAGTTTGGGGGCGTTTTTTGCAGCTTGTCTGATTCCCAAAACGTCTGAATCCGTAGGTGTACAGAGCGTAGCCTGAAGTTCAAATCACGATCGATAGTTTTGGATTGTAACCCGTTTTACATCAGACCTGTTCTATCGTTTTCTAGCACTATTTAACGATTGACAACGCAGAATTACAGATTGTCTTCAGGCTCAGGAGAAGATTGCGGAGGTTGACGTTCGAGATACAGATCTACAAAATCTTCGGCTGCGGTGGTATTGATTTCGCGCAGGGCTTTGATCATTTGTGTGACGGCTTCAGCAAGTGGGTCGCTGATTTCGTTGACCCATTGATGTACAGTCGATCGATTAATTCCCATCGTGACCGCCAAACGATTTTGGCTGATCCCATAGGTCGAGAGTACTTGTCGTAGTGCCTTTCCTGCTTTTCCCATGTGGAAATTTTGACAAAGCTAGTCGCGTTCGTAAATGGTTGTAGCTTGCAACATCCAAGAATTACGTAAGCTTCAATGACGAGATCGTTACTGCGCTTTGTTTCGAGAAGGGTGTGAAGAATCGTTGCGAGTTACAGACTGAGAACGGCGATCAAGGCATTTGCGATCGCGTCCATTTCGATGTCAGAAAGATTGCCGATTTGATTGATTAATCTTGTTTGCGAAACAGAGCGAACCTGAAAAGCATCCGCCGCAGAAGGCTTACTTAATCCATTTTCTTCATTGGGATTTATTCTCACCATCCAGGATTTCTGTTGATGTTCGGGTCGCCAGCCCGTGATTGGAACGATGACTTTAAGCGGCAGAATACCGATGCGATCATCGCTCACAATTACGGCTGGGCGAATTTTGCTAATCTCTGATCCTTCTGTAGGTTGCAGTCGAACTAGCCAGACCTCTCCTCTATTCATGCTGGTCTAGTTGCTGAAGATCTTCATCTGAGTACTCATAGAAATCTTCCCCGTCTAAGCAAGTGAAAACTGTCAGTTCAGGATCAGTCTGATATTCCTCATACGCCTGAATTGCTTCGATCGCCATTTTCTGTCGGCGCTGTTCCTTTGTATTGATCGATTCTGCTTGAACGATCTCAGACAGCTTATCGATGATTTTTGTGCGATCGTCAAAACTCAAATGTGGAAGTGTCTCTAAAATCTGTTCGACTGTCATAGCAACACAGAATGCTTCAATCTCATTTTCGCGCTGATTGCTAAATTTGCGATAGTGGAGATCTTACAGAATAAATCTTTGGGATCACACAATAGATTGACATTCATTGCAAAGGGTTCTAATTCACTATGGTTTCTACTTTTCTCAGTTCGCCCTCGATAGATCTCTCACGGATTCGGCTCGAAATTCGATCGCTTCAAGCTCAACTGGTCACGTGGCGCAGACAATTACATCAACGCCCAGAATTGGGATTTCGAGAACAATTAACGGCTGAGTTTATTACCGAAAAACTTCAGCAATGGCAAATTTCGCACGAAACGGGCATTGCGAAGACGGGAGTTGTTGCCACGATCGAGGGAAATCGCCCTGGTCGAGTGTTGGCAATTCGCGCCGATATGGATGCGTTGCCGATTCAGGAACAAAATGATGTGCCGTACAAGTCGCAGCATGATGGCGTAATGCACGCTTGCGGACATGATGGGCATGTCACGATCGCGCTTGGAACCGCTTATTACTTGTCTCAGCATCGCGATTTTTCAGGTACGGTCAAAATCATTTTTCAGCCTGCCGAAGAAGGTCCTGGAGGCGCGAAACCGATGATCGAAGCGGGCGTTCTCAAAAATCCAGATGTCGATTCAATCATTGGGTTGCATTTGTGGAATAATTTGCCGCTCGGAACCGTAGGGGTGCGGACGGGGGCACTGATGGCGGCTGTGGAAACGTTTGAGTTAGTAATTCTCGGTAAAGGTGGACATGGGGCGATTCCGCAACAGACCATCGATTCGATCGTCGTTGGCTCTCAAGTCGTCACGGCACTGCAAACGATCGTGGCGCGCAATGTTGATCCGATCGAATCGGCAGTCGTCACCGTAGGCGAATTCCACTCAGGAACCGCTTGTAATGTGATTGCGGCTTCCGCACGTCTCAAAGGCACAGTGCGCTATTTCAACCCGAACTATGCTGGATATTTCAAACAGCGGATTGAACAGCTTGTGGGGGGAATTTGTCAGGCGCATGGAGCAACTTACGAATTGAATTATCAATCGCTGTATCCGCCTGTAATTAATGATGGCGCGATCGCGGATTTAGTTCGATCGGTTGCGGAAACGGTGGTCGAGTCGTCGATCGGAGTCGTGCCAGACTGTCAAACGATGGGCGGTGAAGATATGTCGTTCTTTTTGCAAGCAGTTCCAGGATGCTACTTTTTCCTCGGTGCTGCAAATTCGCAGATCGGACTCGATTATCCGCATCATCATCCGCGATTTGATTTCGACGAGACGGCACTGGGAATGGGAGTCGAAATCTTTGTGCGCTGCGTCGAGCAGAGTTAGGAATTGGGCGATCGGGGCTTTACCGCCCTTTTTTTTGCTTTACTGACCTTAATTCTCAGTAAAGCAAGCTTTATCAAAAGCGGAAAGGAAGTTCAAGCGCGATTTTGTACGGTTAATACGACTGAAATTTACGGATTAACTACTGCAAAACAAACTCAGAACGACTATGATTTGAGAATCAAAGCTGAAACGATACAACAGCAACACAAGCTTTCTCTCAACTCATTCTGGAGAACTTTCTCATGGCTTTTGAATTGAAA
>CAXTDB010000380.1:0-4545 GCA_964242045.1 uncultured Leptolyngbya sp. | reverse complement strand
TGCGTTCTCGAACTTCTTTCGCGGTGTCGAGTTCGTAGCCGTTACGGACTTTTGCAGCCGAATCAGCTTCTCTCAGCTTTTCTCCCGCGTCTTGAATGCTATTAGAATCGCGGATAATGCCTTTCGCTTCGTCTGGTGTGATTGCAGCATGAGCAGGGACGCTATTGGCAAAGAATAGAGTGAGCGATAGAACTAAGCTCAAAACAACCGTTGAGAAAATCTTACGTAGAGTATTCATAGTTAAGGTCTCAGTAGAACTTTGATACATTTATCGGTCTTGTGCTTGAACATTTCGTATGCCTGCTTTGCTTCAGTCAGCGGCATGTGGTGAGAGAACGCAAACGCAGGATCAATGTCACCTTTGAGAACGTGATCGATCAGCTTGGGCATGTAGCGCTGTCCGTGCATTTGTCCCATTTTGAAGGTGAGACCTTTGTTGAAGGCAGCCCCCATCGGCAGCTTATCGATGAATCCGCTGTACACACCCATCACCGAAATTACGCCACCTTTGCGACAAGCCACGATCATTTGACGCAGAATGTGAGGTCGATCGGTTTCGAGTCGAACGCTTTGCTTCACTTCGTCGTACAGTCCCATCAGTCCGGTTCCGTGCGCTTCGAGTCCGACCGCATCAATGCAGGCATCTGGCCCGCGTCCGCCTGTCATTTCTTTCAGGGCATCTCCCGCATCTACTTCTTCGTAGTTGATGACTTCTGCGCCGCACTGTGTTTTTGCAAGCGCTAAGCGTTCGGGAAAGCGATCGATCCCAATCACTTTTTCTGCACCCAATAGATACGCGCTCTTGATCGCAAACAATCCAACCGGGCCGCATCCCCAAACCGCGACTACATCTCCGCGCTTGATATCGCACATATCCGCGCCCATGTATCCGGTTGGGAAAGCATCCGAGATCGGTAGTGCTTGTTCGTCGGTCATGCCGTCAGGAACCTTAATACAGCCATGATCCGCGAATGGAATCCGCACATATTCCGCTTGTGCGCCTGCATACCCACCGAACAGATGCGAGTATCCGAAAATTCCACCCGTACTATAGCCAAATAAAGGTTCTTGGAGTGCGCCACCCGGATTCGAGTTATCGCAAAGCGACCATTGCTGGTGCGAACAGTAATGACACTGACCACAACCAATGATCGAAGAAACCACAACGCGATCGCCTTTTTTCAGCTTCCTAACTTCGCGCCCGGTTTCAACGATCTCCCCCATGAACTCGTGCCCAATAATATCACCAGGCTGCATCGAGGGAATGTAACCATCATAGATGTGCAGATCTGACCCGCAGATTGTTGTGGCTGTCACTTTGAGAATTGCATCTCTCGGATTCAGAATCGTCGGATCAGGAACATTTTGGACGCGGACATCATTCGCGCCATGCCAACATACAGCTTTCATTGTTAATTAATCGTGTAAGTGATCGATCATTGACCGCGAGGTTGTCCTTCAGTCGTAGCGATTTCGCCTGCTTCCATCAATTGCTTAAAGCGACGAAGTTCGTCTCCGACTTGCTGTTCTGGCTCTTCACCAAACAGTTTGGCTAACGCTGCGGTGAGTTTGCCGCCTGCGATCTCGTATTCCAGCACCACTTTCACTTCAGTTCCGCGATCGCCCGGTGCAGGAGTAAACCGCACAAACCCCGAATTATCCACATCTGCACCTTCGATCGATGCCCAAGCAATCAATCGATTCGGTTCATCTTTGATCACTTCCGCATCCCATTCGACCTCTTGACCTAAAGGCGCGTTTGCCACCCAATGCGATCGCTTTCCGCCTTCGCTCACTGTTACCGATTTAACGTGCTTCATAAAGGTCGGCAGGTTCTCGAAGTCGTGCCAATAGTTATAAAGCTCTTCAGCAGGCTTATCGATCGTGACAGTCTTTTCGACTTTCAACGCTTTATCTAGTCCGACGGCATCGCTGACTTTATCAGTCAGACTCTTTTCAGCGGTTGCACCGTGATAAGCAAGTCCACCGCCCGCGATCGCGGTTAAGATGCCACGCAGCGATCGTTTCTGCAATCCGAATAGCACCATCGCGCTACCACCGATGACCGATGCCCATTTCTCGGTGTCGGTCATCGATTGCGGCTGCGCCTCAGAGGAATTAATTGTTTTGTCTGATTCAGTTTCCATAAAGCCTTACGTTGGGGTTGAAACTCAGAAGTCGAACATTCACCTTCGACTTCTGATAGAACTTATGCGCCTGTGGTCGCAGGACGGCTAGAGGGTTTGGGAGACTGGGGAACGCGATCGCCCAATCGGTCTTTGTAGAGATTTGCAATCCGCTGCTCGTCTCTTGCTAAAGTTACTTCCATTTGATCCAAGATTTCAACCGTTGCTGGATCAGTAAGCTTGTTGCGGAGGTTGTAGGTATCAACCACTCCGGTTTGCAAGTCGCCTAATGCACGTCGCAAGATTTCGACATCGGTTTGCTCATTTTGGAAAAATGTTTTGATTCCCGCATAAAGATTACTCACGACAGCCGGAAGCGAAGGCTTTTCGTTAAACACGGCTAGTCTTGCTTCTAACTGTTGGAGATGTTGCTGTTTGTGCTGCAAAATCTCTTGGAACAGTTCTTTCATCGCATCATCCGGAGCATTGTCTGAATAGTGCTGAAAGGTTTCTAAGCTGTAGCGCTCACCTTGAATTGCAGTGTTGAGAGCCTGCACAATTTCGCTTTTGCTAGAGCCACCCCATTCTTCGCCCAGCTTCCACCAGCCTGCATCTAAATCGCTAATCGGAGGCAGCGTAGTATCGGGAATGCTGAGATTTAACTGCTGAAGAATTGCAGTGACAAAAATCGGCAAATCTCCGGGACGACGCGAGGTAATCAGGTTGTCATCGATCACTAAAGGTTCGTCAACGAACTCTGCGCCTGCATTCTGCATGTCTTTGCGAATCGCCCGAAATCCGGTCGCCCGAACGCCATCTAACATATCGCCTTCGATTAGCACTTGAGGGCCGTGACAAACCGATGCGACTAACACACCGTTTTCAAGCGCATCTTCGACAAACTGAACGGTCTTCATGTTCGTTCGCATCTTGTCGGGGGCTTGACCACCTGGAATGATCACCGCATCGAAATCAGTCGCGATCGATTCCGTCGTGGTCGCGTCTGCCGTCATCGTTAGTTTGTTCTGCTTTCCTTTATATTCTTCATTCACACGCGAACCGAGAACTACGACTTCGGCTCCCGCTTTTTTCAGCGCATTGTAGGGAAGCTGAAATTCGGCATCTTCAACCCCTTGCTCGATTAAAATTGCAACCCGCTTCGGCTGCGTGTCCGTCACCATTGCTGCTTCTCCCTTGTGTCTAGACCTATCTTCGGTTGAATCGCTCTTTATACAGTAAGGAGAAAGGCTCGATCGCTCCTCACTCGCATGACAGAAGCAAATCTCTCTCTTGGGATGGATCAGGAAACTTTCTAGGTGAAGAGTTGGGTTTGATTGCAATTCGTTAAGTTACAGAAGTGCGATGCCTTAAGAGCGGGAGAACACGATGACTTACAGCAAAAACGATCCAGGATATCAAGATATCTCTGATGATGCCGATCTAGAGGCAGCGTTACACAATCTGGGCGGCGATGTGGCAGACGACGACCCCGAAGAAGGTGAAGAAGACTACGGCGATGTTCCGCAAGAATACACCGAGTCGTATGGAACCGGAGTAGCAGAAATGCCAGGATATACGATCGGCGGTCGAACGATGCGCGATCGAGCCAGCGAGTTTAACGAAGCTTCCCCAGATCTAACAGGTGGCGATATCGATGCGAACTACGAGCAAGCCAATGCGGTCGGGGATGAATCGGTGGGTGGTACTGCAATGACTCCGGACATGGATGTGGTGGATGAGTTGGGGCGCGCAGTCGGTTTGGAGATGAGTGATTACAACTATCTGCACACGAATGAAATTTTAGAAGGACGCGACGATCGCCGATGGGAGCTTGAGCCTTCTTCTTCTGAAGATTATGCAGATCGTAGAAATGATGAAGACCTTTAATTTATTTTTAGAACAATGAACTTAAAACCGATTAATCAACAAGTCGTTGCAGTTGTGGGAGCATCGAGCGGTATTGGTCGCGATACTGCGCTGAAATTTGCGGAACGTGGCGCAAAAGTCGTGGTTGCGGCTCGCAGTCAAGCAGGCTTAGCAAGCTTAGTTGAAGAAATTCATCAGCGCGGTGGAGAAGCGATCGCAGTGATCGCAGACGTGGCAGATTTTGAGCAAGTCAAAGCGATCGGAGATAAAACGATTGATCGTTTTGGCAGACTCGATACTTGGGTTCACGTCGCCGCTACTGGATTGTTTTCAACCTTTGATCGCATTACACCCGAAGAGTTTAAGCGCGTCATCGATGTGAACTTAATGGGTCAAGTCTACGGCGCGATGGTTGCATTACCGTTGCTTAAACAAGAAGGACGCGGATCATTAATTCATATCACCTCGGTTGAAGCACGTCGATCGCTACCCTATCAGAGCCCGTATTCCGCTTCAAAGCACGGAACAATGGGAATGTTAGATGCACTTCGAT
>CAXTDB010000379.1:0-4581 GCA_964242045.1 uncultured Leptolyngbya sp. | reverse complement strand
CTAATGCAAATGGGCTGTCGTTTAGTCAGCGATCGTTCTCAATCTGAATGCTCTTGAATTCTGGTTAGCAATTCAGCCAAATCTGTCTCCAGGGTATTCTTCGGTTTGCAAATTTAGGGTAGTGTCCGAATACTCCTTTGAATGAGCGATCGACGATGACTTCTGAACCTTCTCTCAATCCCAATCAGCAAAATATTCAGCCTGAACCGCCGTTCAACCAGAAGAATGAAAAAGCGGACGCGATCGGCGGCGGTTTGCCTGTGATTGAGTATTGGGCGGGGTTGTGTCGCAAGAATGGTAGGGTTGAAGGATTTAATATTCTCTGACTTCATTCTAAATGGCATCTCAATCTCTGTTTAAGTGGCGGCATTTCTTGCCGGAGATCATCGTGCTGAATGTGCGGTGGTATTGTCGCTATCCCTTAAGCTATCGAGATCTAGAAGAAATGATGGGAGAGCGAGGGGTGGAAGTGGCTCATTCCACGATTCACCGATGGGTGTTGAGCTACGCTCCAGAACTGGACAAACGAATTCGTCCTCATCTAAAGCCGACCAACGATTCGTGGCGAGTGGACGAGACGTACATCCAAGTTAAGCGAGTGTGGAAGTATCTTTACCGAGCAGTGGATTCGATGGGCAACACGCTCGACTTTATGCTGAGTGCAAAGCGGGATGGCAAGGCAGCCGCAAGATTTTTCCGCAAAGTCCTGAAGTCGCCGCATACTCAAGCGCCGCGAGTAATCACCGTCGATAAAAATGCAGCTTATCCGGTGGCAGTCGAAGCCTTAAAAGCAGATGAAACGCTGGCAGCAGAGACAGAATTGCGCCAGAGCGAATACATGAATAACAATCCTAATCGCAGGATCACCGCAACATCAAGCGACTGACAAAGCCAATGATGGGATTCGGGTCATTCAATACGGCAAGACAAACTTTAAGAGGCATCGAAGAGATGAGTATGATTCGCAAAGGACAAGTGAAAGGAATCAGCCAAGGGGAGAGTGTGTCTCAAGCGAAGTTTATCGAAGAACTCTTGGGAGTTAGCGTTTAACGGAACGCGAACGAGATACTTCGTCTGTCACTAAAAAGTATTTGCGACACAACCGTAATCTATGGGGCAGTGCGACAAGGAGCAGCGGTGATGTTTTACCCGGAAGTAAATGTGATTTTTAGTGCCAAGATCGAAACGCGATCGGGAACGCCTGCTTATAAACGAGTTCCTGCGATCGTCTATGCCGAATCTGCTTAAGGTCGAGCTTTCTTGCTATCCTTATTGGCATCCGTTTTCTTCAGATTGAACGCCGATGGATGCCGAACAAACTCAATTGATTCAAGGCTACCGAAAACTCGATCCGCTTAAACGTCAGATCGTGCGCGTCTTTTCGGTAGTTTATGAACCGATTAGTCGGACTACTTTTTTGAGTTGTTTTAATCCGCTAGGCACAAAAGACAAAACCGGAAAGGCATACACCACGACGGGGGTGAAGTCCCATATCGATCGCTTACTTCAAGATGAGTTCTTGATTCAAAATTCCGGTCAAGGTCCGCAGTGTAATCCGTTAATCGTTGAAGTTGCAACTCGTGAAGCAGTTGAACTTGGAGAATTCGATACGATCGTCAAGGCAATAAATACACACTTGCCAATTCACACTTACGGGCAAAAAGGACCGAGATATTTCACGAATGAGCGGCAATTTTTGCGCGAAGTTCGGATTGGTGTGTATAAGAACGATATCAAATTTGTCGTTCAGCAATTCGAGGACTATTACAGATACACGCATCAGAAACAGAAAATTACGATCGATGAAGTCCTCACAGATATTTGCAGCAATCCCTTTGATCCTAATTGGTTCCGTTCTTTATCGTCTGATATCTATCAATCTGCATTAATTGGCATTCTCGGTTATTCCTATCAACATCTAATTCCAGCAGATGAAGCTTTCAAGTTGCTACGAGAAGACTGCGCTAATGAAGCTGTTAAGTTCAATTGGCAACCGTTACTACTTGTAGAACAATTGTTATTAAGAGGACAACTAACCGAAGCTGAAGCGGTTCTAGAAAAGCTCCCTAAAGAGTACCGGGATAGTGGTGCAGCGCTATGGGGATGGTTGAACATTCTCAGAGGAGATGCGGAATCATCGATCGCGCAATTCACGATCGCGCTTAATGCACTTAGAAAAGGAACCGGAAAACGCAAAGGTTACTTTCAAGCGATCACCGGATTGTTTTTTATCTTGGCATTGATCAAAGAAGGCTCTCCCGCACGACTGAGTGAAGCTAAGGGCTATGCTGCGATCGCTCGACAAGCAAAACACTGGCTTAGTTCGACTTATGAAACCTTAGAGAAAGTGATTCAACTCCAACAAGGTGACATTGCTCAAAAAGATTGGATTCTCAATCTTGCTCCCTATCGCAATCAGCACAGCCTTGAAACGATTTTCAACTCACTGGCACTCTATTGGACAGATACCGCCCGATCGAAGCGATTGTTGTATGGCACACTCGAAACATTCTATGGACAGACAAAAACGGCTGGTTATCACTGGATTGCGCTAGAGTCTGCGGAACTTTTAGCAAAAATCAAACCTCGCAGTGAGTTTGGTGATGTTGCAGAACAGTTGCGAACCTCGACTGACATTCGACCGATGATCGATTTACTGCGATCGCAAGAACCTTGGGAACTGTGCTTAAATGCACTGGTGAACTTACAAAAAGAACCGGATAAACCAACTAAAGCCGATACGAAACAGCGTCTAGCGTGGTTTGTTACATTGCTCTCGAATCAGTGGTTACTACAACCGCGCGAACAATCACTCAATGCCAGAGGTGAATGGGGTAAAGGTCGGAACGTTGCGCTCAAACGGCTTGATAAATCGATCGACGAATTTCCTTACCTCACCGACCAAGATCGCAAAGCTTGTGCAGAACTGAAAGCTTCGCCGTATGGCTATTACGGGCAGATGGATTATAAGTTCGGAGAACGCGCGATCGCGGCGCTCGTGGGTCATCCTTACGTATTCTGGGAAGATACGAACACTCGTATCGAGATTGTTAAAGGCGAACCGGAACTAATCGTTAAAAAAGGCAAGAACGATCGCTTAACGCTGCAACTCTCACCTGCGCCAAAAGAGAATCAAAGCATTGTGGTGGTGAAAGAAAGTCCAACGCGATTAAAAGTGATCGACATGACTCCGGAGCATCGCCGGATTTCTGAGATTTTGGGATCGAAAAATCAGTTGGATGTGCCTGCGATCGCCAAAGATCAAGTCCTCGCAGCAATTCACGCCATTTCGGGATTAGTCACGGTGCATTCTGATATCGGTGGTGGTATCAGTGCCGAAGAAGTGCCCGCTGATCCGACTCCAAACGTTCATTTACTGCCTGCGGGAACCGGGCTAAAAGTTGCGGTGTTAGTGCGTCCGTTTGCAACGGGTGGATCATATTATCGTCCCGGTATGGGTGGCGAAACGGTGATTGCCGAAGTGGACGGAAAGCGATTGCAAACAACACGCGATTTGAAACAGGAACGAAAACTCGCGAAAAGCGCGATCGCAGATTGCCGCACGTTAGACGATTACGAAGAAGAAGACGGGGAATGGTGGATCGAAGACCCGGAAGCCTGTTTAGAATTGCTGCTTGACTTGCAAGAATTAGGCGATCGAGTGATCATTTCCCATCCTGAAGGTGAGAAGTTCCGCATTCGCAAACAGGTTGGACTCGGAGATTTTCAGCTTAAAATTCAACGTCAGCGCGATTGGTTTGCTGCAAGTGGTGAAGTCAAACTCGATGAGAATTCTGTGCTGGAAATGCAGCGACTTTTGGAATTATTGGGTCAAACGCAGAGCAGATTTATTCGATTAGAAGATGGTCAATTTCTCGCGTTGACGCAGGAATTTCGCAAACGGTTAGATGACTTCAGAGCGATCGCAGAACCGCATGGAAAAGGCACACGGTTTCATCCATTAGCAGCAGTCGCGATCGAGGATTGGATCGATGAAGTCGGAGAACTCGAAGCCGACAAACATTGGCAAGACCACATCAAGAAATTGAAAGAAGTGGAAGCGCTCGATCCGATCGTTCCGTCAACGCTACAGGCAGAACTGCGGGATTATCAAATCGAAGGCTTTCGCTGGATGGCAAAACTGGCGCATTGGGGCGTAGGAGCGTGTTTGGCGGATGGTATGGGATTGGGGAAAACGTTGCAGTCGATCGCGCTAATTCTCACTCGTGCAGCAAACGGAGCAACTCTAGTAATTGCCCCGACTTCGGTTTGTCTTAACTGGATTAGCGAAGTCGAGCGATTTGCTCCCACTTTAAATGTGGTGCAGTTTGGAAACGGCGATCGACAAAAAATCCTCGATCGACTCCAGCCGTTTGACATTCTCGTGTGCAGTTATGGATTGCTTCAGCAAGATGATGTAGCGCAAATGTTAGCCAAATTGGAATGGCAAACGATCATTCTCGATGAAGCGCAATCGATCAAGAATTTTGCGACCAAGCGATCGCAAGCCGCAATGAATTTACAAGGCGGATTCAAATTAATTACAACCGGAACGCCGATCGAAAATCACTTGGGCGAGTT
>CAXTDB010000378.1:2226-4582 GCA_964242045.1 uncultured Leptolyngbya sp. | reverse complement strand
GAAATTCGCTATATGCAGGCAGATTTTGACGAGCAGATCGAACTCAAAGAAGAACGCGATCAAGCAATGACTGTATTTTCTCAAGCGCGATTAGCCATTCTCAAACAGAACATTGCTTGCACTGATGCAGATGTGCAGAAAATGAGACAGCTTCGACAACAAATTGATAGCTCACTGGATATTGTGCAAGTGGTAGCGACAGTTGCGAGTTTTGCGGTGTTTATGCGATCGAGGTTCTTGATCTAACGACGATGCCGATGTTTATCCAATCGTTCATAAGCGGCTTGTGCTTCAGGCAAGCTCTCATAAGTGACTAGATAGTTCTTTTTCCAATCCGATAGATAAGGTGCAAACCAAGTATCTGTGGGAATTAAATCGTGAGCATCGGCGCGACCGTTGTTGTGGCTGAGGTGAATTGCTTTTACTCGATCGACATTGATCAACTCTAAACAAGTCTGCTCAGTTCGCTGCTGATCACCTTGATGCCAAATCAAAACATGAGATACATCAAGTAACAGCGAATGATCGACTAATGTATCAACGCTGGAACACCAGTACTCCGGTGAAGGCATCACTTCAACGTATACGGGAACTTGAACGGTTTGTTCGATCGCTTTAAGCGCGTCTTCGAGTTGAAGTCGATCGTAGTCTTTCCGCAACGGTGCATGAAGCGATAGCGCAGTGACATTGTGAGTTGCAGCAAATTCCGCGTAAGGTTTCCAGCTTCGAGGCTGATTTAGCATTAGACGACAGCGGAAGCCGTTGCGATAAAGACACGAATCGTGCAAAATTAGCGGAACATTCGGGTAATCGGAGTCGGTATCGCAGTGAGAACCGATCGCGAGTTCGAGAAAGTCAAGCTGAAGCGGTTGACGCAATTGGTCGAAAATGGTGAAGCAATCAGGGAGAGATCGAAGCCCGATCGCGGTAATGCTCAGTCCTAACATTCCTAATACAGCGTTGTAATCGGGTTGTGTCATTGTTCAAGTTCTCTTACAAGTGAAACTTTGAGATATCGATGTGTTTTGTTTCTACGATCATTTCTTCATGTACGAAAGCAAACCTACCCACAGTCTCGATCCAAAGTTGTCCTAATTGCTGATCAAACTGGCAACCTTTCAGCATTTTAGCAATTCTTTGTTTGAACTCTGAGTAACTTTCATCAAACTGCTGTTCTGTAAAATTCAACGATCGAAACCATGTATCAATGTTAAAGTCTGGTTTCTGATAGTTTTGCCAAAGCTGGTTTAACAGATCAGTTCGTTTCGTTGCTTCAAAAATCTTTCTAAGGCGCTCTAAAAAGTCCATAACCGTTTCGTGCGGTTGTCGATCAAAGATTTGAT
Organism: uncultured Leptolyngbya sp.; assembly: GCA_964242045.1. Taxonomy (GTDB): domain Bacteria; phylum Cyanobacteriota; class Cyanobacteriia; order Leptolyngbyales; family Leptolyngbyaceae; genus Leptolyngbya. The sequence continues at coordinate 3,239 of CAXTDB010000378.1, read as the reverse complement.
ACTCTCGAAGCCATTGATCAAACTCAAAGCCCTCTCGATAAGAACCCGAACGATACCCAAAATCTGACAAATCCCAGTCTTGCATCAGTTTTCGATGCCGCATCAAAGCTTCTGCCTCTGCATTCTCTTTGCGTAGGTGGGACGAAACAATTTTAGGAGATCCCCACTCTGCTAGTTCAAATTCATTAGTTGCATCGAGAGAATCAATCAAATAGTACCAACAATCGTCATATCCAATGATTGATTCGTAAACGTGATAGATGCGATCGCCTGGATTTAAGCGAATTCCTGGTGCGATCGCGGCGTTTGCTTTTTCCGATCCAATCAGCGCCAGCAGTTCATACGCCGTAATTCTTACTTTCAATTCAGCATCATTTAGCAGATCAATTAATAGATCAGTCCCAGTTGCATCATAGTTCAGCGTATCAATCAACAGATCAATTTTCTGATCTGTTGATGCAAGCTTGAATCGTTGTCGCAATCCCTCGATTCCGCCCAGTACAAGACTGTTTGATAAATTTTGATTACCTAAGACGGCATCAGTGTTGTTAGGTTGCTGCGTCATGGTTTGAAAGCTGGAGATAACAATCGTACTCAATCACATGCTCATACACAAATCCTAATGGCTGGTAACGGAGTTGGTTCCATAGTTCACGCAACAAGTCGAATTGCTTTTGTTTCTGCAAACTCATCAGGACACAGCAGCGATATTGCCATTCAGAATCGCCCCAGTCTACTCGGTCTTCGGGCAAGACGGCATCAACTGTAATGTTGTTAGTCCTCACCCATGCTCTTAAATCGATATCGGGCGTACTCCAAGTGTCACCAATTTCATAAATTTCACAATAAAGAGCCGAAAAAAGCTCGCGAAATACTGCTCGTGCAGCTTCTTCTGCTATAGTCCGATCGATACAAAAACGAACAAGATTTGGATGGTAGTAAGCGTATTCTGATGTCGCTTCGTCGTATTCGGGAACATCGGAAACGTAAATAAACTCTTTTCCATCTTCTGT
>CAXTDB010000378.1:0-2216 GCA_964242045.1 uncultured Leptolyngbya sp. | reverse complement strand
AACCCGATAAAAATTGGGTTTATCTTCTTCCCACTCTTCTGGCTCTTCGTCGTTGACCGAACAATTAATGTAATACCCTTCATCTCCATACGCTACTGATGAGCGGTAGACTCCAAAAATTCGATCGCCCACTCTCATCGGAATGCCAAGCGCTAATTCGGGGGAGGTCACGCCTGCTGATTTGAGCAAGAAGTAGGAATGCCATCGCACTTTCAGTTCATCATCTTCCAATCCGCGCCACAGCAGGGCGACACCTTCCTCACCGTGTCGAATTGCTTCTGAGAGGATTGCTCGTTTTTGTTCGATGTCGGCTTGTTCAAATCTCGCCTTTAGCCCTGAAATTCCGCCCAAGACCACTGCATTGATCGGTGGCGGTACTGTTTCACCCATAATCAAATCAGTTGCTTTGGGATCTAGCTGTTCTGACATCAAAATACCTCCGCTGATTGATAGGTGATAGGAATGCGTTCTAGCAGTCTCGATCCAAATACTTTATCTAACTCCAAATCATCAAGATGAACATAGCCAATGTGACAGTGACAGGTTTCATTGCTGCAAAGTCGCTCAAATAGAACGTTCTCAAAGTCTCGATCGTATATATTCCCGATCGCTTCCTTAATAAAATGACATCTGCGAATTGTTCCTTTGCCATCGACTGAAATCATCGATCGTCCTGCTCGGCAAGATTTTTCTAAGCTTGGATAGTGCTTTGTATTCAATTCGTAGAGTGGATCGATCGATTGAAAGAAAGCGCGATCGTCCGCTGCTAAATTTGGAAGTTCAGCTTTGACTGCGTTGATCCAGAGATAAACTTTCTCAGGTAGTCTTTCGCGCAAAGTTGCGATCGCACTTCTAAACTTCGGAAATCCAACCACACCCACACTAAACCAAATGTTTTGACTCATTAAGCGATCGCACTTTTCTAAAAAGCGATCGAGGTTCGACCATTCAGGATGAAAGGTTGTCCACAGCGCAAATGTTTCAGAATTCGTTTGATCAATCCAGTTCAAATCACAAGAGAGATTCGTTTGAATGGCAACTTTGCGAACGTTTGGAAGGTGAGAAAGCTTTGAGAGGGTTTGCTGATAGGCAGAGTGAATCAGCGCTTCACCCCACGGCGTAAATAGAATCGAAAAGTCATGTTCGGGATGATCAGCGATCCAAGTAGCAAATCGATCGAGGTCTTGTTTGTCGATCGCCAGTTCCGCCGCTGATTGGTGACGTTTGGCAAACGGACAATACTCACAACCATAGTTACAGCTAACCAGTGAACCGCGATAAAGAATCGTGAGGTGCATTGTTATTTCAGCGAATAGGTTGACATATTCGATCGCACAGTATCCGAAAATAACCAAGAGCCGAACGTATCTGATCGCTCAAGTCCCAGTTCTGTTAGTCTCCAATCATTGTTTACTAAACCAAGCTTGATTAGTTCTTTGAGTTGTGGAAAGTCTTGTAATGGTTCTGAACCGAAGCGATCGCAGTAAGCTGCAACATTTAATCCTTCTTCTGATAATACCGAAATCAAGATAAATCGGCGTTTCTGCTCTTCTAAATCCAATTCAAAGCCATAGTTCACAATGTTAAAATCTTCCGTATCGTTGTATTGTTCAATGATAGTTTTAATCTCTTTAGCATTCACTGCGTAATCATTCGAGTAATGCAAAGATGTTGTGTACGATCGCGCTCCACACCCTAAGCCAATCATGCCATCCGCTTGACAACAATACACAGGAGCAGAAGATTCGGGCGCAGTGTTCGATCGGAACATTCGCATCGAAACTTGAGTGTAGCCTTGAGATTTGAGAAAGTCTCTGCCCGTACGATAGCAAGCAAGGCGAATATCATCCCATTCTCGATCGCTGATTCCTAATCCGGTCAGCGGACGAACATAGAGCGGGTACAGATAAAGTTCTTCCGGTTGAAAAAATAAAGCAGTTTTGAGCGACTGAAGCCAAGTTTCTACCGTTTGTCCTGGAAGTCCATAAATTAAGCCAATGTTTAATGTGGGAAAGTTCGCTTCTCGAATTCGAGTCAGAGCAGCTTTGACTTGATCGGAAGTTTGGCGGCGTTGTGTTGCGAGAACTTCACTATCAATGAAGCTCTGAACACCGATGCTGATTCGATCGAGTCCGCGATCTCGCAACAACTTCAATTTCTCATCGGTTGCTGTCTCAGGCGAAACTTCTACTGAGCCGGGAATCTCCAAAAGCTTT
>CAXTDB010000377.1:0-4602 GCA_964242045.1 uncultured Leptolyngbya sp. | reverse complement strand
AAACATACTAATGGCAACGCCTAACAGCAGCGTCACACCAAAGCCGCGCACGAGTCCTGAGCCGAGGAAAATCAGGGCAAGACAAGCGATCGCGGTGGTTACGTGACCATCGAGAATGCTAGAAAAGGCGCGGAAAAAGCCAGCTTCTACAGAGCGATAGAGCGTTTTACCTGCCCGGAGTTCTTCGCGGGTGCGCTCAAAAATCAGGACATTGGAATCGACTGCCATCCCAATACTGAGAATAAATCCTGCGATTCCGGGGAGTGTCAGGGTGACACCCAATAGCTTAAATCCCGCATAAGTGAGTAGCGCGTAGATGATTAGTGCGATCGAGCTAATTATGCCAGGCAGTCGGTAATAGACAATCATGAAAACTAGCACTAGCAGTAAGCCAGCAACCCCGGCGTAAATGCTGCTCTGAATACTATCGCGTCCGAGGGTTGCACCCACGGTTCGGTTTTCAACGACTTCGACCGGAAGTGGTAATGCTCCACCGCGCAATTGCACAGCGAGATCGGTGGCTTCTTGAGCGGTAAAACGTCCGGTAATCGTTGCTCCTCCGCCTGTAATTCCGGTTTGAGCGAATTCTGCACCAACGGACGGATAGCTGATCAAGCCATTATCGAGGAAAATTCCGAGCGATCGACCTGTTCCCGCTAAGCTTTTCGTCAGTTGAGCGAACTTATCGCCGCCTTCTTGATCAAACTGGAGTCCCACGCTAAACGCATTCGAGCCGGGTGCGGATTCTGGGAAAGCGTTCTTTAAGTTCTTACCCACAAGTGCAGGAGGCTCAAATAAAGCCGCGATCGCATCGTTACTGCGTTTAATCGCGGCTTGATTTTCTGCGATCGCTTTCGCATCTCCGGATTTGCGGAGTTCGGCTTGCTTTTTGACCAGATCTTGACGGATCGTTTGTTCGATCGGCAGTCTCGCTTCGGTTCCGGCTTTTTGGGCGCGAAAATCAAGCTGGGCGGTTCCACCTAAAACGCGCTCGGCTTGTTCTGGATCGCTCACACCCGGCAACTGGACGAGAATCTGATCTTCGCCAGCCGTTTGAACGAGCGGTTCCGACACGCCCAATCCGTTAATCCGACCTTCGATCACTCGCTGCACGTCTTCTAGCTGCTGCGAGGTAATTTTTTTGATGTCTCCGGCGGGCTTGACCTGAATCGTAATCTGCGATCCGCCGCGTAAGTCCAAGCCTAATAGTGCTGGAAAATGCTTCTGATCGAAGACGATGTAGAGCGAGCCAAGCACCAGCACCAAAATCAGTATTAATAATCCTCGTTGCCGTCCCATTACTCGATCCTGTTATGACAAAGGTTATGATAGCGCTTTCTTTGCAGGACGTTGCATTTGATACGGTTTCGGCAACAAAAAGAGGACTTCTTTAGATGATTCGGCGATCGATCTACGAGGAGTTGAGAACTGCTTGAAATCGATCGTGCTTCACCTTCTACACTTTCAGCGGAACCATGTTCCGAACGGCTTCAACTATCTGCGGCGGTTGCACGATCGTTAAAGCTTCAAGCGTTCCATTATAAGGAGTCGGAATATCCTGCGACGACATTCGCAACACAGGCGCATCGAGTTCATCGAAAAAGCGATCGTTAATCGATGCCGTCAATTCCGCACCAATTCCCCCGGTTCGCATACATTCTTCCACAATGATCACACGATGCGTTTTGCGGATCGAGTCTCCGATCGTGTCAAAGTCGAGCGGTTTAAGCGACAGTAGATCGATCACTTCACAGTCGTACCCTTCTTTATCTAAAGTCTTCATCGCTTGCATGACGTGATGACGCATTCTCGAATAAGTCAGAATCGTGACATCCTTACCCTTTCGCACGACTTCAGCCTTATCGAGCGGCAAATAATATTCTTCACTCGGCAAATCTTCTTTCAAGTTGTAAAGCAAAACATGCTCAAAGAACAGTACCGGATTGTCATCTCTGATCGCAGATTTCAGCAAGCCTTTTGCGTTGTAAGGAGTCGAACACGCAACGATTTTTAATCCAGGAACGGCTTGGAAATACGCTTCTAACCGCTGAGAATGTTCTGCACCGAGTCGGCTACCTACTCCACCAGGACCGCGAATTACGATCGGAATTTTGAAATTCCCACCTGATGTGTAGCGCAACATACCTGCATTATTCGCAATCTGATTGAACGCCAGCAGGAGAAATCCCATGTTCATCCCTTCGATGATCGGACGCAATCCGGTCATCGCGGCTCCGACTGCCATTCCAGTGAAGCTATTTTCTGCGATCGGCGTATCGAGCAATCGCAAATCCCCGTACTTCTTATATAAATCTTTTGTGACTTTGTAGGAGCCGCCATAATGCCCGACATCTTCGCCCATCACCAAAACCGTCGGGTCTTTTGCCATTTCTTCATCGATCGCTTCTCGAAGGGCATTAAAGAAGAGTGTCTCTGCCATTGCGTTCCCACATTAAATTAAGTTGCTTGCAAGGTCTCATTCTATAAGCAGCTAGTACATTCCGCAAAGTGCCCATTCAAAAACATGATTTCACTTGAATGCCAGCCTTCCCATAAAATTGAAGATCTGTTGTGATGGGAAAAAAGCTGTGGCGTTTAAAGTCGGTCTGTTGGGATTGGGAACGGTCGGGACTGGAACAGTTGAGATTCTTCGCGATCCGGCTCAGCGTCACCCGTTGCTGCAAGAATTAGTCATTCATAAAGTGGGAGTACGATCGATTGATAAACCCCGAATCGTCCCTACCGAATTACTCACGACCGATCTAGAGTCGATTGTGACAGACCCCGAAATCGATATTGTCATCGAAGTCATGGGCGGATTAGAACCCGCTCGATCGCTGATGTTAAAAGCGATCGCAAACAAAAAGCACGTCGTTACCGCCAATAAAGCTGCGATCGCGAGATTCGGAGATGAAATCTTTACCGCAGCCACCGAAGCAGGCGTTTACGTCCTCCTCGAAGCAGCGGTCGGCGGCGGAATTCCAGTGATTGAACCGCTAAAACAATCGCTCTGCGCCAATCGAATTAATGCCGTAACCGGAATCGTCAACGGCACAACGAACTACATCTTGACGCGGATGCAGCTTGAAGGCGGCGACTTTACGGAAATTCTTGCAGATGCCCAGAACCTCGGATATGCCGAAGCCGATCCCACTGCCGATGTCGATGGAATGGATGCCGCCGATAAAATTGCGATTCTGGCATCTCTGGCATTTGGCGGACGAATTAAATTACCGGAAGTCTACTGCGAAGGCATTCGGAATGTGAGCGCGATCGAGATTGCTTATGCCGAGAAACTCGGATTCGTGATTAAACTGTTAGCGATCGCAAAACGCAAATCGAGCGATGAACTTGAAGTGAGAGTTCATCCAACGCTCGTTCCGAAAGCGCATCCGTTAGCCAGCGTCAACGATGTCTACAACGCGATTCTGATCGAAGGCGATCCGATCGGGCAGGTGATGTTTTTTGGACGCGGAGCAGGAGCAGGCCCGACCGCTAGTGCAGTTGTCGCAGACGTGCTGAATATTGCGGCACTCTTGAAAGTCGATCGTGCATCTCAGCCCAATGAATCTGTGACGCTCGATCCGCTGATGGCTTGTTCGCACCAGCATTATTGTGCGATCGCGCCAATGCGAGAACTCTCGACGCGGTTCTACGCAAGGTTTCTGACGCGAGACTATCCAGGAGTGATTGGAAAACTTGGGACTTGTTTTGGTGATCACGAGGTCAGCCTAGAATCCGTAGTGCAAGTCGGGATTCGAGAGGGAGCCGCTGAAATCGTGGTGGTGACCCATGAAGTTCAGGAAGGGAATTTCCGCGAAGCACTCAACCAAATTGAGCGAATGAACGCGATCGAAAAAGTAGCAAGCGTACTGCGAGTTTTATCAAGTGAAGCTAGCTGAACGCCCCACGCCCCTGCTTTTTTCCAATGCTTCAGAACCAAGCAAAAGTTCGAGGTCGCCCGTGCTTTTGGAGACGTTACAGCATCGGGGAGTCTGGTTCTAGACCCCATTGCTGTTTCAGGAAGTAACGATACATCGTTTCGCGCATCAGCATTTGTTCGTACAGTTTTACAAGAAATTCTTGGGCCTGTTCACGGCTCATTTGTTGAACCTGGGTTTCAAACGAGCGAATGCTGAATTGTTGTTCCAAGGAAAGTTCTACAGATTGACTCATACAAATTACACTCCAAGTGAAAGAGAGTAGACCGACTACAGGATTCCATGACTGAAATGTCAGTGGGGTTTATCCTGAACGAATTGGGTTGATTCTCGGAGGATTCCCGTGAATTAATCCGAAATTCGTATTTGATATTAAAGAAGATAACAATTATTTGACAAAATGCCCATCCGCCACTGGGGTAGTACTACTGGGGGATGATCGTACATCTGAGGAGGGACGATGATTATCGTGTGGTTGATTATGGCTTGGATCGGAGGCACTGCGGCGATCTTGGGAAGTTTGATGACGATCGCGAGTTTGCTGCTTTGGGCGATCGAGGGAAATTGGCAAGGGCGGTTAAAAGTTTTGGGATTCTCGATCGGGTGTGCGATCGTCGGTTTTCTAACGCTGCGATTCGTGCCCTTTCCATTTCAGTAAAAC
>CAXTDB010000376.1:436-4603 GCA_964242045.1 uncultured Leptolyngbya sp. | reverse complement strand
AATCAAATTGCCCCCAGTACCCAGGCTCAACAATGCGCTCCTCGATCGTGATCCAAGTGGGAATCTCACTTGGCAATTGCGTGCATAAAAACACACCGATCAATCCTTTGATCGACGTTTGACATTCATGATATTGCAGTGGCGAAGAGAATAAGATCGCGCTTTAGTCGTCTTGATAGTCCAGTTGCCGAGTAAAGAAAAAAGGCAACCCTGACCATTGCGTGGCATTGATGCTGTCCCATTTATGGATGCGGGCAACCGCTTCAATGCGGCTGAGTCCGACCGTGATTAATCGAATGCTTCCTTTGGCTGCTTTGTGTAGTTGTTCAAGCAAATCCGCTTGCACTTCGATGAGACACAGTTCTTGAGCAATCTTCTGGGTATCTTCGAGATCACACGGCAAGAAATTCACCCACTGCGAGATGCGTCCGGCAATGATCTTGCGTCGGGCAAGCTGTTTTTCGAGTTTTTGTGACCCAATCAACCACACTGGAAGTCCAGTTAAATCATGAATATCTCGCACGGCATCGATCATGCGCGAGTTCTGAAACAGATAATCTGCCTCATCAATAAAGAGCGGACGCTGGCTTAGTTTCAATTGATCGACGATCGCCTGCAACATCTGGGCAGGATACCGTGGCGGCGAGATCGACAGTTCTGCCAGAATTGCCATCAGCATGGTTGAAGGCGACCAGAGCGAAACGGCTCGCACATATACCCCGTTCTCGCGATTGACGAGCCAAGCAGCAGCAGTCGTTTTACCAAAGCCTGTGGGTGCGTAGATCAAGCCCATTCTCGGAATTCCAGTTTCCCGTTTGTGTGATTCCTGAAAGCCGCTTGATAAACTAACAATGTTTTTCGTGGTGACAATCTTGTAGCGCATGGTACTGATCCTAAAATGAATTGCGATGAGCCAATTTGAACCTTCACCCTGATGCACCGAGCCAAGTTTGAAACTGATATTCTTCTGAGGAATTGGTATATGCTCTCAGAACGCCCAATCCTTCAGGTTGATGAACGTAGTCGAGCAGGGTTTGTTTATCCTGACTGGGAATGTCTTGATCGTTGCGCCATTGCTTGAGTGCCGTTTCGAGCAAAGAACGACGATCGACAATCGCACTTGTTACGATCGTTTTCCCGTTGAGCCAATCCCAGAATCGCTGTTCTTCGAGCGGCGAAGTCGTTACCGCAGCAAGAAAGCCTTTCCCTTCAGTCGAATTGAACTGTTGTTTTACGATTCCTAGTTCACTCGGTTCTAATTCTGGGCAAGGTTGCTGTTGTTGCCACCGCTCAACCCATTGCTCTAGCTGATAGCGTAACGATCGCTGATGCTCCTGCTGAATTGCTTGCTGTTGGGCTTCGGCTTCTAATCGCTTGAGTTCTCGATGATAAGCTTCAAGATCGATCGTTGATATTTCGGTGTCTGAGGTAGATTCAACTGTCGCGATCGCAGCCGTTACTGCTTGGATCGCAGGATAGTTGTGAAGTTGAGTATTGATCGTTTGCTCCAGTGCTTCTGCCGTCTGACCAATCAGTAGGTATGGGTCAGCAGCGAGTTTACGAAGAAGTGCTTTTCCACGTTTGCGAATCTGGTTGACCGATCGCAGCAAGGTCTCATACAAATGTCTCGCTCGACTCGCAACCTGAGCTAAATCCACGTCATCGGACTCCCGCCAGACTGCACAGCCAATAAATTGACTCAATTCAGCACTGGTATAAAGGTAAATGGTGCGCGGCTCTCGTGGATTAAAGCAAACATAGACACTTTTGCCAATCCATGTTGCTAGTTCTGCCGCCACATAAAGCCGCCCTCCAACCGAAATCCCTTGTCGTCCAACTTTTCGCCGCCCTGATTTCCCAGGTGCTGCCATCATGAGAAAGTCGAGTTCGCGCGGATTTTGAATGGTGCGCTGCACCCAGCCCTGCTTGATCGCTTCTGCCAACACTTCGAGCGGAGATTTGCCTTCGAGTCCAATTCCTGCTCGTCCGTGGGGACGCTGCTCATACTCAATGCACCACAAATCACACCAGCGTCGAAATTCATCGATCGACATTGCTAATTCAATCTCAGGACGATTCTCTGACGATCGTAAGATTTGGCGATCGCTCACACTATGTCCCACAAAGAAAGGACTCTTCACCAAATCGCGATGCTGAAACGTGCGATTGAAGCGTTCGACAAACGGCTTTTGTTCAGGATGTCCGGGCAAGCACCGCAAGTCTTCGGTTTCAATGTCTAGATTTACCAGAAAGCGCTGAACCCGAAGACTGAGATACTCTTTGCCGTGATCGGTGCGGATGTGTTCCGGTACACCCCATTTGAGAATTGCAGTTGAGATCGTCAAACAAATTGCTTCTGCATCAGTCTGTTCTGAAACGTGCAGAATGACTCGTCGCGTAAAGACATCAATACAAGCCACGACAAACGCCCGTGCGAGTTGAACTGCGCCTGCTACTTCAGTTTGGCACTCGACATCCACCCGCATCGTATCGATTTCCCAGACGTAATTCGGTCGGAAGACATTTTGTGATCTTGAGCCAAATGCGGGACTGATCAATCCCTTTGCCCGATCCGGACTCATGTACAATGCCCACTCTTGCGGATGAGTAGTACGGAACTGTCTGAGCCACGCTCGTAATTGTCCGAGCGAACAATCTGCTGGATCAAGTCCAAACTCAAGCTGTAAGATGTCATAGATTTGACTTGCGCCCCAGTGCTTTCCACCGGCAGCAAGACAGGCTTTAATTGCCGTTTGTAGTTCTGCATCTGAATCAATCCTACCCTTACCGCGACGATGCCCATAGTTGCCACCGAGGGCTGTGATTTTCGAGGCTTCTCGCCGCAGCTTTTGCTTCGTCTTGAGCGAGGTGCGCGAGAGCTTGGGAATAGAGGCATACACCCAATCGGGTAAATCTAGGTGTTGCTGATGATAAGCTTGCACGAATGCAAGATCTTGCTCCAGCACAGTCTGAAGATGATGGCGTTCGCCCCAAACTTCGTAAGTTCTGAGAATCGCTAACCAAGCATCGGTGCGCTGAACGATCGTCGTTTTACTCCTGAAGATCACTTGCGGCGTTACTAGATGCACGTCAGTAGGCGTGACCTTAGCTTCGTGAGCATTCTTCTCAATGAGTGCCTGTTGGGTTTGCTTAGGAGGACAATCAAAAGCATATTCTTTGCCACCCCCGCGCCCTTGACGTGGACGTGATTTCCAGCCTTCGAGTTTGGCTTTGCGCGTAACGTTGTGAGGAGCAGCGGGCACTCCAGGAAGTTTGGACAATTCAGAAGCGGAATACCAGCGCTGTGCACTCGTTCGATCGTAACCACTCAGCATACTCGGATCAGCGTTGAAGTGAGGTCAGTCTGATCATCGTTCTCCTAGTTATGGATACTGCTGTTTATCCTTCTTGTGTGCAGGCTTGACTGAGAATCGAGCGACTGTTTTTGAATACCGTCAACGAGCCTTGCCCCTGATGATCCCTGCGCCCTCCTAGTGCCTGATATTCATAGTTGCCATGCTTAAATTTGTACACTTGCGCTAATCCCGTGCTGTTGCTCGTGCCCTTGCCCAAACTCAAATCACCCAGTAATCCGGTGCCACGGTAGAGCAGTTCGCCTGAACCGTATCGCTTCCAAACATTGACAGTGTAATCGTTCGGGCATTTCAACGTCAGGATCAGATCAGCCGTTGAGTCCGCAGCAGCAGGTAAACCAAAATGGGCTGAAACAACTGTGAATAGACCCAATAGTAATGCTGATCGTCTGAGTAGTGTTTTCATAATTTTCTCCTATTTGAGTGTTTGTGTGTATCACGCTTTAGTGCTGTAAGCTGCTTCAGGTAGAATCGGCATCGCTGCCCAACAGTGTGAGCAAAACCAGTAGATTTGGTGGCGCTGAAAATGTCGCAACAGCGGGTAAGAATAGCAAGGACAGTTGTGCATGGGGATTAACCTGATTAAGTATGGAGAACTGAAAGATGAAGTGGTTGATTGAGTCGAGTGACGGAACGTATCGTTCTCTGCTACCGCCCTTGAGATGTCCAAGGGAGCGGCAATCAATAAAAACTTGTAGGCAGATAGATGAATTCTCCTACCAATCGCCATCACCGTGATGTAGAAAGATTGAATTCGCGAAATTTTGGGAGGTGTGAGCAAGCGGTTGTAAGC
>CAXTDB010000376.1:0-426 GCA_964242045.1 uncultured Leptolyngbya sp. | reverse complement strand
CGGATCTTTGGTGGCGGCAAATTGCGGTTTTAAGCTTTGCACTTGCCGCTGCGTTAGTGCTGCTCGCATTGAATGAGAGGCTGTCATCCGCTGGAAGTCGCTGTTGAACCAGTTTGACCACCGCGATCGTAGTTGCGTCATACACGGGGCGATCGAGAAGAATATGAGTATGATTGGTTTGATTGAGGTCGCTGAGTAAGGTTTGCATCACTCTTTGAATGGTGGTCAAGGTGATTGAGTCCAGCGTTCCAGTGACTTCAAGCTGATGATCCAATTGGAACTTCTGGATTGCCAGTACAAAGGGTGAATTCGTTAAAGGGCTGTCCTCGATCGACAACGGAAAGATTGCATCCGTCATTTCATGTAAATTCGTGTATCTCAAACCATTGAGGATGCTCCGCAATTGTGCATTGGTGTAAGTCATAA
>CAXTDB010000375.1:0-4604 GCA_964242045.1 uncultured Leptolyngbya sp. | reverse complement strand
CGGATCAGCACGTTTACGGTTCTGGAAACGATCCGCTAGAAATTCAATTTGGTGCAATCTTCCCGAAAGAAACTAAGAATCCCAGCACTCGCCCTGCTCCATTCGGCAAAGATACTCGCCGGATTCTGATCAATCGCGGTCCGGGTATCAACAACCAATTGAGCAATCCGGGCGCTCAAGGTGTCGCTCCAGGAACCTTAGGACCGAAAGTCTTCAAATACGATCAAAGTCCGAGCTTCACGGGATCGTTTGCGAAAAAATCCGGCGGTACAAAAGGCATCAGCACCAAATTCTCGGAAAGCTCCACTCAAGCAGTGATCAAAGCAGCTTATCTGCAAGTATTTGGACGCGATGTGTACGAAGGGCAGCGCCTCAAATTCGATGAAATCAAGCTCGAAAACGGCGAAATTACTGTCAAAGAATTCGTCCGTCGCTTGGCAAAATCGCCGCTGTTCCGCAGTTTGTACTGGGAAAAACTGTATGTGACGAAAGCGATCGAATACATTCACCGTCGCTTGTTGGGTCGTCCTACCTACGGTCGCCAAGAAATTAACGAATACTTCGATATTTGCTCGAAGAAAGGCGTTTTCGCGGTGATCGATGCGATTCTTGACACCGAAGAATACAACAAGACCTTTGGTGAAGATACCGTTCCGTATGAGCGCTATCTGACTCCGGCTGGTGTGTCACTCCGAACCGTTCGTGTTGGCTCGATTCAAGATAAAGGCACGAAGGTCACGAAAGAAGAAACTCCTCGCTTCGTGGAATTGGGAACGGCTGAAGGACTGCGAACTCAGCCTGATCTTGATTTCCGCATTAATCAAGGGGTGAGCAAGAAGCGCGAACAAACCAAGGTGTTCAAGCTAACGCAACTCAACGACAAAGCGAACCTCAACACCGTGATCGGAGCAGCTTATCGTCAAGTGTTCGAGCGCGACATTGCACCTTATGTCGCTCAAAACGAATTCGTTGGACTCGAAAGCAGACTCGGTAATGGTGAAATCAATCTCAAAGAATTCATCATCGGCTTAGGAATTTCTGGCTTGTATATCAAGGAGTTCTACACGCCCTATCCGAACACGAAAGTGATCGAACTGGGAACGAAGCACTTCTTGGGACGCGCGCCGCTCGATCAAGGGGAAATTCGCAAGTACAACAAGATCCTGGCGACTCAAGGCTTGAAAGCATTCATCACCGAAATGGTGAACAGCGAAGAATACGGTGAAGCATTCGGTGAAGATGTGGTTCCGTACAACCGCTTCTTGACGCTGCCCGCCGCGAACTTCCCGAACTCCCAAACCTTGTACAACAAGCTCACCAAGCAAAACAACAAGGTCGAGATTCCAAGCTTCTCGCCGACGAAAGCGCGTATGGATGCGGCACAAATGCCATTGACCGCAGCCGCGATCGAAGATATTGCCGCTCAAGAGCGCGTCGCTGACGGCAGCAAGCCTCGGTTTATTCAACTTGGCAAGTCGTTCAGCAACGGTAACGGTCAATCGGTTGAAGTCGGAGTCGGAACGACGCGGCGCAAACCTGCGCGCATCTATCGAATGAATCCAGGCATGAGCCAGAACGAAACGGAACTGGTGATCAATGCTATTTACGTTCAAGTGATGGATGTGTTTAGCGGACAAGTGCCGAGTCAGTTTAAGCGATCGGATCTCGAAAGCAAGCTTCGCAATGGTGAAATCTCGGTGCGAGAATTCGTCAAGACCTTGGCAAGCTCAGAGATTTACGTCCGTCGCTTTTATGCGCCGTACCCGAATACGAAAGTGATTGAATTCTTGTTCCGCCACTTGCTTGGTCGTGCGCCTGCAACTCAAGCTGAAATCCGCGAATACAACAAGATTCTGGCGGGTCAAGGCTTGAAGGCTGCGGTTGATGCGATGGTGAGTAGTGCAGAGTACTTGCGCTACTTCGGCGAAGATGTGGTTCCGTACAAGCGTTATCCGTCGCTGCCTGCTGGAAACTACCTCGGTAGCGTGAAAGCAGATGCAGACTTGGTGAAACAATCTTGGTCGGATCTGTCGCCCTCGTATGTCGCGGGTCGCTTTAGCTAAGGAATTTGGATTCATTCCGAAATCTTTGCCCTTCTCCCAGTTCGGGAGAAGGGGAACCGGACTCTTACCCGGCTCTTTCAGTTAGAAAGAGCCGGGTAATTTTGTAAGGTCATCGTCCAGCGGTTTTCATCGATCGCAATCCTTCTAATACGCGATCGGTTGTTGCTGTCCATCCCACAATGCCGCCTTGTGCCCGTACCATGTCTAACGTCGCTTGCTTAAATTCAGGAAAGTAGCTCTCCGTTGCATCCTCAACGAGCAAGCATTCATATCCACGATCGTTTGCCTCGCGCATCGTTGTCTGTACACAAACCTCAGTCGTTACGCCTGCAATCAGTAAATGCGTGATGTTTCGCGCAATCAATTGCATTTCTAGGTCAGTATTGTAAAACGCACCTTTTCCGGGTTTTGGAATCACGACTTCGCCAGCGATCGGGGCAAGTTCTGGAACAATCTCGTTACCAGGTTCTCCTAAGATTAGAATCCTTCCAAGCTTGCCGGGAGAGCCGATCGTTAACTCTCCCCGACCTCGTTTAAGCTTCGATTTTGGACAATCTGATAAATTAGCCTGGTGTCCTTCCTGCGTGTGGAAGATTGGTAGATTGAGCGATCGACAGCCTTCGAGTAAGCGCTTCACGGTGGGAACGATCGAGCTTGCAAGCCCGACATCGTTTCCTAACGCTTCACCGAATCCACCGGGTTCGAGAAAGTCGCGCTGCATATCAATCACAATCAAAGCGATCTCTGTGTTGATCGGTAGCTCGTACTCATAAGGCTGTGCAGCAATAAACGGCATAGGGTTTAGAAGGGAATTTGTCCTTTCGACGGCAACGCTTTCAGGTAGTGCAGAAATTCGATTAGTTCATCTTCATCGAGTTCGGCGCGGGTTTTTTTGCCATAGGTGTCTTGAAGATAAGTGCTACCTTGTTTCTTTGTCCAGCCAATCCGCTCGATTTCCGCACCAATTTGCGCGATCGCGTCGGATAAATCGATCGGCTCTGGGGCAGGAGGTTCCGCCTCATCGTCCTCAAAGTCCGGTGTGTAATCAATCACAGGTTCGCGCGTAAATTCTGGCGGTGCAGATTTGATCTCCGGCATATCCAACCCTGGAAACGCTAGTAAATCGGGAGGAGCAACTTCGAGCGGTTCTTCTTTTTTCTTGCGAACCGCTTTCTTGGGCAGACTGGCTTCAGGAACGATCGCTTCAACTGCGGGTAACGGAATATCAGGCATCGCGCTTGCTGAAAGACTTGGCTCGACTTCTTTTGGCGGTTCACTCATCGATTCCGAATTACCCGCAAGGGGTCGAGCCGACACATCGAACGTCGTTGCTCCCCCGGTTGGGGAAATTCCTAACACTTCCATCGCCCGAACCCGCGCTCGATCTTCTGCGACTTCGATCTTTTCAGCGGCAGCCATTCCGGTCGCCATCGTCGTTGTTCCCACTTGCACGATCGCTCTTACCACGAACTGACCGTCATGCACTTGAACCAGTTCTGAAACGAGTGCCCCTTGAGGAAAGCGGCTTCTAAGTTGAGCAAATAAACTGTGTCCTTGAGAATACGATGCCAAATTGAGAGAGTCTTCGGAAGAAAACATAGCGGGATTTGCCGAGATAAGGTTCGCGATCATCTTTAATTCTAGAAGTGGTAGGGAATTTGGTTGGAAAGTCTATAGGGTACAGGATCATCTCAGAATTCGATCGCTCTAGAATGAAAAAGAATAGAAACGTTTTTTACAACACCTGACACCAGGAAATTCTGTTGTTATAGTTAAGCGTTCGAGCGACCGTTCCTCCCAGATTTCTCAGAATCAATGCTTTATAAAAACCCACCAGAGGGTCAAGAACCGATTCGGGTTCACTTTGATCGTCAGATTAAACGAATTCAGCGGGATGTGTTGCGAATGGGGGCACTGGTCGAGCGATCGTGTTGTTTGGCGCGCGAAGCATTGTTCGATCGCAATCTTGTCGCTGCTGAACAGATTAGCAAACTCGATAAGAAAATCGATCGTCTCTACAAACAAATCGAACTTGATTGCGTTAATCTGATCGCGCTGCAATCTCCGGTAGCTCAGGATTTAAGATTACTCAGTGCATTAATGCAGTTAGTTCGCGACCTAGAGCGAATCGGCGACTATGCGAAAAATCTGGGCGATGTCGCAGTTCAGTTGTTTCCTTATCCCGAATCGCAGCACATGGGTCAGATTCGGCAAATGTTCGATCGATGTCGGGCAATGCTGGCGCTAAGTTTAGAATCGCTGTCAGATCTGAATGCCGAATCCGGTCTAGATGTGCGCCAGCGCGATGATGCTGTGGACTCGGATTATGAAACACTCTACAATCTACTCGCTCGACAACAAGACGTGAAAGGCATGATCGAACCAATCGTGCTGCAAGTGTTAGTGATTCGCCATTTAGAGCGCATGGCGGATCACGCTGCCAATATTGGCAAGCGCGTCGCTTATATCGTCACCGGGAAACGCTGAATTAGAAATATCCGTGTTCTGCTAAGAATTCTGTGGAAATGCGATCAGGTACTT
>CAXTDB010000374.1:0-4618 GCA_964242045.1 uncultured Leptolyngbya sp. | reverse complement strand
TCCGAGTCTACTTCAGTAGACTTTCCACGATTAGCCCGAAATTGATTTCAGGGCGGGCTGCAAACGAGAACGAAGACTTTTCAAACATCCTCTTAACCCGCGATGGCGGGTTGTGTCTGTATAGACGCAATTTCAGATGCGAAGCAATCCGTGAAGCGTACCCAGGGGGTTTATTTTATTCACAACCCTAAATTCACGTCTTTATCAATGCGCGTACATCTGATCCAAACGCAAAAACGTTTGTAGCAGCACGTTCGTTCCTTGGGCGCATTCTTCAGGCGAAGTATATTCTTCCTCAGAATGGCTGATTCCCGCTTGGCTGGGGATAAAAATCATGCCCATATCGGTGATGCGCCCAACTTCCTGAGCATCATGCCCCGCGCGGCTCGGAAGCTGCATGTGTGGCAATTTCAGATCTTGGCAAACTTGCTCGATCGCGTTCATAATTCCTGGTGCTGCCAAGGTTGGAAGAATGTGCAGCGTTTGACGCATCTCGATTTCAGTTCCGGTTGCTTCTGCGATCGCGCGAATTTCCGTTTTTAACTGCTCGACCAGTTGTTCTAAATGCGACTGCGACAAGTCCCGTAAATCAATTCTTAGATCCACTTCTCCCGGTACAGTGTTCGTCGCATTCGGAGAAACGGTTAAGTAGCCGACTGTTGCAACCTGATCCCCTGGAGTGTCCAAAGCAATTCGATTCACAGCTAGAACAATTTGCGCGCCTGCAACCAGCGCATCTTTCCGCATGTGCATCGGAGTTGTTCCAGCATGATTCGGGCGACCTTTGATCTTGAGCGCAAAACGGTACTGTCCGACCACACCGCTGACGACACCGATCGGCATTTTCGCATCTTCTAAAACGCCACCTTGCTCGACGTGCAGTTCCACAAATGCAGCAATATCAGTTCGTCTCGCGGTCGCGATCTTCGACCAATCACCGCCGACTTTGGTTAAACACTGCTGAATCGGTGTTCCGTCTAAGCGCACGTAGTAGGCTGGATCTTCATGCACTTCGCCCGCGATCGCTTTACTGCCGATCACCGATCGTTCTTCGTCGCTAAAGATAATCACTTCGATCGAATGATCCAAGCGAATGTGATTTTCTCGCAGCGTTCGGACGACTTCGATTCCTGCTAACACGCCTAAACAGCCATCAAACGCGCCTGCAACTGGAACCGTATCGATATGCGATCCCGTTGCCAAAACCGGAGCATTCTCGAACTTGCCTGCATAACGTCCGATCACATTTCCAGCCGCATCGATTCGGGTCGTCATGCCTGCGTCTTCCATCCAAGCTTGAACCTGTTGCCTTGCCTGCAAATCCGCATCGGTGAACGCAATTCGGCAGACTCCGCCATTTTCGAGTTTGCCGATCGCCGCAAGGTCAGCAATGCTGCGATTTAAGCGATCGCGATTAATGGTCAAACGCACCGTAGATAAGGGAGTCAGGGTCATACAGTTACCTGTTGTAATCGAAAGTAAGCAATCTGGGAAATTTCAGCGATCGCTTGTCGCATCTCAGTCGGTTGGGAATGTTGAAGTCGGGTTTCAAACGCTTCAAGAATGCTGGATTTGGTGTGATTCTTCACGGCAATAATGAAAGGAAACCCGAACTGAGATTTGTATTGCTCATTCAGTTGGTGAAAGCGATCATATTCTTCAGGGGAAAGTCGATCGAGTCCGGCTCCGGCTTGCTCCTGTATCGAGGCTTCTGCCATTTTTGCTTTGCTGCCTAAATCTGGATGGGCAGTGATCAACGCTAACTGCTGCTCATCGGTCATAACGTTGACGATCGCTAACATTTTCTGATGCAGGTCATCCACACTTTCAAACGGTCGCTTTTCCCACGTTTGCGCTGCGATCGTGGGAGTCTGCTCAAAAATCTCGCCCAATGCTTCGGTAAAAGCGGATTGGTCCATCTGATTCAGTTGAGTTAGCGAATAAGGCATTAGTGCAACGGTCCTGTCAGAATAGTTTTTGCGATCGCCCCAGTCACATCGCTTGGAGATTCTTTTCGCAGTTGGTCGTACCACTGAGCGGTGATTTCAGGATCTTTACCGTGAATGACTTCGGCACGATTGCGGGCTTTTTCGACGATCGACCGGGTGCGATCTTTGCGAGCCGCTTCGTAGCGCTTCAAAGCATCCTCAACGCTGATATTTGTTGTCACCAAAAAATGATTCAGCATATAGACATCTTCGAGCGCTTGACATCCGCCCTGACCGAGATCGGGACAAGTGGCATGAGCCGAATCACCGAGTAATGCTACTCGTCCTCGCACCATTCGATCGACTGGTCCCACATCTGAAATTTCTAAACGATTCGTCTGTTCGGGATTAATTCGTTGAATCAAAGTTTGAACCGGAGCAGCCCATCCTTGAAAATGCTCCGCTAATTCAGAGCGAATCAGTTCGGGTGGCGCAGTTGTTCCCGAAGGCAGCGGCACGTCGAAAAAGAAATACAGCCGATTTCCGCCCACGGGCATCATTGAAGCGCGTTGATGATTGCCGACATAAATCGTCCAAGTGTTCGCTGGAGTCAGAGCTTCATCGGCTTCAACCAGTCCATTCCAGTTCACATAGTCTCGATAAGTAGGATGGACTTCTCGATCGAGAACATACTGCCGCAACGTCGATCGCACTCCATCCGCTGCAATCACTAAATCTCCGATCGCTTCGTGTCCGTTTTCAAACTTCGCTGTAACTCGATCGCCGTGTTCTTGCACCTCAACACAGCGATAGCCTAGATTCACCGTTCCCCCAAACGCATCGAGTAACATCGCTTGCAAATCTGCCCGTGCAACCGGATAAGGGCGCTGTCCGACTTC
Source organism: uncultured Leptolyngbya sp. (assembly GCA_964242045.1). Taxonomy (GTDB): domain Bacteria; phylum Cyanobacteriota; class Cyanobacteriia; order Leptolyngbyales; family Leptolyngbyaceae; genus Leptolyngbya. The sequence continues at coordinate 1,791 of CAXTDB010000374.1, read as the reverse complement.
TTCGATCAGGGGTTGAAGCTGAATATGATTCATCACTTCGCCTTGTGCGCCGAGGTACTGCATATAATTCATCTGACCGCCGATCGCCGCAATCTTTTCGCCCATACCAAAGCGATTGAGAACTTTCACCCCATTCGACCACAGCGAAATGCCAGCACCGCGAGGACGAAGTTCTTGAGCGCGTTCGTAAACTTCGACTTCGTATCCCGATTGAGAAAGCGCGATCGCGGCTGTCAATCCTCCAATTCCCGCACCGATAACGATGACCTTCAAGCGATACATACTTCATTTCCCCTAGAACTGAGCCAATCTTACCGTTTACTTCAAAGACTCGAATTGCGCCTGCTGCGGATTCTCACTTCTTGATTGTCACAGAATTTAAGCATACTGTATACAATTAGATTGGGTATTCGGCATTGAGAGAGATCTATTTGAGGTGGCGACGTGAAAAGATCTGAATGCTAGGTCATGCAATGCTGCCAAAATGAAGAGTTGCTAACCTAATCGATTCGGCTAGATCGTTCCTCTCAAAGTTCTATAACATTACACAAGGAGCATTGGTATCGTGACGAGCAAAGTGACCCCCGGAAATCGGCGTGTATTTATTTGTGGGTCTGCCCTGCGTGGACAACCCGATCACCAAAACCTACAAGGCGCGGAATTTATCCGGGCTGCGGCGACTCAACCTCGCTATCGGCTGCATGTCGCAGGAGACGATTGGCATCCAGCGATTCACGAAGTTGAATCTGGCGGAATTTCGATTCCTGGCGAAGTGTACGAAATGACACAAGAGCAGTTCGACTATCTCGCGGCAAATGAACCACCGAATATGTATCCCGCTGATGTGCATTTGGACAATGGCGAAGTAGTGACTGCGTTCTTGTATCCCAAAGCACTGATTGATGAGTACAAACTGCCCGACATTTCTAATAGCTATGGCGGTTGGGCAGCTTACAAAGCCAGAGTTGCCGTCGTTTAATTAATCTAATTTGTTCGTTTAGCAACTTCTCATGATGAATCAGGCGATCGAGAATCAATTGTTTCTTACCCTCAACGGCGATCGGATTTGCCTCAAGAATGTCTCGCCATCGATGACTTTGCTGCAATATCTCCAGCAAACCCGACGCACCGGAACCAAAGAGGGCTGTGGCGACGGGGATTGTGGGGCTTGTACGGTGGCGATCGTCGCTCGTGATCCAGCAGGAAATCCGTCGTATCAAGCGGTGAATAGCTGTTTGATTCCGCTGGGTGCGATCGCGAATCGAGAAATCGTCACGGTGGAAGGAATCGCCAACGGGAAACTGCATCCGGTGCAAGCCGCAATGGTAGAAACGGGTGGTTCTCAATGCGGTTACTGTACACCTGGATTCATCATGAGCTTATTTGCCGATTACTATACGGGCAAAGTTGATGATTTTTCAGTTGAAGGAAATTTGTGCCGCTGTACAGGCTATTTGCCGATTCGACGCGCGGCGCAACAGGTAACGAATGCTCAGCCCTCGGATCAGTTTTCAGAGCAGTTAAAGCAAGCAGATTTAGAACTTAGTTCAGTCACATACACGAATCTATCACAGCAGTTTTATCGCCCAACACAATTATCGGAAGCGTTGGAACTACTGCAACAGCATCCAGATGCAACCTTGGTCGCGGGTGCAACCGATTTAGGCTTAGAAATGAGCCATCATCGTCAAACCTTTCCGATTCTAATTTCGCTGGAAGGCGTTGCGGAACTTCAACAAATTGAACAAACGAGCGATCGCGTTGTGATCGGGGCAGCCGTTCCACTTCATA
>CAXTDB010000373.1:0-4637 GCA_964242045.1 uncultured Leptolyngbya sp. | reverse complement strand
GTCATTGCTGCTGCTCTGACTCTGCTCAAGCAACAGAATCAGTATGAGCGATGGGCAGAAGAAGTCGGCGAGAAGATCGATATCGCAGCGGAGCAATTGGCGCGAGGTGAGGGCGTTGAAGGTGAAGTTGCAGTGGCGCAACTTAAAGAGAGACTTCGCCAGCGTCAGATTCAATCCTCATGAGTCGCTACATTATTTCTCCAGCCGCGATTCAGGATCTAGAGGAAATATACAGATTATTTCGCAGACCGAAACGTTGAGGCTGGGGAAAACCTGCTAGATGAGTTCACGAAGAAATGCCGCTACTTAGCTCAATTCCCCAAAATGGGACGCAGTTGTGAAGGGCTTCGTCAAGGACTGAGAGGACTGCCCATGAAGGGCTATATTATCTTCTACACAGTTCTAGCGGATCGGATCGAAATCATGCGGGTGTTAAAAGGCGATCGCGACTTAGAACTTCTATTTGAAGACTGATTCTAGGCTCCTGGAGTGCGTACAGGTTGGCGATCGCGCATTCCGCCCCGTTGTTTTTCCATACGATCGGCAAACTTCTGTCGCTGTTCTGGACTCAGCACGTTTCGGATTTCTAACATGCTGTTAAACTGAGCATCAGCGGCTTTAGCTCTGAGGTCTTTGACTTGACGGTATTTTTCTCGAATTTGATCATCATTTGCTGTACCTGCCATCAAGGTTCTGAGTTCTTGTTGAGCTTGGCGGGCAGCCTCTCGATCGTTTTTCAATTCATCTCGATAGCGAGTGCGGATTTGCTGAATTTTCGTCATTTGATCCGCTGAGAGATTGAGTTCGCGCAGCAGTCCCATTTCGCCTTTTCCGGGACGATTCGGAGTGGGAGATTGCACCGTCGGACTCGGCGACTGAGCTTGTTGAGAATCAACCGCGCGCAATACCGCCGCACTTCCAACTAAAACCAGCACTGCTGAACTAGCAACGATCGCAACACGACGCAACATATCATTAAACTCCTAATTTTTAGTAAAGTTGACCAGCGCAAGATAATCGGAATTGGTGTCGCTCGTCGATGACCCATCGATCACGGTTGACCAGCTACTTTCCATGAACGCTTCTAAAGTCGCCGGATCTGAAGACGGCGATCGAACAGGTTGAGCAATCATCACTCCGATAAACGAAGCCGCAATCCCCGCAGCAAACAGAATCAGCGGGCGAGAAACGCGATCGCGCTTCGGTAGAGACTGCATAATTCGATCCTCTAAATCCGGTGAAGCGACAGGCGGATCGGATCGGTGGTGACGAAGAAATTCGGTAAGATCCTCGTCATCTTCGGGAAATCGATTCATAGCTGGACTCCTTGACGATCGAGAAATTGACGCATTGCCGCGCGTGCGTGAAATATCCTTGATTTCACTGTACCAACAGGAATTTCTAGAATCTCAGCGACTTCTTTTTGCTGCATTCCTTCAAGATCATGCAGCACCAGAATTGCGCGGTGATCAAAGCTCAATTCTTTTAATCCTCTCATGACAATATCTTGATAGTGTAGCTGGATCAGATCGGGCGCGTCCTGCTGTTTCGGGGCGTGTTGAGTGAGAATTTCCAACCGCGATCGACCTTTCGCCGCCGCTTGTCGATAATCCGATGCGACATTCCAGACAATGCGATACAGCCAAGTCGAGAACTGGGAATTTTGTCGAAATTTCGGCAATCCTTTCCAGACTCTCAGGAACACTTCTTGCACGAGATCATCGATCGCATTGTGATCGCAGAGTTGATACAGCAACGCACGCACGCGATTTTGATAGCGACGATACAGTCGGCGAAAGCTTTGAGTATTACCTGCAATGCAGTCTTTGATCAGTTCGCGATCGGACTGCTCAGACGGAAGATTCGATGAGGGATTCGCTTGCACCGGGAGTGTAGAACCTATCCAAGAAATTGCTGCCGCTGACACTGGGAATTGTCCTTCGCTTGAGGATACTGTTTTGACTGCGACAAGTTCAAAAAGGTTCAATTCTGTTGGATGGCGGCTAGACTTGTACAAGTAAGGGTACAAGTGTAAAGCGAATGAAGATTGTGTCTTTTAGCGAAGCAAGAAATAATCTTAAAGCTGTTTTAGATCTTACAGAAGATGCTGACTACACGATCATTACTCGACGAGATGCGGAAGATGCAGTCGTGATGTCGATCGAGTTATTCAACAGTTTGCTAGAAACGGTTCATCTTCTAAAATCGCCTGCAAATGCAGCTCACTTAGAGCGATCGATTACTCAGTTCAAGCAGGGAGAGGTAACAGAGCGAACTCTGTTGAATGACTAGAAAGTCAGCTTGGACAGAAGAGGCTTGGAACGATTATTTGTATTGGCAGGGACAAGACAAGAAAACTTTAAAGCGAATTAACAAGCTAATCGAGGCAGCAATCCGATCGCCATTTGAGGGAATTGGTAAACCGGAAGCATTGAGAGACCTTAACCGGGTTTTGGTCGCGACGAATCGATTGGTTTATGCCGTGGATGATGACTATCTCACGGTGATTTCTTGCCGATACCCTTATTTCGATTGAAGGCGACTTTAGGAAGTTTGAATCGGATAGCCTAGGATTGATCATAAGAAATCATTGCTTTAGTTTATGTCTGTGTCGCCTCAAGTGGTTTTAATTACGGGTGCATCGGCGGGAATTGGAGCCGCACTCGCTCAAGTCTTAGCCGATCGCTTTCCAAAGATTCGTCTGGTTCTCGCGGCTCGCAGTGTCGATAAGTTAGAAAAGATTGCCGATCGCGCTCGTCAATCCGGCGCAGAAGTTCTCATCGTGGCAACGGATATGGGGCAACCCGAACAAGTCAAAGCCTTAGCGAAAACCGCGATCGACAAATTTGGGCGGATCGATGTCTTGGTGAATAACGCAGGCTACGGGCAAATGGGTCCGGTTGAATTAATTCCGATCGAATCCGTGCAGCGACAGTTTCAGGTGAATGTGATCGGCGCAATCGGGTTAATTCAAGAATTTATTCCCATAATGCGCGATCAAGGCGGCGGCAAAATTATTAACGTCAGTTCGCTTGGCGGTCGGATTGCTTTCCCATTTTGCGGCATGTATAGCGCTTCTAAATTTGCGTTGGAGTCGCTGAGTGATAGTTTGCGGCGGGAATTGGAGCCGTTTAATATCCGGGTGAGCGTGATTGAACCAGGTCCCGTGAGTACGGAGTTTTTCGAGGTGGTGGAGCGTGAAGTTGATAGTACGATGCCCGATGGGAAAAATACGCCGTATCGCGCTGCATTTGAGAATTTGGAAAACTTGGATAAACTAACGAAGAGTCAGGCTTGGAGTTCGGAGCGAGTCGCAGCAGTGATCGTCAAAGCGATCGTCGCTAAAAATCCTCGCCCTCGGTATATTGCGGCAACGGCTGGAGGCTTGACCGTATTCATGATGACTAAGGTGCTACCGACATGGCTCGTGGATCGCTTTTGGCAGAGATTTTACGGTATCGATCGTGTCGCCAAGGATTGGAAAACTCGTCAACGTCAGCCTTCCCTGTAATGGATTTACTCGAATATCAGGCAAAAGATTTGTTTCGCGAAGTCGGAATTCCGGTTCTGCCTTCTCAGCGAATCGAACGACCAACCGACCTTAAAGCGCTCAAAATTCCATATCCGATCGCGCTCAAGTCTCAAGTTTATATGGGGGAGCGCGGTCGGGTTGGAGGCGTGCGTTTTGTGGCGAATACGATCGACGCGATCGCTGCCGCGCATTCGATTTTCAACTTATCCATCATGGGTGAGTATCCCAAAGTTCTACTAGCTGAAGCGAAATACGAAGCCCAACAAGAGCTTTACGTTGCGGTTGTGCTAAATCAATCGATTCGACGACCTGTGATTTTGGGATCAGCAAAAGGCGGAATTGATGTGCAAACGGCGATCGATGAAATGCAGCATGTCGTGATCGACCAAGAGTTTTCCTCGTTTTATGCGCGACGTTTGGCGCTGAAGATGGGGCTGCAAGGTAATCTAATCAATACGTTTAGCGATATTGTTGAGCGGATGTACCGATTGTTCATCGACAAAGATTTAGACCTCGTCGAAATCAATCCGCTGGGTGTAAGTGCGGCAGGTGAAATCATGGCGCTTGATGGCAAGATTACGGTCAATGATGCTGCTTTGGGTCGTCATCCTGCATTAGCCGAATTAGATAATCGACCTCAGAAATTTGTTCTCGATCGCTTACCTGATTCGCTCACCACGATCGATCCACACGGACAAATCGCCGTTTTGTGCAACGGAGCCGCTTTAACAATGGCAACGATGGATTTGATTAGTCAGTCGGGCGGGAAGTTGCTGCATTATCTCAACATCGGCAGCGAAACTCATCACACTTGGCAACCGGAAATATTGTGCGATCGATTAGAGCAAGGCTTGATGCTTCTAGCGAAAAACAAGCAAGTGAAAGTCGTCTTGGTCAATATTGTGGGTGGAACGGTTCCGAGCGATCGGATTGCCAGCGCGATCGTTAGATTTCTGCGTCCTCCAACTCCGATTCGAGCGATTAGCCACAAAGAAGAACTCCGAATCAGTCGGGGAATTCCGCTACCGAAGTTGGTTGTTCGATTGTTGGGTGCGAATCTCAGTGCAGCGAAGGAGCAGTTAGCTTCGACTCCTGCGATCGTCGT
>CAXTDB010000372.1:0-4724 GCA_964242045.1 uncultured Leptolyngbya sp. | reverse complement strand
ACGAAACGATCCTCGTGTTTGACTTGGGTGGTGGTACGTTTGATGTCTCGATCCTAGAGGTGGGCGACGGTGTGTTTGAAGTTCTCGCAACTTCGGGCGACACGCACTTAGGAGGAGATGACTTCGACAAGAAGATCGTAGACTACCTTGCGGATAGTTTTGCCCGTGCCGAAGGCATTGATCTTCGTAAAGATAAGCAAGCGCTTCAACGTTTAACTGAAGCGGCTGAGAAAGCGAAGATCGAGCTTTCCAGTGTGACTCAGGTAGACATTAACCTGCCGTTTATCACAGCAACGCAAGACGGTCCGAAACACTTAGAGAACCTGCTAACTCGTCAGAAGTTTGAAGAACTCTGTGCCGACTTAATCGATCGTTGTCGCATTCCGGTTGAGACTGCCCTGCGCGACTCGAAACTTGATAAGAACAAGATTGATGAAGTTGTGCTAGTGGGGGGTTCGACTCGGATTCCGGCAGTTCAAGAAGTCGTGAAGCGCGTTCTTGGCAAAGACCCGAATCAAACCGTGAACCCAGATGAAGTGGTCGCAATGGGTGCGGCAATTCAAGCGGGTGTGTTGGCGGGCGAAGTTAAAGACATTCTCTTGCTCGATGTCACGCCATTGTCTCTCGGTGTTGAAACCTTGGGCGGTGTGATGACCAAGATTATTCCTCGTAACACCACGGTTCCGACCAAGAAATCAGAAGTGTTCTCGACCGCAGTGGATGGACAAAGCAATGTAGAAATCCACGTGCTGCAAGGCGAGCGCGAAATGTCGAACGATAACAAGAGTCTCGGAACCTTCCGGTTGGATGGTATTCCCCCGGCTCCGCGTGGCGTTCCTCAAATCGAAGTCACCTTTGACATCGACGCGAATGGTATCTTAACCGTTTCTGCGAAAGATAAGGGCACAGGTAAGGAACAGTCGATTAGCATCACAGGTGCATCGACTCTGCCGAAGGATGATGTCGAACGCATGGTTCGCGATGCTGAAGTGAATGCTTCGGCAGACAAAGAACGGCGTGAGCGCATTGATCTGAAGAACCAAGCAGATTCGCTGGCATACCAAGCCGAGAAGCAAATCGGTGAATTGGGCGATAAAGTGCCTGCCGATGACAAGACTAAAGTTGAAGGCTTGGTCAAAGATCTCAGAGACGCGATCGCACAAGAAGACTTCGATCGCATCAAGACTCTGACGACCGATCTACAACAATCGCTGTACGGCATTAGTCAAAACCTCTACCAGCAAGCGGGCGGCGGTGCTGCTCCGGACGCTGATCCGGGTGCAGGCAGTTCGACTGGTTCGACGGGTGGTGATGATGTGATTGATGCTGACTTCACCGAGTCGAAGTAAGTGCTAACTGATTGAGAATGAAGCTGGTAGATTCCTTTGCTGAATCTGCCAGCTTTTCTGTTATGCGAACCTTGTATAACCAAGATGTTACTTATTAGCGTCAGTCCTATCAGGCAAGAATCGAGGCTCTAGAAAGGTCAGTACGTTGTCACCAGTACTTCTGTAATTTTGCCCCGCTTTTCGGCATTGCAGTTAATGTTGCGCGTTGCATAAATGGTGTGAATGTTGAATTCCTTGTATAGTTCGCGCACAAACTCACAATCAGAGTTTGACAACATTACTTTGACTCCTCGATCGCTGAGTTCCGTCACGACATCGCGCAGTTGAATCTGCTGATCTTCACTGAATGAATAGCGATTGTAAGCTGTAAAGCTGCTAGTCGGACTAATCGGATAGTAAGGTGGATCAAAGTAAACAAAGTCTTCTGAACAATGAGCATGTTGCAAGACTTGAGCAAATGATCCAGGTTCAATCTGGGCTGTAGAAAGCGCGATCGAGTCGGCTCTAAGAATTTCTGGATCATAAATCGCAGGCTTTTTATAGCTGCCGATCGGTACATTAAAATGCCCTTTAGAGTTCTCCCGATACAGTCCGTTAAAGCAAGTCTTGTTTAGATAAATCAGTCTTGCAGCTCGATCGACATTGTTTCCTTCGTAGAACCAATCATCGGAAGAAGTAAGCTGAGCGCGCACTTGATAGTAATGGTCGGGGCTATGTTGCTGATGATGATTCTCTAATCGATCGATTAACTCTTCGACGCGATCGCGTACACAGCGATACACATTCACTAGCTCAAGATTGATATCGATGAGCAACGATCGTTCGGGCTGGAGATGAAAGAAAATTGCTCCACCTCCAACAAACGGCTCATAGTAATTCTGATAGTTTTCTGGAAAATGAGAAACGTACTGCGAAATCAACTGACTTTTTCCACCCGCCCACTTAATAAACGGACGTGGTAAAACCGGGGACTGTACTGGAGTAATCATGTTTTTATTTAACACCTAAAATACATTTGATCTGATCAGTTTAAGTATTACAAAAATGCCGTTCTGATCAGGTTTCGTAATTGATCACCGGATTCCCCGTTCTCGATATGATGGAATTGAGTTTAGGAAATCACCGTTATGATTCAAGACCTTTGGAAAACTATTTCTAAATATCCCCGCTTTTTCATCAGCTTCTCGCTTGGCATCTTTTTTAATGCCTTATCGCCCCTCGCCCCATTGCTCAAACGCCCCGTAACTGCGATCGCGCTCGTTGGGGTTTTCATTGGTGGACTTGCCTTTCTCTCGTTCACGCTGCGCGCCATGTTGGGCTTAAATCCCGTCTAAAGACCGAAATGCTAGAATCAAAGCTTTGTATTTATAGGAACGATTAGTATGGCGACAGATCGAAGAATGGCTCGTGTCGCAGAATCCATCCGCCGCGAAGTTAGTCAAATGCTGATACATGGCATCAAAGACGATCGCGTGGGAACCGGAATGGTGAGCGTTACCGATGTCGATGTATCGGGCGATTTGCAGCACGCCAAAATCTTTGTCAGCATCTACGGCGACGAGGAAGCCAAAGCCGAAACGATGGCAGGCTTGAAATCGGCAACGGGCTATGTTCGCAGCGAGTTAGGACAGCGGATTCGACTGCGGAGAACGCCCGAAGTTGTGTTCATCGAAGATCGATCGCTAGAGCGAGGTGATAAAGTTCTAGGGTTGATCAATCGACTCAGCCAAGAACGCAACGATGATGAAGACGTTTCTGCCGAATCTTGATACCCTGACGCTGCAACAGCAAGTGGCTCAAATGGTGGTGGTGAGAGCTTCAGGCTTTCTGTTTGACCACGAGATTCAGTATCCAATCTGGGAGCCACCTGCCGCAACCTTGCAGCACTGGGTCGAAGATTTGGGAGTCGGAGGTGTGATTCTACTCGGTGCAAGTGCTGGGGAAATCGCTCTTAGAACCCAGCAGCTTCAAGCTTGGGCATCGATTCCCTTACTCATTTGTGCCGATGTCGAAGAAGGAGTCGGGCAGCGGTTTTCGGGTGCAACTTGGTTTCCGCCGCCGATGTCGATCGCTGAAATTGCCAAAACCAATCTCTCTCTCGCCTGTCACTATGCGGAACACATGGGACGGATTACGGCAGCGGAAAGTTTAGCGATCGGCTTAAATTGGCTGCTTTCTCCCACGGTTGATGTCAACAACAATCCTGATAATCCCGTAATCAACGTGCGGGCATTTGGCGAAACACCGGAGATTGTTAGCGAACTTGCGATCGCTTTTATTCGAGGCGCACACCAGCATTCGATTTTAACCACTGCAAAACACTTTCCGGGTCATGGTGATACTGCGATCGATTCTCACCTCGAATTGCCTGTGATTTTGCACGATCGCGATCGTTTAGAACGAATCGAATTTCCCCCGTTCAAAGCTGCAATTTCAGCGGGTGTCGATGTGGTGATGAGCGCTCACCTTCAGATTCCTGCTCTCGATCCGAACTATCCAGCAACATTATCACCGAAAGTTCTCACCGATGAATTAAGGCAGAATCTCGGATTCGAGGGATTGGTTGTCACGGATGCTTTAGTAATGGGCGCGATCGCAAATCGATACGGAACAGAAGAAGCTTGTGTGTTAGCTGTCGAAGCGGGCGCAGACATTTTATTGATGCCGTTAGAGCCAGATAAAGCGATTTTAGCAGTCTGTGAAGCAGTAGAAAGTGGGCGAATCTCTCGCGATCGCATTCAATCATCTGTCGAAAGACTTTGGAGAGCGAAACAAAAAGCCTGTGCAATTACCATTCCATCTGAAGAAGGTCATGCTTGGGAGAATCCACCCGAACCCGTTTTGGAAACGAATAAATTAACCGAGAAAATTGCTCAGCCGGAAGCACTATCAATCAACGCTGAACTGCTGCGTCAATCAATGCGATCGCATCACCCAAACCCTTCTCGCTTAGATTTTCTTTCTGGTGTCGGTCGCAATGTAGTGATTATCGATAGCATTCTCGATTGTGATTTCCTTGGTCGAACCGCTCCCGCGATCGCGTTTCCTGCCCAATTCGGATTTACTCAAACTCAAATTGTCGATCGACATACGCCCTACATTGATCTAAGTAATCACGATTCGAGTCCAACGGTATTGCAATTGTTTATCCGAGGTAATCCTTTTCGTGGAATTGCAGGATTGACTCAAGCAGCACAAGATTGGTTTACGTTTTTGCTAAATACAAATCAACTTTATGCGATCGCAGTGTACGGAAGTCCTTATGTTCTCGATCGCTTTCTTCCAAGCTTGCCGCCCGATGTTCCCTATGTATTTAGCTATGGACAAATGCAAGCGGCACAAGCGATCGCATTAGAAACTCTTTTCAAGAATTAG
>CAXTDB010000371.1:0-4740 GCA_964242045.1 uncultured Leptolyngbya sp. | reverse complement strand
CGGGTCGATTTGCCTGTCGCCCTGGAGAAGCGGTGTAAACCGATCGCGGCGTTTTTACAACTTTGTATTTGCGGAGTTTGGCAGGATCTTCACCCGTCAAATGCTGCGGGAATAAGCGCTCTAGCTCCTTCATCGTGGCAGCAATGATTTCTTCGTCGGATTTGTCGATCCAATCTTTTGCTGGAGCTAGAACAAATTCCAGCATCGAGCGATCGGGATCTTCATATGCTTTGCAGGTAATACTCATGTCTGCATAAACGCTGAGCAAGTCCGATCGAGAAAATAAAAGCTGATCGATATCGGTAAGTTTGCGATCGAACCACAAATGCAAATTGATCACTGGAACGCCTTCTAAGCCTTCGAGCTTTTGAAAGAACGGCATCGCTTTCCACGGTTGCGGCATCAGGACTTTCATCACATCAACCGACATTGCAGAGACATAGCGATCGGCGGTGATCACTTCATCAGGCGCGCCATCGAGTCCTCGAATCAGAAAGCCTTCTACCGCGTTATCTGCGTTGAGCAAAATTTGCTTCAGCGGTTTTTTCAGGTGAACTTCGCCACCGTTTGCCACGATGTGATCGACGATCGGTTGGCAGAGTCTTTCGGTTGGAGAACCATCGAGAAACGCGATCTTCGAGCCGTAGCGTTCTTGTAAGAACTTGTTCAACGCCGTCAGAATAATCGTTGCTGAAACTTCGTCGGGATTGATAAACGTTAGCGCTTTCGATGCCGCGATGAAAATATCAGAACTGACGCGCTCACCGATTCCTTGACGTTCTAGCCATTGAAGCAAGCTGTACTTGTCCATGTCTTCGACGTATTTCTGACCGCGCAGCACACCGGGCCAAAGTCCGATCGCAAATCGAATCTTTTGTTCCCACGTCAGCATGTCGTTATTTTTCAGAATCGACATGATTACATTAAACGGCGCTGGGATATCCGGCACTTTGAAATAAGAATACGTCTCAGGCTTTTCTGGCTGGTTAAAAATCAGCGCGTGTTCTTTCCACTGAAGTCGATCGAGAATGTCCAACTCTCCCATCAGTTGCAGCATGTTGGGATAAGCTCCAAAGAACGCATGAAGTCCGGTTTCATACCAATCGCCGTCTTCATCTTTCCATGCTGCAACCAATCCGCCTAAAACATCGCGGCTTTCCAACACGATCGGCGTGTGTCCAGCATCGACTAAGTATTTCGCACAGGATAACCCTGCTAAGCCGCCTCCGGCGATCGCTACTCGCATGTAGTCTGTTCACCTAACTTGTGATCGACAATTCGCTTTAATTATACGTTGCGAACCGTTACATTTTTGGACTTGCGGTAAAAAGTTAAGAGCGATCGAGCAGCGCGATTCAACTTGAACCAATCCAAGATAACATCAGGATTCCATTCGTTTTGCTACTGAGTTAGAGAAAGCACCAAAGCTTTATGTGTGCGAGATCGATTGCTCGCTTTGGGAAACACAGAGCCAGTAATTTGATAGAAAGTCAAAAAGATTACTCAAATAAAATAAAGTTGCGCTAAGATACGGAGAAACTTAGATTAGAAACATTACAGTTCCACTACTTAAGCCATTAGCTCACTGCCTAACACTGAGTTGTCAAAGATTTTTGAGTGCTTAACGAGTCGAATGTGATGAATCTAGTATCGTGCGCTACCTTCCCTGGCTGAGTTTATTTGATATTTATGTTCTTGGCTGACAGCGTGTGTGTTCCGAAGCTGTCTCACTGTATTTGACTCTTTCCTGACTGTGCATAGCACTGTGCAAAATCGTCGCCGTTCCAGAACCACGGCAAAGTTTGTCGTTGAATGACAGAGGAATTGAATTGTGTTAGATCCGACTCCCAATTCGCAGGGGGATATCGGCAGCTTTAGCCTGTCTGCAAATCCAACCGCTGCACTTACTGCCGATCCGAATCCCGATACGTTATTTCCATCGCTCAATGTTGTTGCCGCCGCAAGTTCCACGACTTACGGCGCAATAGGACTGAAAGCAGAATACTTTAATGATGCGAATCTGACTCAGCGATCGATCATTCGCACTGATCCGACGATCGACTTTAACTGGGGCGCATCCGCCCCGAATCAAGCCACCAGCGCAGATAACTTTTCGGTGCGCTGGACAGGTCAAATTTCGCCGCTGTATTCTGAGCCGTACACCTTTTCAGCCACCGCAGACGATCGCATTCGCGTTTGGATCAATGATCAACTGTTAATCGATCGTTGGGATCAACCCAGCGACCTGAATCCTACAATCAATTTGGATGCCGGACAGAACTACAACATCCGCGTGGAGTATGCAGAAATCGGAGGAGATGCCCGCGCAAAATTACAATGGTCAAGTCCGAGTCAATCACAGGAAGTGATTCCGCAAAGTCAGCTAAAGTCACCGTTTATCAGCACCAATACCAATCAAGGTGCAGGTTTATTTAGCAACGTGCGCGATATTAACATTGACGATCTGACTCCGATTAACGATTCTTTGAGTCCAGACAATCTCGCTGATTTTTATCGGTTTACCCTGGCTCAATCTACTGCGATTAACGTCAGTATTGGAAATCTAGCTGCTAATGTAGATCTCAAACTGCTGAATGAGCGGGGAGATATTATTAGCACCTCTGCCAATGATGGAACCATGATGGAATCAATTGCCGCAGTTTTGAGTGCCGGAACTTATGTCTTGCAAGTGTTTGCGGGGCAGCCTGTTAACACTAGCTATGTGATGACTTCTGCGATCGCAGATACAATCCGTGAGCGCGCCAAACCTGCCGATACGTTTATTGACTCGATGGGCATTGCAACCCATTTACGCTATGGCGACACCACTTACGGACGCTTCGATGATGTCGTCGAGCCGCGTCTGCGAGAATTGGGCATTCGGCATATTCGAGATGGCGGCAACAATTCGGATATGTATGCCAAGATGCGAAAGTTAGCGACCTTCGGCATCAAGTCTACACTCGTGATGGACCCGCGCGATGGAATTACGCCCGATAACGTGGTAGAGCAGATCAAACAGGCATTACCAGGTGTGGAAGCGGTAGAAGGCCCGAATGAATGGGATGCCAATCCTGGAACGATGAGCTACAAAGGCAAATCTTTTCCGGATGGGCTGCGCGAGTATCAAGCGGATATGTATCGCGCGATCAAAAGCGACCCAGCGACTTCTAATCTTCCGGTTTTAGCTCCATCGATGGCACAGCCGGAAAACGGAGAAAAAGTCGGCTCAGTGGCTCAGTTTAGCGATTTTGGCAATATGCACAGCTATTCAGGCGGACGCATTCCAGCATTTGATTTCGATCGACGTTGGCTCCCGTTAACCAAACAGTACGCAGGAGATCGACCGATTATCGCAACCGAAACTGGGTATCACAATGCGATCAACGATCGTCAGACTACGCACAAAGCCGTAACCGAGCAAGTCTCAGCCAAATACATTCCGCGAACGTTTTTAGAGTTTTTCAATCGGGGCGTGAAGCGAACATTCCTTTATGAATTTCTCGATCAGCGTCCTCAGCCTGATGCTGAAAACAACTTTGGCATTATTCGCGCTGATGGAACTCCGAAGCCTGCGTTTTATGCGCTGCGGAACATGATTCGCGTGTTGAATGATAAACCCGGAAGTACTGCAAGTGGGGGACTGTCTTACTATTTCAGCGGCGATGTGAAAGATCTGCGTCACCTGCTGCTGCAAAAAAGTAACGGTGAGTTTTATCTAGTGATGTGGTTGAATTCTGACAGCACCGATGCGATCAAAACTCAGCGCGTGACGGTAAATCTGTTGACTCCAGCGAAAGAAGCAGCGACTTTCTTACCGAATCGATCGGACTCTGCAACGGCAACATTCTCGGCTCCATCCCGCGTGACAATGGATGTGCCAGATGCCCCGATCATTCTGAAAGTCGTACCGAGAGCTTAAGCAGTTAAATTTGGGGCGATCGCTGTATCGCCCCAATGTCAAAACCCTAAATCAATTTGATCGCGCGGAAGGTAAAGAACAACGCATACGCAAGCGCGATCGCGCCACCGACGAGCAAGAAATAAGCGACGACTGCCGACATAAAGTTTGTCTCCTAAGATTCCTAACAAAACTATACAGAAAAACGCAGCACCGCATCTAGCTCGATCGCTTGATAAGATCACGTCAACGCTGTTTTTGAGAGCGAATCATGCCGTCTGTTATTCCCGTTTCGCTGCCCCAAAATTCCTACGACATCGCGATCGCCTCACTTGATCAAATTGGCGATCGACTGCAAGCTTTACCCAAACTCGGTAAAAAAGCGCTGACGCAAGCTGGATTTGCCGTGAGTTCTTGCATTCTGCCTGCGGGAGAGCGCTACAAAACTCCTGCAACGCTGCAAAAAATCTATGATGCGGCGTTAGAAAATCGGTTAGAGCGATCGTCGGTCATGGTGGCATTAGGGGGCGGTGTGATCGGCGATATGACCGGATTCGCCGCTGCAACGTGGCTTCGGGGAATTTCTGTGGTTCAAGTTCCAACAACGCTGCTGGCAATGGTCGATGCAGCGATCGGGGGAAAAACCGGGGTGAATCATCCCAACGGCAAAAATCTAATCGGCGCGTTTCATCAGCCGCGATTGGTTTTGATCGATCCGCAAGTTCTGAAAACACTGCCAGCGCGGGAGTTTCGAGCCGCGATCGCAGAAGTAATCAAGTACGGCATTATCTGGGATGCAGAACTGTTTGAAATGCTAGAGCAGGCGAAACGATTGGATC